>NZ_JBXWQI010000021.1:0-54422 GCF_059612305.1 Ruegeria sp. CDSA033 | reverse complement strand
AAGTTACCGAGCCCGAGGAACCGGTGGCCGAAGTACCTGACCCCGAAGTTACCGAGCCCGAGGAACCGGTGGCCGAAACGCCCGGAACGGAAGAACCCGAAGAGTTTGCCTGTTTTGACGTTCAGGAGTTTCTTGCCGAGATCCGGGCATTCGTCCAATCGATTCAGGCGCAGTTTGACCAGTTTGATTGGAACGACACGGACTATGCCGATGCGGAACCCGAAACCGACGATTTCGATATGGTGATGACCGGCGGTGACAATCCTGTGGACGATGTTGAGACATGTTCTGACATGGCCGGCGACAATTCGGGTGATGTCTTTGTGTTCAACTATTATGATTTCGACTGCATGATGGACGCCGCTTAACGGATACCACGGTGCGAGGCGGGGGCGATCCTGCCTCGCACCAATTTCTACTTCAATAGTTCAATAGACCTTGGGAACATACAGATCGTCCGGCAAAATCCGGCGTTCATATTCCGGGTTATACTTTCGATCCGGCAGATCGACCTTTTCCTGCGGCACATCCGAATACGGGATCTTGGTCAGCAGGTGTTCAATGCAGTTCAGGCGCTCGCGCTTTTTGTCATTGCCTTCGACGATGTACCAGGGCGCTTCGGGTATGTTCGTGCGAAACAACATGTCCTCCTTGGCCTTGGTGTAGGATTCCCACCGAATGCGCGATTCCAGATCCATCGGCGACAGCTTCCACTGCTTCATCGGATCGTGAATGCGCATCAGGAATCGCAACTGCTGTTCTTCATCGGTGATCGAGAACCAATATTTCAGCAGGATGATCCCCGACCGCACCAGCATCCGTTCGAATTCGGGAACGTCCTGAAAGAACTGTTCGACCTGATCTTCACTGGCAAAACCCATGACCCGTTCGACGCCCGCACGGTTGTACCAGGACCGGTCGAACAGAACGATTTCGCCAGCTGCGGGCAAATGCGGCACGTAGCGTTGGAAATACCACTGGCTTTGTTCCCTGCGACTGGGTGCGGGCAACGCAACCACACGCGCAACACGCGGGTTCAGGCGCTGGGTAATCCGCTTGATTACCCCCCCTTTACCGGCACTGTCGCGACCTTCGAACAGGATGCACACTTTGGCGCCCGTGTGTTGAACCCAATCCTGAACCCTGATCAGTTCGGCCTGCAATCGCAGCAGGTTCTGGAAATAGACCTTGCGGTCCAGCATGTCAGGATGCTGTTCCTTATAGATCTTGCGAACTTCCATCGACAGCATCGGCTCGCTGAATTCGATTTCGAGATCTTCATCCAGCGTGTCTTCGAGCTCGGCTTCCAGCCAGTCTTTTGGGGCATCATTGTTTTGGTAAGCCAAGATCTGCTCCTTATCAGTCAACGGGTTCCGACCATACCCAGAGAGTGTGACCGCCTGATGTCATCAGATACAATTGATGAACGCTCCGCGCCGGTTCAATTTCAAGTTGGTGCGGGGCCGTAAAACAGGCAGACGTTCGGTCATTCCTATAATTGAACCGACCTGCGCCTAGATACAAGCGTCTGATTTGACGCAACGCCGGCAGTTATGCAAAGGCTGATCCTTGCACGGCCTTGCCATTTGGGGTTGTCCGACGGCATCAATACGCACCTGAATACATGAGAGAGCCGTGGCGCATTTTGTATTCCTTCTGCCATTGATATGGCCCTGGTCCATACTGGTCGCCGGCATGGTCAGTGCGGCCTCGGGCAGGCGGCAACTTGGCCTGACGCTGCTGTTGGTGTTTGGTCTTGCCGCCCTCGCCATGGGGCTGGTCACGCCTTTGGCTGTTGGAGTTGTTGCTGCCGGATTGTTGGGGGCTGCGGCCCTGAACCATCTTACAGGCACCGGCGCGGCGGTTGGCCACGTCATGTTGATCGGCTGGTGTCTTGCATTGGGCGCGCATCAGGTGCCCGGTTTTCAAAACCTGCTGGTACTGGACCGGGTCTACGCCGGGCCGGACAGTTCGGCGTTTTCAATGTACTTGAATCTGGACAAGCCAATGGTGCTGTTCGCGGTCCTGCTGGCCTGGCCGGGAATGACTGATTCAGCGAGACCTGTCCGGAGAACACCCTTGCTAGTTGGCCTCGCGACCTTGCCCGCCCTCTTCGCCTTTGGGCTGGCCGCGCAGGCCATCCGGCCAGAACTCAGCCCACCACCTTGGTGGCTGATTTTTGCATTGTCGAACCTGTTTCTGACCTGCCTGACGGAAGAGGCTTTTTTCCGCGGGTACCTGCAGTCGCTTATTGCTTCCAAACTTGGTGCAGCACTTGGTGTGACTCTGGCCAGCTTTCTGTTTGGTCTGGCGCATTTTGCAGGGGGTACGGCCCTGGTCGCTTATGCCGCGATTCTTGGTGCGGCCTGTGGTTTGGGATTTTATGCGACCGGTCGGTTGTGGGTGCCCGTTCTGATGCATTTCGGCTTCAATGCCGTGCATTTGATCCTGTTCACCTACCCGGCCCCAGCCTGACGGTCACACCGGCAAGGCCGTCGTCTTGAACACAGTGCGCAAGGCAAATGAGCTTTGCATTTGCGCCACGCCGGGCAAGCGCGACAGGTACTGACGGTGAATTCGGGCGAAATCCTCTGTGTTCTCGGCGACAACTTTCAAAATATAGTCCGCCGTCCCCGCCATAAGATGACACTCCAGAACGTCGGGAATACGCGCCACCGCTTTTTCGAACGCATCCAAAAGCTCTTCGGCCTGGCCCTGCAACGTGATCTCGACAAACACGGTGGTCGGGACGTTCATCTTGCGTGCATCCAGCAACGCAACGTAGTTTCGAATGTACCCTTCGGCCTCAAGCCGTTGGACCCGCCGGTGACATGCCGATGGCGACAGATTCACCTGGTCTGACAGCTCGGCATTCGACATCCTGCCGTTTCTCTGCAGGGCGGCCAGAATCTTTCTATCGGTCGTATCGAGGCTCATTGGCGCAAGTCCTTTGCAAGAAATTCCAATAATACCGAAGATTCTCGCAAAGAAAACCCAAATGACGGGCAGAGTTTCACAGAAATTGCATCCCGAATTGCACATAATTTGGGCAGTTTATGAATGGAGGAGCGAGAAATGAAAATCGGTTGCCCCAAGGAAATCAAACCCCAGGAATTCCGTGTTGGCATGACCCCCAACGCTGCGCAAGAAGCTGTTGCGCGCGGCCACGAGGTCATCATTGAAACCAATGCCGGCATGGGTTCCGGCTTTGACAACGACTCGTATGTCGCCGCAGGTGCGCGTATCGTCGACACCGCAGAAGAAGTTTTTGCGACCGCAGACATGATCGTAAAGGTCAAAGAACCTCAGGCGGTCGAGCGCAAGATGCTGCGTGAAGGCCAGCTGCTGTTCACCTACCTGCATCTGGCACCTGATCCAGACCAGACCCACGACCTGCTGGCGTCGGGCTGCACCGCGATTGCCTATGAGACCGTAACCGATTCCAAAGGCGGCCTGCCGTTGCTGGCACCGATGTCCGAAGTTGCCGGTCGTCTGGCACCTCAGGTCGGTTCGTGGACCCTGCAAAAGGCCAATGGCGGTCGCGGCGTTCTGATGGGTGGCGTTCCCGGCGTTGGCCCGGCCAAAGTCATCGTGATCGGCGGCGGCGTTGTTGGCACGCACGCAGCCAAGATCGCGGCAGGCATGGGCGCTGACGTCACCGTTCTGGACCGGTCTCTGCCACGCCTGCGTTACCTCGACGACGTTTTCGGCGGCACCTTCAAGAGCCAGTACTCCACAGCCGGCGCAACGGCCGAGCTGATCCAGGATGCCGACATGGTCATCGGTGCGGTTCTGATTCCTGGCGCTGCGGCACCCAAGCTGATCTCGCGCGCGCAGTTGTCCACCATGAAACCCGGCGCGGTTCTGGTTGACGTTGCCATCGACCAGGGCGGCTGCTTTGAAACCTCCAAAGCGACCACCCATGCCGATCCGATCTATGAAGTGGACGGCGTCATGCACTATTGCGTGGCCAACATGCCGGGCGCAGTTGCGCGAACCTCAACCATCGCATTGGGCAACGCGACTATGCCGTTCCTGCTGGCACTGGCGGGTAAAGGCTGGAAGAAAGCATGTCAGGACGACTCGCATTTGCTGGCAGGTCTGAACGTCCATGCCGGTCAGCTGACTTACGAAGCTGTTGGTACGGCGCTGGGTCTGGATGTTGTCTCGCCCGAGGCAATCGTCAACGCCTGAAGCACTCCCGCCCCTGTAAGGAGCCGCTAAAGCGGCTGCTTTACAGCGTTGGGCATGGCGGCGCGCCTTTGGCGCGCCGCTTTTCTTTTGATCGAACGACTTTTGCACCGACAAAAAAACGCCGCGCTAAAAGCGCGGCGCCGGGCCCAAACGGAGGAGGGCATTTCCAATGCCCGCGCGACGGGCGGGAGAATTTACCCTTCTTTGTGAATTTCCACAGAATGCGGGTAGGGAATCGAAACGCCTTTGGCGTCAAACGCTTCCTTCACGGCTTTGGTCAGGTCGAACTTCACATCCCAATAGTCCGCGGCCGCGCACCAGAGGCGCGCCGTCAGATCGACCGAGCTGTCACCCAAGTTTGTCACACGCACCCAAGGTTCCGGATCACTGTGGATACGGTCATCGGCCTTCGCGACATCCAGAATGATCTTCATCGCCTCATCAGCGCTGTCACCGTAATCAATGCCGAACACCAGATCGACACGCCGCGTGTCATGCGCCGAGTAGTTTGTGATGATCGATCCCCAGGATTGTCCGTTGGGAACGATGATCTGCACGTTATCCGGCGTCACCAGCTCGGTCGTGAACAGGTTCAGATCCTTAACAGTGCCTGCGGTGCCGCCGATATCGACATACTGACCCAGCTTGTAAGGGCGGAAGACAACCAGCATAACGCCCGCAGCAAGATCGCTCAGCGTTCCCTGTAGGGCCAAACCGATGGCCAGAGAAGCAGCACCCAAAATGGCGACGATGCTTGTCGCCTGAATGCCAAAGATGCCCAGCACTGCAACCAGTACCATGGCCAGTATGACCCATTTCACCAGACTGGCGACGAAATTCCCAAGCGTCTGATCAATATGCGGTGTCGCATTGATCCGGCGCCGGACGACACCGGCAATGGCGCCAGCAATGATCCATCCAAGGATCAGTACGACCAGCGCTTTGACCGCGCTTATGATCAGCGGGGCATAGGCTCCCACCTGTGTTACGACCTCATCCACGCGCATCTCCTTTCGATTCACGGCAAACCCGCGTCTCTCAGCGCGGGATTGGCGGAATAGTGATCCATAAGCGCGCTTCGGTCTAGGTGTGAGATACGCAGGTTTTCCCCGTTGTTCTCACGTACACAGCCCCTGACCTTGTATGCACAGCCCAGATGCTGGCAAGACTGGACAATTGAACCTACCTATTGCACGCAACCCATGACAGGAGCCCCCCATGCTGGATACCGCCTCTCACCCAATAACGGCACGCTGGCCTGCGCAGTTTCCCGACAGGATTCAGCTCTATTCTTTCCCCACGCCGAACGGCGTCAAAGCGTCAATCATGCTGGAGGAAACCGGCCTGCCCTATGAAGCCCATCGGGTTACCCTGTCAGACTCGGATGTCAAAAGCCCCGAATTCCTGTCATTGAACCCCAACAACAAAATCCCGGCGATCATCGACCCGAATGGTCCGGACGGAGAATCCATTGGTCTGTTCGAAAGCGGAGCGATCCTGATATATCTCGCCGAGAAAAGCGGCAAGTTTCTGGGTCAGACCAAAGCCGACAAATATCGCGTGATCCAATGGGTGATGTTCCAGATGGGCGGCATCGGTCCGATGTTCGGGCAACTGGGCTATTTTCACAAATTCGCAGGCAGCGAGATCGAAGACCCCCGCCCCCGCGAACGCTACGTGAACGAAGCCAAGCGATTGCTGAATGTCCTGAACCAACAGCTTGAAGGCCAGGATTGGATTGCCGGAGACTATTCGATTGCCGATATCGCAATCGCGCCGTGGCTGCGCGGGCTCGAATTCTACAATGCGCACGACCTTGTTGGTTGGGAAGACCACGCCAATCTGGTGGCCTATCTCAACCGGTTCCTGGAACGACCCGCGGTGCAAAAAGGCCTGGTTACGCCGCCCCGGGACTGATTGCTTCGGCGATCTTTTCGGCAATCATGATAGTGGGCGCATTGGTATTGCCACCGACCAAAGTCGGCATGACTGAAGCGTCCACCACCCGCAGCCCATCGACCCCATGAACCCGACCTTCGGTATCGACAACGGCCATATCGTCGATCCCCATCTTGCAGGTGCCCACCGGGTGATAGATCGTGTCGGCACGGCTGCGGATATCAGCCTCCAAGGCCTGATCACTGCCGTCATGGGCATAGAGCCGCTTTTTGCGCCAAGGTTCCAGCGGCTCGGATTCGAGAATTGATTCCATGATACGAGCCCCGCGCTTCAACAGATCCAGATCGCGGTCATCGCTGAGATAAGCCGGATCAATACGCGGCGGTTCTCCTGCCCGGTCCGAGGTTAGCCCAACGCTGCCCCTGCTGAACGGGCGCAACACACAGACATGGCACGAAAACCCGTGCGACAAGTGAATCTTGCGCATGTGGTCGTCAACGATTCCGACAACAAAGTGCAGCTGAAGATCCGGTTTGGAAACGGATGGATCAGATTTGAAGAACGCGCCGCCTTCGGCAAAGGGAGTCGCAAACAGCCCCTCTCCAGTGCGGCGCCAGTCCAACCCTGCCTTGGCCAGGTTCCATAGCCCGCCCGGGGTCAGCCCGATGACATCCTTACGTTTCGAATGATAGCTGAGGACATAGTCCAGGTGGTCCTGCAGATTCTGACCAACGCCGGGCAAGTCGTGCAGAACAGGAATACCGTGCTGTTTCAACTCGTCTTCGGGCCCAATACCGGACAACATCAGCAATTGTGGCGAACCAAATGCACCCCCCGAAAGGATGACTTCCCGACGGGCGCGAACTTCGACTTCTTTGCCTTTCTGACGCAGCAAAACCCCGGTTGCGCGCTTTTTGTCAAAAAGGATCTTCTGGGCTTCTGCCCTTGTCATGATTGTCAGGTTCGGCCGCGATTTGACGCCCCGCAAATAGGCCGCAGCTGCCGAGCAACGTTCACCCTTATGCGCCCCGTCCTGGAACTGCGTGACCTGATACAGGCCTGCGCCTTCCTGCTCCGGCCCGTTGAAATCCTTTGTCTTGCGAATTTGTTGCTGGCCACAGGCTTCGACAAACGCATGAGAGATGGCACGCGGCTCAGACTGGTCCGACACCTGCAAGGGACCATCACCGCCGTGGAGATCATCCGCACCGCGCGCATTGCCCTCGGTCTTGCGGAAGTAAGGCAGGACATTCTTCCAATTCCAACCTTCACACCCCAAATCCGCCCATTCATCATAGTCGCTGGGATGACCACGCACGTAAAGCATGGCATTGATCGCCGATGAGCCCCCCAGCGCTTTGCCGCGTGGCTGAAACCCTTTCCGACCATTCAACCCGGGCTGGCGCACCGTTTGAAAGGCCCAATTATTCAGCTTGGGTCGCCCCGACACCATGGCTGCCACCAGGGCCGGAGCCCGGATCACCAGATCCTCACCCGCCCCGCCCGCTTCGATCAGGCAAACGCTTGTGTCTGGTTGTTCGCTCAGCCGCGCGGCCATCACACAACCAGCGGACCCGCCGCCCACGATGACGTAATCGAATTCCATGGCTGCTCTCCCCCACTGCCCTATCAGACGGTAGAAAGCGCCCTGAAATCAGGCAAGCGGAACGTAGCGTGAGTTATTTTGGCAGGGCGCCCGTCAGAACATAGCGCAGCACATCAACCACTTGGCCCGGGTGCTCGGCCACAGCCAGCGCCGCAGCATCCACTTCTTTCAGCGCGTGCTGGTGATCAGGACCGTGCAGTACGATCAAGGACTTTCCCAAAGCCGCAGCATAACCCGCATCGAAGGCTGCATTCCACTGTTTGTACTTCTCGCCGAACCGGACCACGACCACATCGGCATCCGCAATACCCTTGCGGGTGCGGATCGCGTTGACCATCGCGCCTTTGTGGTCGTGCCAATACTTGTTTGGCTCGGCCCCCAGAATGGCAACACCGCAATCGTCGCTGGCTGCGTGATCGGTGACCGGACTGTTGAACGTGATGTCCAACCCCTGCGCGCCGTCGATGATCTGCTCACGCCAGTCGGTGTGGATTTCGCCAGAGAGGTAAACGTTCAGGCCCATGGGTGTCTCCTTTAATCTTTTGCAGCGACCCTAGTGGGAATAGCGCAGCAACCCAAGAGAGGGATCAGACAAATAGATTGGATTCACCCGCCATAAACGCAAGAGTTGAAACGGACATTGATCGCTCTCGCAACATTCGACAGAGTTCGGATAAGGCGTTGAATTGAAACAGTTTCCGACGTCACCTGCAGGTGGCCCCAACGGAATGCGAGACAAGGAAGGTATCATGGGCGGTTTTTTGGACGGGTTTGTTCGGCAGGCATCGATTACCAAACTGAATCAGAACAACCGGGATATGAAAGACATGGCCAAGGGGATTGGTCAGGTCGTTGCCCATGCGGTTGCGCAACAAGAGCGCATCAACGCTGAAACCGCGACGAATGAGGAGCTTCGGGAAGAGATACAACGGCTTCAGCAGGAAGTTTTGGACTTGAGATACAGCATCGACAAAAGAGAATGCCATCGATTGGCAGATGAAGCGCGTACTAAGTATTTAATGTCGTTGCTGGACCAAATCTGCCTGGATAACGGGAGCCTTAACCCGGCGCGTACACCCGCTTACAAAGACCCGGATAAATTGCGCATCCCTTCCGGTAATCGCAAGGGAGTGGCGATGACGTCAGCGGATCATGCTTACCTTGAAGCTTTCGCAAGCAAGTTTGTTGATTGTTTTGCCGAAAAATGGACCCACATCGACGACTGGAAAGACTTTCTACACGGAAAAATCTCGTATTGATCAGGCGTCTACAAAAAGAAAAAGGGGCTCCGCATTCGGAACCTCTTTTTTTTTGAATGGTCATAATACCAGTCGGCTTAGCCGCGAAGGACACCGCCGGTTGCCTTTGTGACCTTTGCGATGATCTTCTCGGCCACCGCTTCGATGTCTTTTTCCTTAAGCGTCGTGTCCGTCGGCTGCAGGCGCACGGTGATGGCAAGTGATTTCTTGCCCTCACCGAGACTGCCACCGATGAACTCGTCAAAGACGCGGACATCTTCGATCAGCGCCTTGTCGGCACCGGCCGCGGCATTGACCAGCGTCAGCGCCTCGACGCTCTCGTCGACGACGAATGCAAAGTCACGCTCGACCGCCTGCAAATCACGCAGTTCAAGCGCGGCGCGGGTAGCGCCGGATTTACGCGGCAAAGGCACCTCTTCTGGCCAGATGGTGAAGGCCATCGCCGGGCCTTTGATGTCCATCGTCTGCAACACCCGTGGATGCAGTTCGCCAAAGACACCCAAAACCTTTTTGGGACCCAGGCAAATTTTACCGTGACGACCCGGATGCCACCAGGCGTCACCGTCGCGCAGGACCTGCACCTTGGCAGGTGCACCAATGGCCGTCAGCACGGCCTCGGCATCCGCCTTGGCATCGAACACGTCTACAGGGCGCGAGGCACCGTGCACATCCTTCGGACCATTGCGGCCAACCAGCAGACCGGTGATCTGGGTTTTCTGATCGCCGGGCTCGCCATCATGGAAGACGGGGCCAACCTCGAACAAAGCAACATCGGCATAGCCACGCGCCTGATTGCGGGCAACGGCCTGCAACAGACCGGGCAGCAGATCCGGGCGCATATGGCTCATCTCGGACGAGATTGGGTTTTCCAGCTGCGTCGCCTCATCCCCGCCACCAAACAGCGCGGCCGAAGCCTGATCAATGAAGGTGTAGCTGACACATTCGTTGTAACCCAGCGCCGCACAAGTGCGACGCGCCATCGACTGACGTCGCTGCGTCGGGGTCATCACCGCCTTGGGAATACCATCCGTCACACGCGGCAGCGGCTTGCCCTGCAATTTAGTCAGGGATGCAATCCGCGCGACCTCTTCCACCAGATCAGCTTCGCCCATAATATCGGGGCGCCAGCTTGGGACATGCGCCATCTCGCCTTCCAGACGGAAACCTAGGCGGGTCAGAGTCTGGCGTTGCTCGCTTTCCGGAATGTCCATGCCCACCAGCGACTGCACGCGTTCAGCGTCCAGCTTGTAAGCACGCGAGTGATCCGGTGCCTTGCCAGCTTCGACCACTTTCGAAGCTTCGCCACCGCAGATATCCAGGATCATCTGCGTTGCATGTTCTAACCCTTCCAGCGTGTATTCAGGGTCCACGCCACGTTCGAACCGATAACGCGCGTCCGAGTTGATCTTAAGCGCACGACCGGTCAACGCGATCTGCACATGATCCCAAAACGCGCTTTCAAGGAACACATTCACGGTGTCCTCGGTACAGCCGGTTTCCTCACCGCCCATGATGCCGGCAATCGACTCCGGGCCCTTATCGTCCGAAATCACCATCATACCGGGCTGCAGGGTGTATTCTTTCTCGTCCAGCGCAACCAGCTTTTCACCGCCTTTGGCACGGTGAACGCGCAGGTTACCCTGCACCTTGTCCGCATCGAAAACGTGCAGCGGGCGGTTCTGGTCGAACGTCATATAGTTGGTGATATCCACCAAAGCCGAGATCGGACGCAGGCCGATTGCCTTCAACTGATCCTGCAGCCATTGCGGGCTGGGGCCGTTCTTGACCCCTTTGATCAGGCGGCCAGTGAAATGCGGCGCACCGTCCAGCGTATCCTCATCGATCGTCACCTTGATCGGGCTTTCGAACTCACCCGGCACCGGTGTATAGCCGCGTTCCTTCAGCGTACCGACGCCACGTGCAGCCAAATCGCGAGCGATCCCGGCCACGCCCAGCGCATCGGGGCGGTTCGGCGTGATGGCGATTTCGATCATCGTATCGACTTTCGCCGGCTCGTTCTCGGCCAACCAGTCAACGAATTTGTCGCCGACTTCGCCCGAGGGCAGCTCGATGATGCCGTCATGTTCTTCTGACAGCTCCAACTCCCGCTCCGAGGCCATCATGCCAAAGCTTTCGACGCCGCGGATCTTGCCCACGCTGATCGTAAGATCCAGACCGGGGATATACATGCCCGGCTTACAGACCACGACCGTGATACCTTCGCGTGCGTTGGGCGCGCCGCAGATGATCTGCAGATCGCCCTCGTCAGTCGCGACCGTGCACACGCGCAGCTTATCCGCATCCGGGTGCTTTTCCGCGTGTTTCACATAGCCCAGCGTAAAGCCCGCCAGACGGTCCGCCGGGTTCACGATCTCTTCGACTTCCAGTCCAAGATCGGTCAGCGTCTCTGCAATCTCATCCACCGACGCATCGGTGTCGAGGTGGTCTTTCAGCCAGGAAAGAGTGAATTTCATCGGTCGGTTTCCGCCAGTAAATCTAGGGTCAGACCGCGTGTAACGGATATTGCGGACAGGGGAAAGAGGGTGCGGGGGGCTTGGGCGCCTACTCTTCCGCGACCGTGTTGGAAACACCATCCGCACCAGCAAACACCGCCAGAATCCGAGCAATACCGTCCCCGGAATTCACTCCTGCATGAGGTGTGCGAAACGCCTCAACCAGCGCATCGCCGGTTTTGTAGGTTTTGGTCCCGGCATCCCCGTAATCCACCGTGATTTCACCCTCCAGCATGTAAGCCGCCAGCGGGACCTCGTGCCTGTGCCAGCCGGTTTTTTGACCAGGCTGCATGGTCACGATGGCCATGGTTATCTGCGCCTTGCCTTCGGGGTATTCCAGTGCCTCGCCAATCACGGACTTATCGGTCTGCAACAGAACCTCAACCGGCGGATACGTATCGCGCGCCAGAACAGGTGTGGTTGCAAGGATTAGGGCGCTTAGCAGCAAGGTTCGCATCGGGCAGTTCCATTCTCGGATCATTCCGGGCAACCAAGCTGGAAATACCTGTCCAAGTCAAATGTTCAGGGGTAGGTCGGTTCCCGCCCCAAAAGCTCATCCAGTTGTCGCCCGATCCAGCCATGCGGGATGAAGTGCCCGCCGGGATGCGTATCCAGCGAAACCTGTCCCCGTGCGCAATCCGTCCATTCCACCCGGCTGAGCGTCAGGATCGGCACAACGCTCCAATCCCCGCGCGGCGTCGCTGTTTCACACCCGAATTTCTGCCGCCACAGCGCCACTGGATAAGTCGTGTCCCCGCCCGGCCCAAAGGGGAAATCCATTACGGTGTCGCTGGTCCCGTGCACATGGCGCACCTCGGCCGGGGCTTGCGGGCAGTGCTCGGTCTGACGGATCGACCCCGCGACCGCCAGCAAGGCAGCCGTGTCATTGCCTGACTGGCACACATAGCGCCACGCCATCGCACCACCAAAGGAATAGCCCGATACATAGATGCGGTCCGGGTCAATTGGATAGCGTTTGGCCACATCCTCAAGCACCCGGTCGGCAAAGGGGACATCGCGCGTGTCCGAGGTCCAGAAATCCCAGCTTTTGCCCAACCCGTTCGGGGCCACCAACAACACGCCGCGCAGTTTCGTGGCCCCGGCGATGCGTTCGTGGTTCACCACCACCGTTCCCTGCCGCGCCCAGCCGTGAAAATGCAGCAACACCGGCAAAGGCGTTTCGCCATCCCAGCCGTCGGGCTCCAGCACATGATAGGAACGGTCGCCGACCTGACAGGCGGTATCACCGTGGCAGGTATCCACGGCAGCGGCGTGGGTGGCGATCAGCAGAAAGAGGAAGAGCAGTCGGTAAATCATCTGCCGAACCCTAGCGAGCCTGCGCCCGCTGTCACGTCACAACCCCGTGGGAGATTGTGACAAGCCGCGCCTATTTTTTTGAACGATCAATTAGCTTCTTAGTTTTCCACAACTGTGCATCTCTGTCTCGCGCCGCTTGATCTCGTTTTTCCCAAACCTTCTGATTTGCCATCATGAAAAGGAGTGAAAATGGCGAAGACGCAAATAAAATTAGAGCGCTCAACCATCCTGGCAGAAAACTCGCAAGCACACAAAAGAGAACGAACCATCCAAAGAGAATCACATTTCCCACCCAGCGACTATTTCGGGAAGAGAGCGCGAAACTCCAATCATAGAATTTCGAAAAATAAAGCCCTAGTAGATACACTATCTACCACCACTTCCAAAAACCGCTGTTCCGTCTATTGATCAGGTCGTGGGTTTTCTCTCTTTGGAATCTGTCGCGCAGGAGGAAACTTCCTATCCGCACGAATTCAAGCCCAGCAATAAGAATGCCTGGCAGAAACAGAAACGCGGACGCAAAAAATGCGATCAGAACGGCGGCAGAGTTGCTTTCCCAAACCCACGATGCGAGCGTTGGCAACACAAACAGCGCAAGAATCAAGCATAACAGCCAAAGCAACGGGTAGTTGGAAACCCTACGTTTCCACCAATCGCGATACGCTGTTAGCCAGTCGTCCAATGATCCCCCTAACGGCTCAAACCACCATGCAGGTTCGGCATATCCAGCGCCGCAAACCCATAATGGCGCAGCCAGCGCAGGTCGGAATCAAAGAACGCGCGCAGGTCAGGAATGCCGTATTTCAGCATCGCCAGACGGTCGATGCCGATGCCAAAGGCAAAGCCCTGATAGACGTCCGGGTCTATACCACCGGCGGCGATCACCTTGGGGTGGACCATGCCGGAACCCAGAATCTCCATCCAGTCGTCGCCCTCGCCGATCTTCAGCTGACCGTTATCCCAGGAACAGCGGATATCGACCTCAGCCGACGGCTCGGTGAAGGGGAAGTGCGAAGCGCGGAAGCGCAGTTCGACATCGTCGACCTCGAAGAACGCCTTCACGAACTCTTCCAGAACCCATTTCAGGTTCGCCATCGAGATGTCCTTGTCGATGGCCAGACCTTCGACCTGATGGAACATCGGGGTGTGGGTCTGGTCATAGTCGGCGCGGTATACGCCGCCCGGACAAATGATGCGGATCGGCGCGCCCTGTTTCTCCATCGAGCGGATCTGGACCGGCGACGTATGGGTGCGCAACACGTGCGGCGGGCGATTGTCGCCCTCGGCACGGTGCATATAAAACGTATCCATCTCGGCCCGCGCGGGGTGGTGGCCGGGGATGTTCAGAGCGTCGAAATTATGCCAGTCGGTCTCAATCCGCGGCCCTTCGGCCACCGAGAAACCCAGTTCGGCAAAGATCGCGGTCAGCTCCTCAGTCGCTTGGCTAACTGGGTGGATCGAGCCCTGACGGCGCGCGCGGGTCGGCAGAGTCACATCCAGCCATTCTGTGCGCAGGCGTTCGTCCAGCGCGGCATCGGCCAAAGCGGCTTTCTTGGCGGACAGGGCCGAGTTGATCTCATCCTTCAGGGCATTCAGCGCGGGGCCAGCGACCTGTCGTTCCTCGGGCGTCATCTTGCCCAACTCGCGCATCTTCAGCGCGACTTCGCCTTTTTTGCCGACAGCCGCGACACGGATCGCTTCGAGCGCGTTTTCGTCGCCTGCATCGGCGATCTGACCCAGATATTTTGCCTTAAGATCGTCCATGACGGTTCCCTGAATGCTGTTGAAGCTCTGCTATCACAGCAGTCTGTGAAAGCAAGAGGGGCGGTTCAGATCGCCCGCAGCATTGCCACTTGTGGGCCGCACCGGACCGGGCGAACGGTCGGGCCATAGGTTTGCGGCTGATCCAAAAGTTCGGGGAACAGGGCGAACAGCTCGTCTGCGGCTTCGCGGTCAAGACTCGACAGGCCCTGAGCCCCGGGAAAGAAGCTTTCCGAGATCAGGCCAGAGGTCGACACCAGTTGATGCCGGTCAAAGAACAGATGAACATAGTGAACATGGTCGCAAGGCGCGGATGTGATGGTCGTGTCATTGACCATTGATTTGGCCGCGACAAGGACCTCATCTTCTCCGAACAGCAGCTGCGCCTGCCAACCTGAGACCAGCAGGCGGTGTTGCGGCGAGACGTAAATGTCCCTTTCCGCCCCCAACGCGCCGGAACGGATGCGAACGGGTGCAAAACGACCCCGTCCTGAAACAGTGCAGCCACCGGCCCAGCGAATGATGCAAGCACCATCGTCCTGCGTTAGCACCAGGTCACCCGGCCCCAGAGTTTCAACCCTGCGCGGGCCGTCTGGCGTGTCGACCAACGTGCCAGCCGCGAAACACGGCGCGCCTGAATCGCCGGGTGAGAGCGGCGCATGCACAAGTGTGTCCGGGTTGGGCTGATTGAATTGCAGGGTCGTTGTGGTTTGGTTCGGCCCGACAAGAACCGGCAGATTTTCCGAAGTTTCCCCGGCGGCTAACCCATTTTGAGCGACGATATCAGTGGTGCCGCCACCGATATCGTAGAAATCGATGACCTCATTCGTCGACGTATTGGTCAGCGCATAGGCTTCATAGTTGGTAGCGCCGCCGCCATTGGGATCGGTCAGCAGGATCGGAAAGAAATCCGCTGAAATCACAAAGACCTGTTCGTTATTGTCAGGGTCTGTCGAGACCTGAACCGACGGGTGATCCAGCGGAATTTCGATCCCGACCTGACCATTCGCCTGATAGAAGGACACAGTGAAATTGGCCGGATCCTCATCGGATCTCAGCGCAACCTCTAGGAACTCGGACACACCGCTTTGGGCGGCGTAGGCATTGGAATAATGCAGTTCGCTGATACGGGCCATGACGCCATCACGCTCGGGAATATCCCGCCAATCATACTCGAAGGACCCCGCCACATGGCAAGGTCACATCGCGTTAATTGGCAAATACTCTCCTAAAGGCAACAGACCTAAAAGACGGTCAGTAACTGAAATCGGGATAAATCCGGGTCAGATCGCCGTTCCAGTCGCCGTTATAGTGATCCAACAATTCATCCGCCGGAACCTTGCCGGTTTCGATACTGTCCTTGAGCGCATTCAGGAAATGCGTCTCATCCGGTACCAACCCACCTGCACCGGGAAAGGCGCGGGATTTCAGGCCGGCTTGGGCGATCGAAACCACCTCACCAGCCAGATCGTGCATGTTGATATCGCCGACCTGCGCCTGCAAACCGTCCCGGGCCGCGGCAACCCGCAGCTCTTCGCGCGTTTCGGCGTCCCAGCCTTTAACCAGATCCCAGGCCGCATCCAACGCACCCTGATCATAGGTCAGACCCACCCAGAATGCGGGCAAGGCACACAGGCGGCGCCATGGGCCACCATCGGCCCCGCGCATCTCCATGAACTTCTTGATCCGCGCCTCGGGGAAGGCTGTGGTCAGGTGATCCGCCCAGTCTGACAAAGTCGGCGTTTCGCCCGGCAATGCAGGCAGTTTGCCTTGCAGAAAGTCACGGAAGGACTGGCCCAGCGCGTCGATATACTTGCCGTCGCGATAGACGAAATACATCGGCACATCCAAGGCGTACTCGACCCAAGCCTCGAACCCGAACCCGTCTTCGAACACAAAGGGCAGCATACCGGTGCGCGCATCATCCAGATGACGCCAGATATAGCTGCGCCAGCTTTTCTGACCGTTGGGTTTCCCCTCAAAGAACGGCGAATTGGCAAACAGTGCGGTTGCCACCGGCTGCAACGCCAGCGCGACGCGCAGTTTCTGCACCATGTCAGCCTCGGATCCAAAGTCGATATTGACCTGAACCGTACACGTCCGGCGCATCATCGACCGGCCCATGGTGCCGACCTTTTCCATGTAGTCATTCATCAGCCGGTAACGCCCCTTGGGCATCAGCGGCATTTCCTCGTGGGTCCAGATCGGGGCGGCCCCAAGGCCGATGAAGCCGACACCGATCTTGTCCGCGATATCCTTCACATCGCGCAGATGCGCGTTCACCTCGTCACAGGTTTCATGAATGGTCTCAAGCGGCGCGCCTGACAATTCCAACTGCCCACCGGGTTCCAGCGAGACATTGGCGCCGTCCTTTTCCAACCCGATCAGCTTGCCAGCCTCTTCCACCGGGGCCCAGCCGTGCAGATCGCGCAGCCCCTGCAGCACCGCAAGAATGGAACGCTCACCCTCAAAGGGCAGCGGTTTCAGCGTGTCCTTGCAATAACCGAACTTCTCATGTTCGGTTCCGATGCGCCAATCCTGTTTGGGCTTGCAGCCCGATTCCAGATATTCGGCCAGTTGCTCATGGCGTTCGATCGGTCCGCCGCCGGACTGGGGAATGGACATGAACCGTGCTCCGATCCTGATGTGTCTGTCGTTTGGTCAGTCGTGGTCTTAAACCGCGCCAGTGTCAATGCAGCCTCAAATGGGCCGGACGCAGAGGCGTACGTTCCCAAATAACCACAGGATGCGTCGCGCCACCGTTCAGTTCCGACAGCATTTGTTCAGTTTTCAAACCCGGAAGGGCCGAGAACACATCGAACAGCGCTTCGGCACCTTCCGCATTCACAGGAATGTGAAGCGTCGGCTGCCCCTGTTGATCCAAAATCCAATGCGCCGGCGACGATGTCGGGTCCAGCGCAAGGCGCTCGATTTCACGTGTCGCAACGATGCCGCCTGTCAGCGGTCCTAGATAAGTGATCTGACCTTCATCGATGGTCACCAGACCAGGGCCACCTGCACCGGTTCGGAACCGGGCACGTTGAATGCCAATAACGGCCAGCGCCACCGAGACTGCGATCAGAACCCAGCCCAACCAACCCAGCAATCCACCGGGTCCGCCGATCCAGCTGAGGCCGACCAACAAGACGACCCCTGCCACCAGCACTTCGCGCCAGCGCCACAGGGCCAGTTTGGCTTCGGGTCGGATGAAACTCATGCCGTATCCTCGGGGTTTTTGAACAGAATCAGGGAATAGTGGCCTGCTGGCCGGAACCCAATTGCTATATAGGCACGCGCGGCGGCATCGCTAGCGGCAAACAGAACAGCGCGGGTTGCACCGTTGCTGTGCGCCTCGCGTAGATGCAGCGCCACTGCCAGTCGCGCGTATCCAAGCCCCCGAAGATCGGGCGGCGTGTACACGCCCCCAATCTGGACAACCTCTGGCAAACGCGAGTTGAACCCGGTCATTCCTACCGGCTGGTTATCCATCAACAAGGCCCGATGAGAATCGCGTTCGATATAGGCAGCGATATCTTTTTGTGCCTGAGGTTGCGCACGTTCGGGGTCAAAGCCCATTGCTTCGATCAGATAGTCTTGCCGCCATCCCACTGTTATGGATCGGTCCAGTTCATCCAGCGGCACCAGTTTCGCGCCTGCGGCGTCCGGCATGACAAGTCGACTCAGATCCAGCGAGAATCCCGGCTCGTCACTGTTTAGGGTTGCAGGCCGGTCTTCCCATCCCGCAAGCTGCATGATCCGACCGGCTTGAGTTGCCTCAGCCGCCAGACCAAACAACTTGCGCCCTCGGATCAGGCGAATCGCATGGCTCAGGTCTTCGTCCGAGCATTCTGGGCATTGCGGCAGAACCATACCTTCATTTGTGATTCCAAAAACCGCCCGCGGACCTTCACCCAATGTCCACAAGTTCACGGCGCGCGGGTCTGAGCCGCGCAAGCCGAAGTCCCGCAGGTTCGCCAGAGGGAACATGGACGTCTGGATGTGTTCGAACAGGAACCTGTCGATCTTTGGAACGTCTGCGCCTTTCGCTTCTTGCCAGTTCACACCCAGTCTCCCAGCGCCTGCTGCCACATGGTCAGCGCCGCTACGGCAGCCGTATCGGCGCGCAGGATGCGCGGACCAAGGCTGACCACATGTGAATAAGGCAACGCGGCCAACCTCGCGCGTTCACGCTCGGAAAAGCCACCTTCGGGGCCGATGAGAATAGCCCAGGGTTGGTCCGTTTCATTGCCAGCCAACCGCAGGGCCGAGCCTACCTCGGCCTCATCGCAGAACATCAGTTGCCGCCCCTCGGGCCAGCTTTCCAATACGCGATCCAATCGCTGCAGATCAGCCACCTTGGGCACAAATGTTCCACCGCATTGCTCGGTCGCCTCAACGGCGTGCGCCTGCAATCGGTCCTGACGAATGCGTTCCGAATTGGTAAATTCCGTCTGCACCGGCATGATCCGCGCTGCGCCCATTTCCGCTGCCTTTTCAACGATAAAGTCAGTGCGCGCTTTTTTAATCGGCGCGAACAGGAACCACAGATCTGGGGGCAGTTGCAGCGGTTTGGATTGCTCAACGCAGGACAAGACGCCGCCCCGCTTGCCTGCCTCTATTACCTCGGCCAGCCACTCTCCGTCCTGCCCATTGAACAGCGCGACCTGTCCGCCAACGGACAGGCGCATGACGCCAAACAGGTAATGGGCCTGCTCGCGCGTCAAAGGAACCGATTGCCCCTGACCCAGAGGGTGCTCTACATACAGTCTGATCTTTGCACTCATGAGACCTTACATATGCAAGGCAATGCCCCAACACCAGACGGTCAGGTTGCCGACGCTGTCAGCGGCAACTGGGTCGATAAATATGCGCCCGCTTTCACCCGCCCCTACCTGCGCCTCAGCCGTGCTGACCGGCCCATCGGCACGTGGTTGCTGTTGATTCCCTGCTGGTGGGGATTGGCACTGGCCATCCTCAGCGACGGCACCCCGCGGTGGGAGGATCTGTGGATCGCCATCGGCTGCGCCTTCGGCGCATTTCTGATGCGCGGCGCGGGCTGCACATGGAACGACATCACCGACCGCGAATTCGATGGTCAGGTCGAACGCACACGATCCCGCCCAATCCCGTCCGGTCAGGTCAGCGTGCGCCAGGCCGTGATCTGGATGGGGCTGCAATGCCTGCTGGCGCTGATGATTCTGCTGACATTCAACCAAGCTGCGATTGCGATGGGTGTGCTATCGCTGTTGCCTGTAACGATCTACCCATTTGCCAAGCGCTTCACGTGGTGGCCGCAGGTGTTTCTGGGGCTGGCCTTCAACTGGGGCATCCTGCTGGCCTGGGCTGCCCACACGGGAACCGTGGGTATACCCGCAATCACGCTGTACATAGCCGGGATCGCATGGACGCTGTTCTACGATACGATCTATGCCCATCAGGACGCCGAAGATGACGAACTGATCGGGATCAAGTCCACCGCCCGCCTGTTTGGCACCGACACTGCGCGATGGTTGAAGTATTTCCTGATGGCTACTGTGGCGCTTATGGGACTGGCAATCATCGACGCCGCGACGACCCAGACGTCAATCATGGCCCTGGTGGTGGCCCTTGGCGGGCCTTGGGCGATGGGGTGGCACATGGCATGGCAATTGCGGGGACTTGATATCGAGGACAACGCTAAACTGCTGCAATTGTTCCGTGCCAACCGTGACACCGGCCTTATTCCGCTGATCTTCCTTTGCGTCGCCTTGTTGCTCTGATTGCACCCAGGCCTAGGCCTCTGTAAGAGTTCTGAACACTCACCCGAGGAGTCGATAGTTCGCACATGCGTCTGCCTTATATCTTCGTCGTTGCCTTTGTATTCCTTGTGTCCGCCGGGCTGTCTCTGCTGGCGGCAAGCTTTGCCGTAACAAAGGTCGAAGAAGCCTCGGAATTCGCCGTTCGGCGTGCGCTGGACCTGAAAGGCCATAACTGGGCCGAGGTCCAGTCAGACGGGCTGCGGGTGGTTCTGACCGGCACCGCTACGGATGAGGCCACACGATTCAACGCTTTGACGGCGGCGGGGACCGAGGTCGACACCTCCCGCGTGATTGATGAAATGGAGGTCGCGCCCTCTACGCAGCTGGCCTCCCCACGCTTTTCAGCCGAAATTCTGCGCAATGACAGCGGTATCTCGGTTATTGGCCTGATCCCAGCCAGCGAAGATCGCGACGCACTGACGAAAAGATTGCGCACGCTGAATGACGGGCCGGTATCAGATTTGCTGGAAACCGCCGACTATCCAAAACCCAAAGGCTGGGACGATGCGATCGCTTTTGCTGTTGAGGCGCTGACCCGACTGCCACGAGCCAAAATCTCGGCCAGCCCCGGGCTTGTAAAGGTGACGGCAATTGCCGACAGCCAGCAGGAAAAAGAGCGGCTTGAGCAAGAGCTGACGCGCGCAGCGCCGCCCAGCCTGCGCATCGGCTTGTCCATTTCCGCACCGCGCCCGGTCATTACACCCTTCACCCTGCGTTACCTGATCGACGAAAATGGCGGGCAATTCGATGCCTGTTCAGCCCAGGACGAAAAGGCGCGGGACCGGATCGTCGCAGCCGCACAGGATGCTGGCCTGACCGGGCCTTATTCCTGCACCATCGGTCTGGGTGAACCCTCACCTCGCTGGCCCGACGCCGCCGTGTTAAGCATTCGGGCGCTGGCGGAAATCGGCCAGGGTACGGTGACTTTGTCAGATGCGGATATCACTTTGGTCGCGGCCGAAGGCACTGGCGCCGCGCTGTTTGACCAGGTGATCGGCGAACTGGAAAACGCACTGCCCGAGGTCTTTGCCCTGCATGCGGTTCTGCCGGAACCCGAAACGGAAGACCAATCCGGCCCGCCCGAATTCTCAGCAACACGAAGTCCCGAAGGCCTGGTGCAAATGCGCGGCCGCCTGGGGGATGAAACCCAGCGCGACATGGTCGACAGTTATGCCCGTGCAGCCTTTGGTTATGAACACGTCCATACCGCAACCCGCGTGGCCTCTGACCTACCCGCTGATTGGCCCATTCGCGTCCTCAGCGGGCTTGAAGCGTTGTCGCAATTGCACAATGGTGCGCTGACCGTGACGCCGGACGAAGTGGTTCTGAACGGTGTCAGCCACGATCCCAAAACCCGGGCCTATATTTCTGGGCTTTTGTCGGAAAAACTGGGCGAGGCACAAGATTTCAGCCTGTCGATCACCTATCAAAAGCCGCCCGAGCCCGCAGACAAGCTGCCCGACCCGGATGTTTGCGAAGAGCGCATCGCCGAAGTTCAGGCGGGTTCGAAAATCGCCTTTGAACCGGGTTCTGCCACGGTCGCCGCCGAGTCGCGCGATACGGTTAATCAGATCGCCGACATCCTGCGGGAATGCGGGCCTATCCGGCTGGAGATTCAGGGCCACACTGACAGCCAGGGCCGCGAAGAGATGAACCAGCAGCTCAGCCAATCACGGGCACAATCCATCCTCAATGAGCTGCGCGCGCGGCGCGTGCCCACAGCCAGCTTTACCGCCTTGGGCTATGGTGAAACCCAGCCAATCGCCGACAACGACACCGAAAACGGGCGCGAAGAAAACAGACGTATCGAATTCCGCCTGATCCGGCCCGAATCCACTGCCGAATCTCAAACGGCGCTGGAAGCGATGGAAGACGAAGCAGAGACGTCACAAGACGCAGAGCCAGAGGCCGAAGCCGCGGAACCGGATGCGGAAACCGACTCGGGCGCAGGGGACCAGTAAGTTGAACAGAATCGAATTCATTATCGCGACCGCCGTCATATTGTTTGCCGCCTTTTGCATGGGGTGGTTCGCCAATTGGCTGGCCCATCGCCTGTCACGTGTCCGCCAAAGCGACGTCGCCGATCTGGACCGCATGAGCCAGGAGCTGCATGAGGCAGAAGAAACCCGCGACCAGGCCATCACCTATCTGCAGCAGCGCGAGGCCGAACTGACCAACCAGCTGACCCAGACCGAGGCCGAATTGGCCGCCGCCATGGACGGCCTGCGCGCCGCCCGGCAAGAGGCGGAAGAACTACGCGGGCGTATCAACAACGCGGATTGATCCCAGCCCCGGGCTTAATAGCTGACCCCGGTTGGGGCCGACTGCACCTTCGGCACAAATCAGCCGATCCGAGGCAATCGCCTTCAATTCTTACAACAAATTCAATATTAGGAATTGGTGCATTTTTTACACATGCACATCACTGTTCACTATCCAGAAAATTGGAGTGTACTATGAATTTCAAATCATCATTAACAACCGCTGCGACTCTAAGCATCTTCTCTGCTGTAGCCGCTTGGGCTTCAAGTGACGTCATACCGTCAGAGAACGATACCTTCACCAACTGGGGCGAAGAATCCGGTTGGACTATCTTTGTGGATGACTCCCGCGGGTCCTGCCTGATCGAGCGTATGGACGAAAACCAGAACGTCGTTCAGATGGGTCTGACCAAGGACCACGAGATGGGCTATCTTGGTGTGTTCACGAAGAACGACATTGGCCTGAAGGGTAAGAAGGAAAAGATCTTCCTGTCACTCGACGGCAACGTCTACGAAGCTGAGGCGCACAAGAAGACTAAGCATCTCGCCGACGGATATACAGGCGGATACATCCTTGCGAACAACGCCCAGTTTGTGGATGACGTCATGAACAAATACGAAATGACCGTGTTTCCGAAGAAAGAGTTCGCATTCACCGTTAGTCTGGATGGTACTAAAAAAGCCATCGAAGCGGCACGGCAGTGTAACACCGAACAAAGCACCTAACTCGCTATGATAGACCCGGCACCAGATAATCCGGTGCCGGGCACAGAACCTACCACCGCGTCAGCGCATCTTCATCCTCATCCTTGGCTGCGACCCATTCCGCGCCGGATGTGGTGATTTCCTTTTTCCAAAAGGGAGCGCGGGATTTCAGGTAATCCATCAGGTATTCTGCCGCCTCAAACGCATCCTTGCGGTGCCGCGCGGCAGTGGCCACCATCATGATCCGATCCCCCGGGGCAAGGCGCCCGTGGCGGTGGATCACCAGCACATCGCCCAACGACCAGCGCTGCTGTGCCTCTTCGGCGATTTTGGTTAGCGCCCGTTCGGTCATACCGGGGTAATGCTCGATCTCCATCACATCCAGATCGCCGGATGCCAGATCGCGCACCACGCCGGTAAAGGTCACAATGGCGCCGTTGGCATCGTCTCCGGCGGCGAAGGTATTGGCTTCGGCCCCAAGATCAAATTCTTCTTCCTGAACCGCGATGCGCATGGATTTAGCCGCCGGTCATCGGCGGGAAAAAAGCCACTTCGCGCACGCCAGAAAGCGATGCGTCAAAATCGGACAGTTCCTGATCCAGTGCCACGCGCAATGCGGACAGGTCCGCAAATGCGGCAGCATAGCGGTCTTCACGCGCACTCAGCTCGGCGACCAGATCGGATACGGTTGCGGCCTCGGTTTCGATCCGCTCTTTCGGCAGGCCGATCCGTTCGCGTACCCATGCAAAATACAGCACGTCCATCCCTTAGCTCTCCTTCAGATGGGGCATGGCTTTACGTAGGTAGTCATAGCCGGTGATCAATGTCAGCGCTGCCGCGATCCACAACAGCCACAGCCCAATGCGACCGGACCAGAACATCGCCTCAAGGTGCCAGCGCATATGATTCAGGTCTTCCAATTGACCCGTTAGAACCTGATCCATCGTTGCGGCATCCATGCCGAACGTAGCCATCACAAAATAGTGCTCGAAAATCCCCTGCGAAAACAGAATGGCAATCGCCACCATCTGCGCGGTCGTTTTCCATTTCGCCAGCTTTGTGACCTTCAGCGTTCCGGCCGTATCGCCCAGATATTCCCGCAGGCCCGAGACAAAAACTTCGCGGAACAGGATGACCGTCGCTGGCAGCACCAACCAGGGAGTCCAGTGCTCAGCGGAGTAACCCACAAGGATCATCAGCGCGATCACCACCATCGCCTTGTCCGCAATCGGGTCCAGCATGGCGCCGATCTTGGTTTCCTGTTTCCACGCTCGCGCCAAATATCCGTCAAACCAGTCGGTAATGGCCGCCGTCAGAAACAGGATCAGCGCAAACCAGTCTGCATAGGGTCTGGTGAAATACAGAAACATTACGGCCAGACCGGGCGCGGCCAGCAGGCGCAGGACAGTCAGGATATTCGGCAGGTTCCACTTCATGAAGCAGACCCTACATCGCTGACCGGGGACAGGAAAGACGGGGCGGAAAAAAACTGTACCGATCACAGAGGCTTGGTCAAAGCGCCGCAGTCCGGCGAGGCACCGGTTATTGGCCTTGGCCCCGGGTCGGATTGTCGTCAGAGTGCAGCCGACCAAGCCCAATGGCAAAGACGACCCGATGACCCCGAATATTGAGACCGACGCGCGCGCCAACCTGATCGGTAGCGCATGGATGATCGGCGCGATGGCATGTTTCGCACTGGAAGACGCGCTGCTGAAAGCGGCGGCGGTTGCCTTGCCCGTCTGGCAAATACTTGTCCTGTTCGGATTGGGTGGCGCGCTCATCTTTGCCTGTGTCGCAATGGCACGTGGCACGCGGCTGCTGCAACCGGATGTGCTGTCGCCTGCAATGAAGATCCGCGCGGTTTTCGAAATTCTTGGGCGGCTGTTCTACGTACTGGCCATCACATTGACGCCCTTGTCATCAGCAACTGTTATCCTGCAGGCCACCCCGCTTGTGGTCGTCGCCTGTGCCGTGCTTCTATTCGGAGAGACCGTTGGTTGGCGGCGGTGGAGCGCCATTCTCGTTGGCCTGATCGGCGTTGTGATCATCATCCAACCAACTGGGGACAGTTTCACCATCTTGTCCCTTCTGGCCGTGCTGGGGATGTTGGGATTTGCCGGCCGTGATCTGGCCAGCCGGGTCGCACCTGCCAGTCTTGGAACCGAAGTTTTAGGGTTCTACGGCTTTGTCAGCGTGATTGTCGCTGGGTTTGCCTACAGCTTTTGGGAACAGGCCCCCATCGCGCCTGTGCCGTTGCTCACAAGCCTGCATATCGCCGGAGCCGTGGGCCTGGGCGCAATCGCATACACATCCCTGATGAAGGCCATGCGAACCGGAGAGGTGTCCGCCGTCACGCCTTTCCGCTATTCCCGCCTGCTGTTCGGTGTCGCCTTGGGCGTGATCTTTTTTGGCGAGGATCTGGACCAGACAATGTGGATCGGTAGTGGTCTGATCGTGGCCTCCGGCCTCTACATCCTGTGGCGCGGGCGCAAGGCCTAGCCCTTGTCGTGGAAGAAATCATAAACCTTCTGCGCCAACCCGGCTGAGATCCCCTCGACCGCTTTCAAATCCGCCAGATTGGCCCGGCTAACAGCCTTGGCACTGCCGAAATGCGCCAGTAATGCCCGTTTGCGCGCAGCACCAACTCCGGGGATTTCGTCCAACGGCGTCGCGCCAACCGCTTTGGCCCGTTTGGCACGGTGAGTGCCGATTGCAAACCGGTGCGCCTCGTCCCGCAGACGTTGAATAAAATACAGCACCGGGTCATTGCGTTTTAAGGCAAAGGGGCGCTGGCCAGTACGATGGAACTCTTCTTTGCCGTGATCGCGATCAACGCCCTTTGCAACACCGACCATAGGAATATCTTCGACCCCATGTTCAACCATGATTTCGCGCACAGCACTCACCTGCCCCGCGCCGCCGTCGATCAGTAACAGGTCGGGCCACAACCCCTTGTCACGATCCGGATCCTCTTTTTGCAAGCGGGTAAAGCGGCGGGTCAGAACCTCTTTCATCATGCCAAAGTCGTCACCGGGGGTCAGGTCATCACCCCGAATGTTGAACTTTCGATAGGCGTTTTTCATGTACCCTTCTGGGCCTGCCACGATCATCCCACCAACGGCGTTGGTGCCTTGGATATGAGAGTTATCGTAAACCTCAATCCGGTTCGGCGGGCTGTCCAGATCAAACGCTTCGGCCACGCCAAGCAACAGCTTGGCCTGCGTGGCGCTTTCCGACATCCGACGGGCCAAGGATTCCCGCGCGTTGCGCAAGGCCCCTGCAATCAGTTCCTGTTTCTCACCGCGCTGAGGCACTAGGATTTCGACCTTGCGCCCTGCCTTCTCGCTCAGCGCCTCGTGCATTAGATCGGCATTTTCGACTGCGTCCGACAGGATCAGCTGCCGGGGCGGTTCCTTGTTGTCGTAGAACTGGCCAAGAAACGCCTCCATCACCTCTGCTGCGGACACATCCGCACCGACACGAGGATAGAAATCCTTGTTCCCCCAGTTCTGGTTGGCGCGGATAAAGAATACCTGAACACAAGCTTGCCCACTGTCCATATAGAGGCCGATCACATCCGCCTCAGCCACGCCGCGCGGATTGATACCCTGGGACGTCTGCACCTGCGTCAGCGCCCGGATGCGATCTCGTAGCCCGGCGGCGCGTTCGAACTCCATCGCCTCGGACGCGGCCATCATCTGTTCGGCCAGCTCCTCTTGCACTTTGGTCGACCGCCCCGACAGGAACCGCTCGGCATCTTTGACGCTTTCGCCGTATTCATCTTCCGAGATCAGGCCAACGCATGGCCCCGAGCACCGCTTGATCTGATAAAGCAGACAGGGCCGCGTGCGGCCGTCAAACATGGAATCCGAGCAATTGCGCAGCAGAAACGCCTTTTGCAGCTGGTTCAACGTTCGATTGACCGCGCCAGCACTGGCGAAGGGGCCAAAATAGGTCCCCTTCTCTTTCTTCGCGCCACGGTGCTTTTTGATCTGCGGAAAGGCATGGCCCTTGGCGACCAGAATATTGGGAAAACTTTTATCGTCCCGCAGCAGCACGTTGTACTTGGGCTTGAGCTGCTTGATCAGGTTCTGCTCAAGCAGCAGAGCCTCGGTCTCGGTCCGCGTGGTCAGGAACATCATCGAGGCTGTCGCCGCGATCATCCGCTCAATCCGCCCCGAATGTCCCGGCCGCGCATAGTTCGACACCCGCGCTTTAAGGTTGCGCGCCTTGCCGACGTACAGCACCCGGCTGTCCGCATCCAACATCCGATACACACCGGGTGAGCTGTCCAGCGTCTTCACATACCGCAAAATGCAGGCATAGCCGGTCAATTGAGTGTCAGGGGTCGAGTCGCTGTCTGTTGTCATTTGCCTGAGATATGATTCTCTGACCATGGCTGCAATCTTGTGGCCCCCAGATCAAGAGAAAACAAATCCACGGTTTCTGTGGATAAGTGTGAAGATAAGTTTCTGAGCGTGGCGAATTTCCCTTGATTCATTAAGGAATCCTTGATTTGCACAAAAAATAAGCAAATACTTAACTCATTGTTTTCATTGTATATAATTTCATTCACAAGGCAAGTGTATGAAAAAAAAGACATTTTTGTAACGCGAAGGTAACAGAACCGAGAGCGGTGCAAAACTTGCCGCAGTTTTACTTATTCAAGGCCCAGAACATCCGGTGTTTTCCACCCCAGATGCTGACCCCCGTCGACGCACAATAGTTGACCTGTGACCGCATGCGCATCCAGGAAATAGCCCAAAGCCGCGGTGATATCGGAAGGGTTTGACCCGCGCTCCAGCACCGTGTTCGCGCGCTGCGCATTGAAGTGTTCTTGGCTTTGCCGATGACCTTGCATCGTTGGACCTGGCCCGATCGCGTTAACCCGGATCGCTGGCGAAAGCGCCTGCGCCGAGGTCCGCGTCAAGGCCCACAGACCCATCTTGGCAATCGTATAGGTCATGAACTCTGGCGTGAGCTTGCGCACCCGCATATCCACCATGTTCACGATCAGCCCGGTGGCAACAGGCTCACCCGCCTCGTCCCTGCCGGGCTTCAGCCCCTGGGCAGCCATGGCCTGCGTCAGGACGAAAGGCGCGCGCAGGTTGCTGTCGAGGTGCCGGTCCCAGCTTTGCCGCGTGGCGGACTGAAGGCTGTCGTATTCAAAGATCGACGCGTTGTTCACCAGACAGGTGATTGGTCCGCCTAACGCCTCTGCCGCGCGGGGTAGCAAGGTCAGGACCTGCGCCTCATCCAGCAGATCGGCGTGCAAGGCGACCGCCTTGCGTCCAAGCGCCTGCACCTCGGCTACGGTTTCGGAGGCAGGTTGTTCAGACGTCGCATAGTGCACTGCGACGTCATATCCCCGCTCTGCCAGATACAGAGCCATTGCCCGACCCAGACGAATACCTGCACCGGTCACCAACGCTCGGGCCATGGATTTCCCCTATCTTCAGGTCACGCCAGCAGCGAGACGATGTACACGGCATACAGCAGCGTCAACACCAGACCCCAGCCGCGCGTGATATCTTGTTTCAAGAACACGAACGGGATCAACAAAAGCGATGCGCCCAGCATGACCCACAGATCGAAACGCAGGAATTCCGGGTCCACCGGGATACGTCCAAACAAAGTGGCGATACCGACGATGGCCAAAAGGTTGAACATGTTCGACCCGATCACGTTACCCAAGGCGACATCCGCTTGCCTACGTAAGGCCGCCATCACAGTCGTTGCCAGTTCCGGCAGGGATGTCCCAACTGCGATCAGCGTCAGTCCGATAATCGTTTCGCTGACGCCGTATGTGCGGGCAATGATCGTGGCGTTGTCGACCAATAGATGCGCACCCATCGGCAGGCCTATCAGGCCCAGGACCAGATAGATCGATAGTTTCCAATAGGGCATGTCCGGATCGGCCTCTTCCAGACCTTCCAGCTCATCCTCTTCCGCGCAGGCTTCACCGCAGGCTTTGCGATGCGCGCGCGCATCGCGGAACGCGTTAAGCAGGACCAATCCCAAAGCAGCCAGCAAGATCGCACCACTGGCAATATTGAACACGCCGCAAAATGCCAGGCCGATGAACAGCACCGTGGCCAGCAGCATGAAAACATAGTTTCTTCTGGTGTTGCATTCGCTGGTGTGCAGCGTGGCAAGCAAGGCTGGCAAACCCAGAACCAGCAAGATGTTTGCCGTGTTCGACCCGACCACGTTACCCAGCGCAATCCCCGGCGCGTTTTCCTTGATCGCACTGATCGCGATTAACAGCTCGGGGGCCGAGGTGCCAAAGGCCACAATGGTCAGGCTGACGATCAGGGCTGGTACACCCAGGCGCAGGCTCAGGTTCACTGCGCCGCGGACCAGAGCATCACCTGCGAGAAGCAAGATCAGCAAGCCGAGGCCGGATAACAGCCATGCCGTCATGTACGGCCTCCTTTTTCGCAGGAGCAAGGCCCCTTACCGATACTGAACCGTCCACAGCGCGGACATCTTGCAGATTGCAACTTCTTCTGCCCCGGAAAGCGCAGCTTGCCGAACATCGCCAAGACACCCATGGCAATCAGGAAAAGGGTGACAATCTTGACAATCACGTCACAAACCAAAGCGCGCGTAAGCCGCCCGCTCCTCAATTCCGGTTATGGCGTCTTGCGCAAGTGTGGCACCGAACCGCGACCAGAACGGTTTGCGCAGGCCATAGCGGCGGAACTTCACCTTGTCGCCGAACCGCTCCTGCATTTTCGGCCTCAGGTGCGCGACGCCGTCAATCAGGCCCAGTTCCTGCGCACGCCTGGCAAGCCAGACCTCGCCGGTGAACAGATCCGCACTTTGATCCAGCTTGTCACCGCGACGGGCTTTGACATGGTCAATGAAGTTCGCGTGGACATCACCCAGCAACCCTTGCAGCCGCGCGACATCTTCTTCTTTCTCCGGCGAAAACGGGTCGAGCATTGATTTTGATTTGCCCGCCGTATGTACGCGCCGCTCGATGCCTTGCCGCGCCAGAAGGACATGCGCGCCAAACCCAGCCGAAATCACACCGATCGAACCCAGGACCGAGCTGTCATCCGCCCAGATTTCGTCGGCGGCAGCGGCCAGCCAGTAGCCGCCAGACGCTGCAACGTCTTCGACAAAGGCGATAACGGGGATCTCAAGCTCTTCCGACAGCCGCCGGATTCGCGACCCGATCAGAGAGCTTTGCACCGGCGATCCACCGGGCGAGTTGATCTCAAGCGCCACGGCCGCAGGTTTGCCTTTGCGAAACGCCTTTTCCAGAACGGGGGCCAGCGCGGTGTCGTTCAACGATCCACGCCCCGCCATTCCGATGGCGCCGGACAGGCGAACCACGGCCACGAGGGGCTGCTTTTTGACAAATGGCAGGCTGAGCTTCATGGGTGCCGATGTAGAGTGCAGCCGGGCCCTAAACAAGGGACCGTTCGGGCCTTAGACGTGACGTGAACCAAATTCACACACATGGCGGGCAAAAATGCAACGCCCTAGCTGCGAATGCGCCAACCGGTTTTGAAGATCCAGCCGATCACAGCCAGACAAGTCCCCGTGAAGACCAGAATCGCCAACAGGCTGAATCCGATCGGGACATCGGCCAACCCGTAAAACGACCAGCGGAACCCGGAAATCAGGTAAACAACCGGGTTGAACAGGGTGATCGTCTGCCACACCGGAGGCAGCATCGAGATCGAATAGAATGTGCCGCCCAGAAAGATCAGTGGCGTGACAACCAGTTGGGGCACCAAAGATATCTGTTCAAAGTTGCTGGCCCATATCCCGACGATAAAGCCCAACAGCGAAAAACTGAGGCAGGACAGGATCAGGAACGCTGCCATCGCAAAAGGATGTTCGATGCGTATGTCCACGAAGAATGTGGCTGTCACAAGGATTACCAACCCGACAAATAGCGACTTGGTCGCGGCGGCCCCGACGTAACCTATTACGATCTCTATGAAATTTACTGGCGCCGACAACAGTTCGTAGATCGTACCAAGGAATTTCGGGAAGTAGATCCCGAATGACGCGTTCGAGATTGCCAGCATCACAACGGACAACATGATAAGCCCCGGCACGATAAACGCGCCATAAGATACACCCTCGACCTCTTGGATGCGGCTGCCGATCGCAGTGCCAAAGACCACAAAATACAATGAGGTCGACAGGACCGGCGACAGAAAGCTCTGTGCCAGAGTGCGGAAGAACCGGGCCATTTCGAACCGGTAGATTGCAGCGATGGCAGACCAGTTCATGCGGGCTCTCCGGACACAAGGTTCACAAAAATCTCTTCCAGGCTCGACTGCCGGGTCTGCACGTCGCGCAGAACAAGCCCCGCCTGCGCCACATCGTTCAGCAAAGTGGTGATCCCAGTGCGGTCCGCGTGGGTGTCATAGGTATAGACCAGCGCATCGCCATTGCCGTTCAACGTCAGGTTATGCACAGCCAGACTATCAGGAATGGCCCGGATAGGATCGGCCAGCATAACCTCGATCTGTTTCTTGCCCATCTGGGCCATCAGGGTGTTCTTGTCCTGCACCAGCCGCAACTCACCCTTGTCGATCACACCTACCCTGTCGGCAATGGCTTCGGCCTCTTCGATGTAATGCGTAGTCAGGATGATGGTGACCCCGGCCTGTTTCAGCTCGGCCACGATCTCCCACATGTCCTTGCGCAGTTCGACATCCACGCCGGCGGTCGGCTCATCCAGGAACAGCACGCGCGGCTCATGTGCTAGGGCTTTGGCAATCAGCACGCGGCGCTTCATGCCACCCGAAAGTTCCTTGATCGCATTCTTGCGCTTATCCCACAGAGACAGCTTGCGCAGGATCTCTTCGATCCGGGCATTGTCGCTGCTATATCCGAACAGGCCCCGCGAGAACCGAACCGTGTTCCAAACTTTCTCAAACGGCTCAAGTGCGATTTCCTGCGGCACCAGCCCGATCATCCGGCGCGCTGCACGAAACTCGGTCTGGATGTCATGCCCACCTACAGTAACGGTGCCCGAAGTCGGAGTGGTTATGCCGCACACGGTGGAAATCAGCGTTGTCTTTCCAGCCCCATTTGGGCCCAGCAACGCCAGAATTTCGCCCTGCTCGATATCCAAGGACACCCCTTTGAGCGCCTCGAATCCGTCGGCATAGGACTTACGCAAATCCCTAATGGACAGAATAGTTGTCATGCACATTCCCTGTTCTGGCGGGGACACTACCCCGATGGCCCGTCACAGAACAGGTCAATTCCGCACATTGTTCTGCGCTTTTTTGTGGGCGCGCGGCTGGGTCAGGTCTGACTATGCTGCTGCAATTCGGTCACCCGTTTTTGTACAAGTTCGACATGCAACCGCGCATCGTACAATCCTTGCCTATAGGCCGCGGGCAGCCGCAATGTTGCGAGGCGTTCGTCCAAGGCGTTCAGATGCGCCTGCATCTCGCGCAGCTCGTTGACACCGGGATTGTTGGCCAGTTCCTCCTCAATTTCCCGGATTTCGGGGTAGTGCTGCCAAACCCGCCACCTCATCGCGTAGGCATAAGCCAATGGCACAAGCCGGATCAGAGGCACGACAATAAAAAAGAACGGCAGCAACAGCAAAAGAACCCGGTTAATCTGTGCTGCGATCCAATAGGGCAGCCAATTATGCCATGTCGAAGGACCATCAACAATTAGCTGCCTAGCCGTATTGTTGATCGTCATCCCTGCACCTTCGAGGTTGGGGAATGCCCCCGGATCGGCGATAATTCCGCGGGCACTGTGCAATTCAATCGCCGCCATCGTCAGACGGTTGATCAGCGCAGGGTGCAAATCCGGTCGCACGACCAGACGGGCTTCGATCGCTATCAACTCTACCGGTCGCGGCGGAAGAACTGGGTCCAACGACATTCCTCCCGCCGGAACTGTCACCACCGTCGCGTATTCCAACCGCCGCGAGATCGCCTGAACATGATCCAGCGCCAGCACGCGAAGCCCCGGCTCTGCATATGCGGCCTTCAGATAGGGAGCTTCGATGGGCGCAACATAGACGGCGATATCCAAATCTCCGTCCAACAAAGCGGCCGCGGCTTTTGCATAGGGGATTGAGAAATGTGTATTGTCCCCCTCATTCAAGCCGACCGCCTTTTCGAAATCCCGAAAAGCCGCAGCCGTACCTGAGCCTGGTGCGCCGCTGTTGATCCTCAAACCGGTCCACAAGGCGGGGTTTTTGGGGATAGTTGCGCCTTCGTTGACCAAAAAGATGATGGGTTCAAAAAACGCTGCCCCGACGGCCTCAGCCTTTTTTGGATCAACCCGGATACCGCCTTGTAGAAATGCAGCGTCGACATCGCCCGCGCTAAGCAGTTCAGCATTTTCGACCGAACCAGCGGTATCCAGTATTTCTAGTTGAATATCATCGCGCGCCAGAATTTCGGCGTAGTCTCGCGCAACCGTTTCATAAGCGCCGCCTTCTGGACCCGCCGCCAACATCATACTGCCAGGGGGATGCAGGCGCGAAAACACGCCTACCAACACCGCCAGCGCAACGGCGCCACCAAAAAGGAACCACAACCGCATCCGAGCCTCGCTCTCCATCCCGTTTGGAACGCTAAGGATCGCGTGACCATCTGGCAAGCCAACAGAATCCGGGCTTGCAATCCCCGGGTATCCCCGAAAACCTGCGCAGAAAGGAGAGGGCTCATGCTCAGCGGAATACGGATCATTGAAATTGAAGGTTTGGGGCCAGGTCCGTTCGCCGCCATGCTGCTGGCCGATCTGGGGGCGGACGTCATCACGATCCACCGCAAAGGCCAGCCTGCCGTACCGGGTATGCCCGAGCAATCCGTTCTGGACCGCGGCAAACGCTCGATTGACTTGAATCTGAAGGATGCCGCCGATCTGGACATCGCAAGGCGTCTGATCGCCTCGGCCGATGCGCTAATCGAAGGGTTCCGCCCCGGCGTGATGGAAAAACTGGGACTGGGTCCCGACACGTTCAACGCGTCGAACCCCAAACTGGTCTATGGTCGCATGACCGGATGGGGTCAGAACAGCCCGTTGTCCGAAACGGCCGGACACGATCTGAACTACATCTCATTGTCCGGGGCATTGTGGTATGCATCAGCAGCGGGCCAGCCCCCGCAGACCCCAGCGACCCTTGTCGGGGATATTGGCGGCGGTGCCATGTATCTAGTTGCCGGTATTCTTGCCGGGCTTCTCAACGCTCAGCGGACCGGACAGGGCACCGTGGTTGATGCCGCCATTTATGACGGATCGGCCCACATGATGAACCTGTTGATGAGTATGCGCCAAACCGGAAACCTGTCTGAGACGCGCGGTCAAAGCCTGCTGGATGGCCCGCATTGGAGCCGCACTTACGCGTGCCTGGATGGGGGCTTCATGTCCGTCCAGTGTCTTGAGCCCAAGTTCTACGTCGAATTCTTGCAAAAACTGGGACTCACCGACGATCCCGAATTCAAAGACCAATATGTTCCGGCACTTTGGCCCAAACTCACGCAACGACTCACCGACTTATTCGCCAGCAAAACCCGCGCCCACTGGGCCGGTATGTTCCAGGGTTCCGACGCCTGCGTCGCGCCCGTACTCGACCCGGTCGAGGCGCAAGCCCACCCCATGAACGCCGCGCGCCAAACATGGATCGACCATGACGGCGCGCTGCAGGCTGCGGCTGCGCCCCGCTTTTCGACCGGGACATGGCAGCCCAAAACCAGCCCACGCCGAGGCGAACACAGGCAGGATATTTTGGATCAGCTGTCTACCAACACGCCTCCTGACCCCTCACCTGGCTAAAAATCTCCCTGGGTGAGTTGGCCAAAATCCGAGTGGGGCTGGCCCCTCTACGCGTCCCGCCACGACCGCACCGTGTCGATCATCAGCTGAACATTACCGGGATCGGCATCGGGTGTGATCCCGTGGCCCAGATTAAAGATATGCGGTCCTTTCGAGAAGGCCTCGACAATCTGACGCGTCTCATCCACCAGCGCCTGTCCGCCGGTCACCATATGCGACGAGGCCAGATTGCCCTGAACGCAGCCATCCACCTGCACATGCTCGACCGCCCAATCCGGCGACACGGAGTTGTCCAGCGCAACGCAATCCACACCGGTGGTTTTGGCAAAACCTATGTAACCATCACCTGCCTCGCGCGGGAAACCGATCACCGGAATGTCCGGATGGCGCTGCTTGATGGCCTGCGTGATCACACGGCAAGGCTCGACCGCATATTTCTGAAAGGCATCGCCCTTCAGCGACCCGGCCCAGCTGTCGAAAATCTTCACCACCTCGGCCCCGGCCTCGATTTGGGCCGAGAGATATTCGATGGTGGCCAGCGTGATGCGCTCCAGTAGCGCTTCGAACAGGGCGGTGTTTTCCTCGCGCAGCGCATGAGCCGGTCCCTGATCTGGCGTGCCGCGACCGGCGATCATGTAGGTCGCAACCGTCCATGGCGCGCCTGCAAACCCGATAAGAGTGGTCTCGGATGGCAATTCTCGCGAAAGGATTCGGACAGTTTCGTACACCGGCGACAGGGTTTCATGGATATCCGATACCGGTTTCAGCGCATCGAAATCGGATTGCTGAGTGATCGTCGACAACCGCGGCCCCTCACCTGTGACAAACCACAGATCCGCACCCAGAGCTTGCGGCACCAACAGAATGTCAGCAAACAGAATAGCCGCGTCAAAGCCATAGCGGCGGATTGGCTGTAACGTCACCTCGGCCGCCAACTCGGGGTTATAACACAAAGACAAAAAGTCCCCGGCCTGCGCCCGGGTTGCGCGGTACTCCGGCAAATAACGCCCCGCCTGCCGCATCATCCAGATCGGTGGCACGTCCTGTACTTCGCCAGCCAGCGCCCGCAGCAGTTTCTTTGTCTCGGCCATCTTTGTCCCCAATCGTCAGGTTTGTCGCAACGGGTCATGCCTCAGTGGCAATTTGTCAAGCTCTGCCCCCATTGTCAGGGCAATGTGACGCGACTAAAGCTGTGCCCATGACTTTGACCCTGCCAACCCCCGCATCACCGCTCAAGATCGGCACTCGTGGCTCACCGCTGGCGCTGGCGCAAGCTTATGAAACCCGGCAACGGCTGGGCAAAGCCTTTGATCTGCCCGAAGACGCGTTCGAGATTGTGGTGATCAAGACCACCGGCGACAACCGCGCCATGATTGATGCGGACCGTCCGTTGAAAGAGATTGGCAACAAAGGCCTGTTCACCAAGGAAATCGAAGAGGCGATGCTGCGTGGCGATATCGACATCGCGGTGCATTCCACCAAGGACATGCCGGTTGAACAGCCAAAAGGTCTTGTCCTGGACACGTTTCTGCCGCGCGAAGATGTGCGCGACGCCTTTATCTCACCCAGCCTGAGCTCGATCCGTGACCTCGCGCAGGGTGCAGTTGTGGGCACCTCATCGCTGCGGCGGCGGGCACAATTGTTGAACCGTCGCCCGGACCTGAATGTGGTCGAGTTCCGGGGCAATGTTCAAACGCGCCTCAAGAAGCTGGCAGATGGTGTGGCCAATTGCACGTTTCTGGCCATGGCCGGCATCCGGCGACTGAATATGGAGGAGGTTCCCGCAACCGCCATCGCCGTCGAAGATATGCTGCCCGCCATCGCCCAAGGCACGATCGGCATCGAGCGTCGTGGCGATGATTCCCGTGCGGCCGAAATGCTCGAGGCCATCCACCACGCTGAGACCGGGCAGCGATTGGCAGCGGAACGCGCATTGCTGGCCGCTTTGGACGGCTCTTGCGAAACGCCGATCGCGGGTTTGGCAGAAATAAAAGGTGATCAACTACGCCTGCGTGGTGAGGTTTTGCGCCCCGACGGGTCCGAATCCATATCCGAGGACACCACTGGGTCGGTCGCAGATGGCCCCGAAATAGGTCGCGCCATGGCAGAATCCCTGCTGAAACAGGCAGGCCCAGGCTTTTTTGATTGGAAAAAATAAAAAAGTTTAAGAAAAGTGAACTACTTCACTGAGACAGTGCCGTCGATGGTGCATAAAGTATTCATACCGGTTGTGAAGTCGGGTCGGTCTCGAAATAGTCGAAAGTTTTTTTAGTCCGTTCTCTTTTAAGTGGTATTCGAGGGGGCGAGACCAGACCCTGAAATCCAACCAGTTAGGGCCGCTGTCAGAAATGACAGCGGCCCGCTTGTTTTTATGACCTTGTGACCTCTATTCTGCGCTGATCGCCTGAACCGCTTTCTCAACGGCCATCCGCGTCTGATCCAGATCTGCTTGGGTCACAGCCAGAGACGGATAGAGTTTGCCGGGGGCTTTGAAAATCCCATGTGCGCGCAGCGAATCGTTGTAGATGGCGTTGCGGCGGGGGTCATCATGTTTGGCGCTGCGGTAGTCGCGACAGTCCGCATCCGTGAAATAGATGTCGAACAGGGTTTCGTCCCCGCAGATCTGATGCGGAATACCGGCCCCGGTCAGTGCATCCACCTGCATCTGTTGAAGCTCGGCACCGATCGCACGCAGGCGGTCATACATGCCGTCGCGCCGCAAAACCTCCATTGTCTTCAAACCGGCAGCCGAAGCGACGGGGTTACCCGACAGCGTGCCCAACTGCATCAGCCAGCCTTCCTCGCCTACTTTCGCTTTGTCGAAATGCTGCATGATCTCGGCGCTTGCGCCCAGCGCGGCCAAAGGGAAGCCGCCGCCGATGATTTTGCCCAAGGTGCAGATATCGGGCGTCACGCCATATTTTTCTTGCGCGCCGCCATAGGCCAAACGGAATCCAGTGACGATTTCATCGAAAATCAACAGGACATTGTGTTTGTCGCACAGATCGCGCAATCCCTGAAGGTATCCGGGTGCCGGAGGGACAATTCGTTGTAACGGCTCAACCATGATCGCGGCAACGTCATCATGCTCGGCCAGCAGGTTGGCAACGGCTTCCAGATCATTGAAAGGCGCGATCAGCATCTGCTCGGCCACGCTGTCCGGAATGCCCGCACTGTCCGGGACCGCCTGTGGGAAGTTGACGTGGCGGCTGGGGGCCAGACTCATCTGTGCCTCGGCGCTCATCCCGTGATAGCCGCCTTCGAATTTCAGGATCTTGCTACGGCCAGTATAGGCACGGGCCAGACGAATGGCGTACATATCAGCCTCCCCCCCCGCAGCGACAAAGCGGACCTGCTCACAACACGGCACCGCGTCAACGATGGCCTCGGCCAGTTCGATGCCCCGGGCGTTGTTGGCAAAGAAAGTCATACCCTTGGGCAGCTGTTCCAGCACGGCTTCTATGACTTCGGGGTGACCATGGCCCAGCAACATCGGGCCCGAACCGATCAGGTAGTCCACATATTCATTGCCGTCTTCATCCCAGACATGGCTGCCCTCGCCGCGCGCGATGATGATTCCAGGATCGAAATTACCAAACCCACCAGCGGGCAGTACCTCATTCGCGCGGGCGATCCATTCGGATTGGGTGTTGATTTTCAGCATCTCAAACGATCTCCAAAATTGGCGGACCAAGAACCTCTGGGTCTGGCACAACACCTAACCCCGGTCCGTCGGGCGGGGCAATCCGGCCGTTTTCACGGTTTGGTGCGTCGGGGCAAATGCGTGGTGACACATACGATGACAGGTCGCACGTGTTCATCAGTGACCCGTGCGGGGTCGAGGCCGCAAAATGCAGCGATGCAACGGTGACAATATCCGAGCCCCAGGTACATTCGGCACAGATTTCGGCCCCGAAATGCACAGTCAGATCACGCGCCCGGCGCATGGCCGACAACCCGCCAAACTTAGACAGTTTCAAAGCGACGGCATCCATGCAGCCCAACTCATGCGCGCGCCGCAGCGACGCCAAATCATGGGCGTTCTCATCGATTTTCATTGGCAATCCAGTGGCCTGCCGAACCGCCGCACAGTCCTCAAGTGTTTTGCAGGGCTGTTCCAGCATCACATCCAAGTGGGCCACCGTCCTGCCCGTTCGCGTAGCTTGCAGGCGTGACGCACCGCAGTTCCAGTCGCCATAAACCAGAGGCCCCGGTCCCACGGCCTCACGCACTTTGGTCAAACGCTCGGCGTCGGCCTGCCAGTCGCCTTCGACCCCCAGCTTGACCTGAAACTGGCGAATGCCGGTCTGGTAAGCCGTCTTGGCGATCCGCGCCATATCATCCGGCGCGACGCAGGTGATCGAGTGGTACAGCGGCATGTCCTTTCGTGTCCGCCCACCCAGCAACGCATAGACCGGTTGACCCGTCGCTTGTCCGAACAAATCCCAAAGTGCGATGTCGACGAGTGACTTGGCATAGAGATGCCCCTGCAGGAACCCGTCCAGCTTTCGCATCGGCGCATCTACCCCGAAGGGGGACATGCCCAGAATCTCGCGGCCTATCTCTGTCACTGCGCCCGGCACTCCGCCCGCAAACGCTGGCAGGTAATGCGGGATCGGGCAGACCTCGCCCCAACCCCTCAAGCCTGTATCTGTCTCAAGGCACAGGATATGAGAGGTCACGGTCGCGCAGGTCTTACCCTCAGCCATGTGATAGGTCTCATGACTCGTCAGATCGACGGCCCAGAGCGTTATCCTGATGATCCTCAATGATAAACCCCGACGGGATCGCCCAACGCATCTTCGTCAGGGTGCACACCAAGTCCCGGCGTTTCCGGCAAATGCAGGTGGCCGTCGATATTGCGGGGGCCTCGCCCACCAGCAACATCGACGGTGATCATGTCCTGACACGCCCAGACGGCGTGACAATTTTCATCCGGAATTGTCGCAGCCAGATGCAGCGCCTCGGTATCGGCCAGAACCGAACCGCCGGTGGCCATCACGAACATGTCGATTCCATGCGCTAACGCGATGTCCCGCATCCTTGCCGCCTTGGTCAGGCCACCGACACGGTTCAGCTTTATTCCGAACACCTCAGCCAACCCTTCACGGGCAATGCGGGCAGCATCTTGCAGGGTCACAAGACTTTCATCCACCGAAACGGGTGAGGCATGGCGGCCCGAGATCGCGGCGATATCGTCCAGCGACTCGCAGGGCTGTTCAAACATCACGTTCAGGTCCTCACAGGCGCTCATCACCCGCAGGGCCTGCTGCCGGCTCCAGCCGCGGTTGACGTCATAAAGGACGATCTCGCCGGGGCGTCGGATACTTTCCACATCGCGGACGCGCGCAATGTCGCGTTCTACGTCGCCACCGATTTTAACCGAATGCGCAACGTAGCCGCGGCTGCGATAGCGCTCCATCACTTCGCGCGTTTCTTCGACGGTCTTCGCACCGACCGACGAGGCAATCGGGCGCGGCGTGCGAGACCCGCCGCCCATCAGATCGGCAATTGGCAGACCCGCCGCCTGACCCGCAATATCCCAGCAAGCCATATCAATGGGGCTTTTGGCATAGAGGTGCCCGGGCAGAGCGACATCCATCGCCCGTTCGACATCCAGCACCCGACGCGGATCAAGACCCAGAATGAACGGTGCCATCGTCTGAATTCCGGCGCGAATACCCGGACCGTGGGCTGGAACATATGTGTGGCCCCACGGGGTACCCTCGCCCCAACCAGTCAGACCTGAATCGGTTTCGACTTTGACCAACGTTGCATCCAGCACTTCGAACTTCAGCCGGCCACCAGACAACCAGTAGGGATGCTCAAGCGGTAGGTCGACATGGTAGACTGAAAGACGAGTGATTTTCATTTCAGTTCCACTTCAACAAAGGTCATCGGCGCGTCCCCGGCATTGATCACGTTGTGTTCGACACCCTCGTCGCGGCGATAAGTTACTCCCGCAGCAACCGTTACTTCATTGACCGAACCATCAGGCAGTTCCAGCCGCATATGGCAATCGGTTATGGCGGTGATGACGTAGTCCATTGCGTGGCGATGCCATCCCGTTTCGGCCCCCGGTGCAAAGTCAAATCGCGTCACACGCACGCGGGCGTCATCAATCATCTGAGTGGCTTCGGCTTGCGGTCTCATAGACGGAACTCCTCAATGGGTATACTGGGCCATTTCGCAACACAGGCATGCCCACATTGGGATGACCAGATAGGTATCGGGATGGTTTTCATGCCGCATCCATTTGTGGCAAGTCGTTCAATCCTTGTCCTCGCCAAAGAACGAAAGCCAGAATTGGCTCTTCGGTTGTTGTCATGGCGTGGCTTTGCCAGCTGCAGTGATGTCGTGTCTGATTGGGGCCGACGTAAGTCTCGTCTTCTTCGACGCGGAACATCGCCCCACCGCCTACGATCAGATAGAGTTCTTCGGCCTGATGGCTGTGCCAATCGTAATTCAGACCCGCCCCCCAGTAAGCGACGTAGCCGCGCATTTGGGTCGAGTGGAAATGCCCGGTTGGGCCGAACAGCTCATAATAGCCATAGCGATTAAGGAAATCGGCTCCGACCTCCTCTTCCGTATAGGTGTGTTGCCACCGCGCCAGATGTGCGGTTGCCCTGATCGCGTCTGAAAGGGATCGCGTTGCATCCCCGGTCCGGAAACCGGTCCGCTGAATCAGTTCAACGGCAGGGATTTGGTTTGGCTCCTGATCCGTTGGCGTCAGGTCATCAGGCCAGACTCCGAAATCTGAAAGCTCAGGATGTGATTGATGCAGCTGTCGGGCCGCTTCGAGAACGTCGTCCATCGTCATGGGATCACCACGATGTTCCCGGTGTGCTGCTTGGCAATGAATGCGGCCTGTGCCTCGCGCAACTCTTCCAGGGGATAGGTCGCGGCCAGGGCGGGCTTGATCTCACCGGCTTCGATATACTGAACGATGTTACGCATCACCTGGGGGTCAATCACGGTAGAACCGGTGAAGGTCAGGTCACGCAGGTAGAACGTGCGCAGGTCAAATTCGACCATGGGCCCGGCAATCGCGCCCGAGCAGGTGTACCGCCCACCGCGCTCCAGAACGTCGATCAGGTTGGGCCAGTAGGGGCCACCAACCACATCGGCCACAACAGTGACCTTTTCATCGCCAAGCGCCGCGCGCAGGTTTTCCGGGGCGCGCGGCATGATCATGTCGGCACCCAGTTCGGCAACGTCTGCGTGTTTGGCCTCCGCCGCCATCGCGATCACTCGTGCACCCCGGCGTTTCGCCAGTTGCACCAAGGCACCGCCAACCCCGCCCGAGGCTCCGGGCACCAGAACCGTGTCAGTGTCAGTTACACTTGCGCGGGTCAGCATGCCCTCGGCGGTCGAATAGGAACACGAGAACGTGGCCAGTTCGGCATCCGACAGGTCGGACCGGATCGGCACGGCATTTACCGCCAATGTTGTGGCGTATTCGGCGAATCCACCGTCCCGTTCCGAGCCGAAATAGCCGGTTTTGTCCTTATTGCCCGGATCAGACGGGTCGCGCAGCCAGCCATCGGTAATGACACGTTCGCCGATCAGCCCAGGATCGACACCGCCACCCACGGCCACGATTTCCCCGCAGATATCAGCCCCTTGGATTCGGGGAAAAGTGATGGGCGCGCCGCCCCATGTCGGATCCTCGTCACTGACTTCCTCGAACGCGTCACCTGTCGTCGCATCGGTCACGGTTTTTGAATACCAGCCGGATCGCGTGTTGACGTCGGTGTTGTTTAGCCCGCAGGCAGCGACTTTGATCAACACCTCGCCGGCCGCGGGTTCCGGGCGCGGCCAGTCTTTGTGCAGCACCATTTGTTCCAAGCCGCCATGGCCCATCGTGACCATGGCCTTCATTTTGTCAGGCAAGCTCATTATGCAGTCTCCAAAATAGCGTCGGTGCGGGGCAGCAGGCTTTGCGGATCATAAGCAGGTTCGCCCAGAACACGGGCCGCGCGGGGTTGGCCGTGGATGACGACCTCCAATTCGGTGCCGGGGTCGGTAGCCTCGGGCTTGATGTATGCAAAGGCCAGGATCTTGCCGACCGTGTGCCCATAGACGACCGAGGCTGTCGAGCCCACGACACGTCCATCCAGAATCACTGCTTCTCCACCGTGGCCGTCAATTTCACCATCCGGCTCGATCTGCAGATACGCGCAGACCCACGGCAAGTCAGTGTCCAGGGTTTTGTCTTTACCCAAATACTCCTTGTCGGAGCGGGCAAAACGCAGCACGTCAGCCTCGGCCAAAGTGACCTCGTTGGTCAGCTCGCTCGCGCCCTTGAACCCCTTCTCCATCCGCATCACGTTCATGGCAAAGCTGCCATAGTCGGCGATGCCATGCGGTTCGCCTGCGGTCCAGAGCGCGGTGTAGATGTCGAGGCAGGCAGCATTGGGCATGTGCAGCTCCCACCCCAACTCACCGGCATAGGACATGCGGAAAGCCCAGACCGTATGACCCGCGATGATGATTTCCTGTGCCGACAACCAGCGGAATCCGGCATTGCTCAGATCGGTATCGGTGCACTGTCCCAACACGTCCCGCGACCGGGGGCCGTTCAGCGACAGGGCGGACCAATCGGTGGACAGCGCGGTTATGTGAACATCCTCGTCCGCGCGCTGTTGTGCCAGATGATCCAGCAGACGCTGTTCAAAGAAGGCGGCGCAGACCAGATAGAAGCAGTCTTCGGCCATTCGGACAATCGTGGTCTCCAACTCGATCCGACCACGGCGGTTCAGCATATGAGTCAGGGTGATTGAGCCGACCTTTTGCGGCATCCGGTTGGCGGTCAGCCGGTCCAGCAGCGCGTAGGCGTCAGGGCCCGAGACTTCGACCTTGGTGAAGGCGGTCACGTCCATGATGCCGACCTTTTCGCGCACCGCTTTGACTTCGGCTGCGACCATGCCATCTGCAGGGGTGCGGCGGAAGGAATAGTGATCGCGCTGCTCGGCCCCGTCCCGCGCGAACCAGCGGGGGCGCTCAAAGCCATAAACCTCTTCATGTACAGCACCCTTGGAATTCAACAAATCATAGAGAGGCGACGGCTTGATCGGACGCCCTTCCAAACGGTTGAAATGGGGAAACGGAATTTCGTGGCGCAGGCAATAGTCTTCCTCGGCCTTAACCACCTGCCAGTCCTTAGTGGCATAGCTGCCGAAGCGGCGCGGGTCGAAGTCACGCATCGAGATATCGGCCGCGCCATGCACCATCCAGCGTGCCAACTCGCGGGTCAGACCCGGCCCCCAGCCGATGCCGATCTGCGTCCCGCAACAACACCAATAGTTCCGCACACCCGGCGCCGGCCCGATCAGAGGGTTGCCATCGGGCGGATGCGAAATCGCCCCATGCACATCGCGCTGAATGCCCAACTCGGCAAAGATCGGCATGCGGTTCAGACTTTCCTCAAGCCACGGCATCACCCGGTCGTAATCCGCGTCGAACAACCAGTTCTCGTATTCCCACGGGCAGTGATCGTGCCAAACCGAGTTCGGGTTCTCTTTCTCGTAAATCCCGATCAGGCCGCGCTGCTGCTCCATCCGGATATAGCCCGAGACCTTGCGATCATCGCGGATCACCGGCAATTCTTTGTCCAGGTTCTGAAACTCGGGCACCGGCTCGGTCACAAAGTAATGGTGCGTCATCGAGGTCATAGGCAGCTGCAGACCCGACCATTCGCCCATTTGACGTGCATAGGTGCCGCCAGCGTTCACCACATGCTCGCAGGTGATGGTGCCCCGCTCGGTCTCAACCACCCACTCGCCGTTTTCGGCCTGGGTGATGTTGGTGGCGCGGCAATTGCGGAAAATGCGCACGCCCTTCTGACGCGCCCCGGTTGCCATCGCCATGGTGACGTTGGTCGGGTCCACATGTCCGTCATCTGGCGTGTATAGCGCACCCAATACGCCGTCGAGATTGTAGAACGGGTGCAGTTCCGCCACCTTTTCAGGTCCGACCAATTCAATGTTGAACCCCAGCGACCGGCCCACCGAGAGCGTATGCCGCAGCCAGTCCATCTCATCCTCGGTATAGGCCAACCGAAACGAGCCGCAGCCATGCCATGTCACCGGCTGGCCGGTCTCAGCCTCCAGCGCGCCTGAGTAGAGGTCGATATTGTAGTCGACGCATTTACCCAAACCGAAACTCGAGGTCGAATGCGTGATCTGCCCCGCCGCGTGCCAGGTGCTGCCGCTGGTCAGCTCGGCTTTTTCAAGCAGGACGGTATCACCGCCCCAACCTTCATGCGCCAGATGATAGGCCAGACCGACCCCCATGACGCCGCCACCGACAATCACCACATGGGCGTGTGACGGCAGATTCTTCTCGGACATGATTTTTCCTCTTCCCGAGTCGCGTTTCTGCTCGACAGGCTAATTCCACAAATGTACCATCGTCAATCATGAATGACACAAATGTATCATCAACTGTTCTGGATCGCCTGTCCGAGGAATGGGACGCCTTGACGCCCGAGGCGCAGAAGGCCGCGCGTTACGTGCTGGAAAACCCAACGGACGTTGGGGTTTCAACCGTGCGCGAGATTGCCGAGGCCGCCAGAGTAAAACCGAACACCTTCGTGCGGATGGCCCAGCAGGTGGGGTTCGAAGGCTACGAAGATTTTCGCGCCCCGTTCCGGGATGCGATCCGGCAGGGACGTGTGTCATTTCCGGACCGCGCCCGCTGGTTGCAGGACATCGGCAAGTCAGGGGAACTGGGCGGCCTCTACGCCGATATGATCGGCGCCGCGATCCGCAATATTGAAGAAACCTTTGCCGGGATCGACGCCGCAAAGCTGAAGGCCGCCGCTGAGGACATCTGGAATTGTCGCCAGATTTTCACACTGGGTGTGGGCGTCAACAATTCGAACGCACGAAATTTCACCTATCTGGCTTCAACCGGCATGAAACAGTTCCACGCTATCCCGCGTCCCGGTTCCACTCCGGTGGATGATCTGGCATGGGCGGATGAGCAGGACGTACTGATCGCGATCACCTGCCATCCCTACCGCACTGAAGTCATCGACGCTATCAAACTGGCACGGCAACAGGGAATGACCGTCATCGGCATTTCCGACAGCCCGGCCAGCCCGGTGATCCTGAATGCACAACACGGTTTTGTCGTTGCCGCCGACACACCACAGTTCTTTCCGTCCTCGGTTTCGACCATCGCCTTGCTGGAAACGCTGCTTTCCTTTGTGATCGCCGTGTCCAGCGATGAGATCGTCGAGCGGGTAGAACGGTTTCATCTTCGCCGCCACCAGCTTGGCCTTTACGCGGAGGAACCCGAATGAACGCCCCTCTGACGCATTCGCTCGACGCGCGGTATTATACCGACCCCGCCATTTTCGAGCAGGAGATGCAGGGGCTTTTGGCCCGCACGTGGCAGTTTGCCGGGCACGTGGCGCAGGTCCGGGAATCGGGCGATTACTTTGCTTTTGAAATCGCCGGGCAAAACCTGTTCTGCATTCGGGGCCGAGACGGCGAAATTCGCACGTTCTATAACGTGTGCCAGCATCGCGCACATGAGATGGTAACTGGCGCAGGCAACACCCGCGTCGTGGTCTGCCCCTATCACGCGTGGACCTTTGAGCTGTCAGGCCAATTACGCGCTGGACCCAACATCAAGTCCGTTCCGGGTTTTGATCGCAGCGCCATCTGCCTGACCTCGGTTCGGACCGAGGTATTCAACGGATTCATCTTCGTCAATCTCGACGACGATGCCGCTCCAATGGACGACTGGTACCCCGGCGTGCGCGAGGAAATCCGCGCGTTCGTTCCGCATATCGACGATCTGGAACCGCTGGAGTGGGTCGAAATCCCGGAAAACTGCAACTGGAAAGTCAGTATCGAGAATTATTCGGAGTGCTATCACTGCCCGACCAACCACCCGACCTTTGCCGAGGGTGTGGTCAAACCTGAGACCTACGACATCCAGCCCGATGCAGGCGGCGGTTACGTGCTGCGTCATACGACCGAATGCCAAAGCCTCGACAAGATGACCTACCCGATCGACCTGTCGGTGCCGCATGCCGGCGACTACCAGTCATGGTTCTTGTGGCCGATGTTCTCGTTCCAATGCTATCCCGGCAATGTGCTGAACACTTATCACTGGCGCGCCATTGATGCCGATCACTGCACCGTCTGGCGCGGCTGGTACACCGAGGGTGGATCCGAAAGCGCGGTGATCCGACAACTGGCCGTGCAGGACCGGGAAACCACAGTCGAGGAAGACATCCATCTGGTTGAAAGCGTCCATCGCGGCCTGAAATCCCGCGGGTATCGCCCCGGTCCGCTTGTACTGGACCCCGGTTGTGGGGTGATGTCAGAACACTCAATTGCCCGGTTGCAACAATGGATGCGCGAAGCGGTGGAATAATCTGGGCGCGCCTGAAAGTGACCTGCAGGATCGGATCGAACGGGTACAGTTCAGGACGAACCCACATTATGATCGCATTTACGAACACCGCGCAAAGCGATGAAGAACCGGAGACCATAGATGGCTGATATTTTCGACGAAGACCTGTTCCTGAAAGGCCTGGAGCAGCGCAAGAACACGCTTGGTGCGGAATATGTGGAAAAGAACCTGGCGGCGGCCGATGACTTTACCCGCCCGTTTCAAGAAGCGATGACGGCGTGGTGCTGGGGATTTGGCTGGGGCGATGACGTGATCGATGCCAAGACGCGGTCAATGATGAACCTGTCCATGATCGGCGCGTTGGGCAAGATGCATGAATGGGAAATTCACTGCAAAGGCGCGATCAACAACGGCGTCTCGCCCGAGGAAATCCGTGCCATCATCCACGTGATTGGCATCTACTGTGGCGTTCCGCAAGCGCTGGAGTGTTTCCGCGTTGCCCGCAAGGTACTGGGCCACACCTGACCAAGTGACCGTCTTATCCTACAAAAAAAGCGGCCGCTGGGGCCGCTTTTATTCATGCCTTGTGCGCCGCGCTTATTCGAGTGACACCCACAGCACCTTCGCATCTTCCTCACTGGTTGAAATGCACCCGTGCCCCATCCCGCTGTCATAATAAAGCGAGTCACCAGCCTTCATTGGCAGCGGGCGATAATGCTCTGATACGAAGATCAGCTCGCCGCTGATGACATACATGAACTCTTCACCCGTATGCCGGATCCAGTTTTCGAACTCTGACAGGTCGCGAGCTTTGATTGTCGCGATATAGGGCAGCATCCGCTTGCTGGTCAGCTCGGGACACAGCAATTCGTGCAAATAGGTCGGCGTGCTTTTTATCTCGCCTTCACCTTTCGGGGTAAAGTCGCGCCTTCCCGAAATCCCCGATTGCCCGGACTGCAGAAACAGCTGAGGGGTGCTCATATCCAGCGCCTGTGTCAGCCTGCGCACGATGTCGAAACTTGGCCGCGTCTGGTTGTTCTCGATCTTCGACAGGGTGGACCGACCGATTCCCGCCGCGCGTCCGGCTTCCTCCAAAGTCCAGCCTTTTGCACGTCGTGCATCGCGGATGGAACGCCCCAGAACCTCACCTTCGTCCTGATCTTCCGGTGAGGAAACATCACCGCGAGTCTCGTCGCCCATAAATATCTCCCTGTTTTACCAGAGGTTACAGAATTCCCTCAAACCACACAACTTCACAAATGTGAGATATATGTTGCTTTAGCTGCACGAATTCCACTATAGGAAACAAAATTTCGTACTGAGGATTCGGTGCCTGAGGAGGAAACCATGTTCAAAACGTCGCTTACCGAAGCAGATCCGGTTGTCGCCGCGTCAATTGCGCGAGAAGGCAAACGTCAGGCTGAACAGATCGAATTGATCGCGTCCGAGAATATTGTCTCGCAAGCTGTGATCGACGCGCAGGGGTCAGTCCTGACCAACAAATACGCCGAAGGGTACCCTGGTCGTCGCTACTATGGCGGCTGCGAATTTGTAGACGAAGTTGAATCCGAGGCCATCGATCGTCTGAAACAGTTGTTCGGTTGCGAATACGCCAACGTACAGCCGCATTCGGGCGCGCAGGCAAACGGCGCCGTTAAATTGGCCCTGCTCAGCCCCGGCGACACGATCCTGGGTATGTCACTGGATGCAGGTGGCCACCTGACGCACGGCGCCAAACCAGCACAATCCGGCAAGTGGTTCCGCCCGGTTCAGTACGGTCTGACAGACGCAGGTCTGATTGACTATGATCAGGTCGAAGAACTGGCGAAAGCCGAAAAGCCGCAACTGATCATCGCTGGCGCATCCGCCTATTCACAAAAGATCGATTTTGCCCGCTTCCGCGCCATTGCGGATGAGGTCGGCGCTTGGCTGCTGGCGGACATGGCCCATATCGCCGGTCTGGTCGCAACCGGGCTGCACCCCTCGCCAATCGGCCACGCGCATGTGGTTACCTCGACCACGCACAAAACCCTGCGCGGTCCGCGCGGCGGGATCATTCTGACGAATGACGAGGCGCTGGCGAAAAAGATGAATTCGGCCGTATTCCCCGGCCTTCAAGGTGGCCCCCTGATGCATGTGATTGCCGGTAAGGCTGTCGCGTTTGGTGAGGCGCTAAAGCCCGAATTCAAGGACTACATGCAACGCGTTGTGGATAGCGCATCGGCGCTGGCAAATGTCATGATGGCGCGTGGATGTGACATCGTTTCGGGCGGCACGGAAAACCACCTGATGCTGGTCGATCTGCGCCCGCTGGGCGTGACCGGCAAAGACGCAGAAGCCGCGCTGGAGCGTGCCGGTTTCACCTGCAACAAGAACAGCGTGCCGGGCGATCCGCAAAAACCTACCGTGACCAGCGGTATCCGGCTGGGTACCGCAGCAGGCTGCAGCCGCGGGTTTGGACCGGAAGAGTTCAAACAGATCGGTCACCTGATCGGCGACGTGCTCGAGGCCTTGGCCCAATCCCCCGAGGGCGACGCGAAGATCGAAGCCGAAACCCGCGAAAAAGTCCGCGCACTCTGCGCCAGCCACCCGATCTACTGAAAGACCGTTCAATGAGTATCTACGACCTAATCGTCATCGGGGGCGGACCCGGCGGATATGTTGCAGCAATCCGCGCAGCACAACTGGGCATGAAAGTCGCCTGCGTTGAAGGCCGCGGTTCGCTTGGCGGAACCTGTCTGAATGTGGGGTGCATACCCTCCAAAGCGTTGCTGACCTCCTCGGCTAAGTATGCCGAGCTTGCACATCTCTCCTCCCATGGCATTGCTGTCGAGGGGGCCAGCATCGACCTGAGCTCGATGATGGGTCGCAAGGACAAGATCGTCGGCGATCTGACCAAGGGCATTGCGTTTCTGTTCAAGAAAAACGGCGTCGATCTGGTTGAGGGCTGGGCCAGTATCCCCTCTGACGGGCAGGTCAAAGTTGGCGACGATGTTTATGAAGCCAAAAACATCCTGATCGCCACCGGCTCCGAGCCCACCCCGTTGAACGGGATCGAGATTGACGAGCAGGATATCCTGAGCTCGACCGGAGCAATCGCGCTGGAGACGGTTCCCGAACATCTGGTGGTCGTCGGTGCCGGCGTGATCGGTCTGGAACTTGGGCAGGTCTGGTCCCGGTTGGGCGCGAAGGTCACAGTTGTTGAATATCTTGACCGCATTCTGCCCGGAATCGACGGCGAGATAGCAAAACTCGCACAGCGCGCCCTGTCAAAGCGTGGCCTGAAGTTTCAGCTGGGACGCGCATTGAAAACCATCGACAAATCCAACGTTGGATTGACGCTGACATTGGACCGGGTCGGCAAAGACAAGGAAGAGGTGATCGAAGCCGACAAGGTTCTGATCGCCGTCGGACGCCGCCCCGTATCGCGCGGGCTTGGGTTGGAAGATCTGGGGATAGCCCTCGACCCGCGCGGCTTTATTCAGGTGGACACGTCGTTCCGCACCTCGGTTCCCGGCATCTATGCGATTGGCGACTGTGTCCCCGGCCCGATGCTTGCCCACAAGGCCGAAGAAGACGGCGTCGCCTGTGTCGAGATGCTGGCAGGTGAAGCCGGTCATGTGGATTACAATACCGTTCCAGGCGTTGTGTATACTGACCCCGAGGTCGCCTCGGTCGGTTTGACCGAGGAAGCACTGAAAGAGGCTGGCACCGAATATTCGGTTGGCAAGTTTGCCTTCATGGCCAACTCACGCGCGCGTTCGACCGGCGAGACGGACGGTGCCGTCAAGGTTCTGGCCGACCCAAATGGTAAAATCCTGGGCGCGCATATCTGCGGCGCACATGGTGGTGACCTGATCGCCGAACTGGTTCTGGCCATGACCAAGGGCGCAACCGTCGGCGAGGTCGCCTCAACCTGTCATGCGCATCCGGCAATGGGCGAGGCCGTCAAGGAAGCCTGCCTGGACGCCATGGGCCGCGCAATCCACGCCTGAGAGGGAACAGCCAGATGACCATCCAGCTTCGCACCCGCCATCCGGAAAAAGCCAAAAAGGCTGACAGCGTCATCCCGCGAAAGCCCAAGTGGATTCGCAAGAAAAAGGTCGACGGGCCCAAGTATTACGAGACCCGTCGCCTGATGCGCGACCACAATCTGACGACGGTTTGTGAAGAGGCTGCATGCCCCAACATTGGCGAATGCTGGTCCAAGCGCCACGCCACCATGATGATCATGGGCGAAGTCTGCACCCGCGGCTGTTCCTTCTGCAACGTCTCAACAGGACGCCCCGATGCACTGGATCTGTTCGAGCCGGGCCGTGTTGCTGCAGCGGTTAAGAAACTAGGCTTGCGTCACGTGGTGATCACCTCGGTCGACCGCGATGATCTGGCAGACGGTGGGGCCGAACATATCGCCCGAACCATCCGTGCCGTGCGTCATCAGAACCCCGGCACCACGGTCGAGGTGCTGACCCCCGATTTTCTGGGCAAAGGTGATGCGGCGGATGTGGTGTTCGATGCTGCCCCGGACGTGTTCAACCACAATCTGGAAACCGTTCCGCATCTGTACCCGACCGTTCGCCCCGGCGCACGCTACTATACTTCACTGCGACTTCTGGATGATGCCAAGCGCGCAAACCCAGAAATCTTCACGAAATCCGGCTTGATGGTTGGCCTGGGCGAGAGCCTGAATGACGTGCGTCAGGTCATGGACGATCTGCGCGCGGCACAAGTCGATTTTCTAACCGTAGGTCAATACCTGCAGCCGACCCCAAAACACCATCCAATTGACCGGTTCTGGTCACCGGAGGAGTTCGCCCAACTGGAACAGATCGCAAGGTCCAAGGGCTTTTTGCATGTGTCGGCGACGCCGCTGACACGTTCCTCGTTCCACGCCGACGAAGATTTTGCCGCCCTCAAGCAGGCCCGCCAGCGGGCCATCGCCAACGGGGCATAAACCAAACGCAAATGGGAGGGAAACCATGGAAGCGTTAAATTCAATCGTAGGAGCCATCAATGGCGTCGTATGGGGGCCGCTGATGCTGGTCCTCATCCTTGGCGTCGGCTTCTTCCTGCAGGTCGGGCTGAAATTCATGCCGATCCTGAAAGTAGGCACCGGCTTCAAGCTGCTGTTTGCTGGCCGCGAAGGCCAAGGTGATGGTCAGATCAGCCCGTTCAACGCGCTGATGACGTCGCTGTCGGCAACCATCGGTACGGGCAACATCGCCGGTGTGGCCACTGCTGTCTTCCTGGGCGGTCCGGGCGCTTTGTTCTGGATGTGGATGACCGCCCTGGTGGGCATGGCCACCAAATATGCCGAAGCCGTTCTGGCGGTGAAATACCGTGAAAAAGACGAGCTGGGCAATTTTGTCGGCGGCCCGATGTACTACATCAAAAACGGCCTCGGCGCGAAATGGGCCTGGCTGGGTGTTGCATTTGCCCTGTTCGGTGCAATCGCGGCCTTCGGCATTGGCAACGGCGTACAAGCCAACGGTGTGGCCCAGGTTCTGGAATCGAACTGGGGCGTCAACACCTCGGTCACCGGTGTTGTCCTGATGGTCCTGACCGCTGCCGTTATCCTGGGCGGCATCACCCGCATCGGTGCGGTTGCCGGTAAACTGGTTCCGGCGATGGCAATCGCTTACATTGTCGCTGGTCTTCTAGTTCTGATCATCAACATTGGCGAGATCGGCAACGCCTTGTCGCTGGTCTTCACATATGCCTTCACCCCTTCGGCCGCTGAAGGTGGTTTCGCAGGCGCGGCCGTCTGGGCCGCCATCCGCTTTGGTGTGGCACGTGGTGTGTTCTCAAACGAAGCCGGTCTGGGTTCTGCGCCAATCGCACACGCCGCGGCTGAGACCAAAGGTCCGGTCAACCAAGGCCTGATCGCGATGCTGGGCACATTCATCGACACGATCATCGTCTGCTCGATCACTGGTCTGGCGATCATCTCGTCGGGTGCGTGGACGTCAGGTGAATCGGGTGCAGCTTTGACTTCTCTGGCATTTGCTACGTCTTTGCCGGGTGGTGGTCACCTGATCGCAATCGCGCTGTCAATCTTCGCCTTCACCACCATCCTCGGCTGGTCGTTCTACGGTGAGAAATGCGTCGAGTTCCTGTTGGGTGTCAAATCCCTGATGCCGTACCGCATCCTGTGGATCATCGCGATCTACTTTGGCGCAACCGCGGATCTGGGCTTTATCTGGCTGCTGGCAGACACGCTGAACGCCATGATGGCCATCCCGAACCTGATCGCCCTGGCCCTGCTGAGCCCGATCGTCTTCAAACTGACGAAAGAGTTCTTTGCCTCGGGTGGCAAGTCCGAAGAGCCGGGTGGAACACCTGCCGAGTAATCCGGCCCTGAAGAATACGGGGGGCCATTCCGGCCCCCCGCCTTTGAAATAGAATTCCATATCTCGAGGAGAGACGTGATGGCCACGAAAATCCTGCTGCCTATTGACCATACCGACGACCGCTCGTGGAAAATGGCCCTGCCGGTCGCACTGGAACAGGCGAAGTTCTACGGTGCCGAACTGCATGCGGTTGCTGTCATCCCCGAGATCATCCAGCTGCCGAACCTGCCTGCCAACTACGGCGCTGGTGCCAAAGACCACGTGCGCAATGCGGTTCAGGCCATACTGGATCACGGCAACGCTTCTGACGTGCAAGTGCATGTCGAAGAAGGCAGCGTCTACCGCGAAATCCTGAAGCTGGCCTACAAGGACGGCTTTGATCTGATCGTCATGGCGTCAACCAAAGGCGATTTCCCGAATTATGAGATTGGCCCAAACCTGGCCCGTGTCGTGCGCAACGCGCATTGCACCGTCATGGTCGTTCGTGACCAGTCTCGCTGATCGAAAGGCTAGAGATATGACCGAATTAAAACGCACCCCATTGCATTCTTTGCACGTTGAGTTGGGAGGTAAGTTGGTTGATTTTGCTGGGTGGGAGATGCCTGT
>NZ_JBXWQI010000020.1:0-55008 GCF_059612305.1 Ruegeria sp. CDSA033 | reverse complement strand
GCGTCCGGCTGTCTCTCCAACCCGTCCAACCGTCTCTCCGGCCCGTCAGCGCCGCCTCAGCAGCGCCGGTGAAGGGGTATTTACGGATTAGGTCTGGGACCTGCAACCCCCATTTTGAAAAAACTTCACATTTCTCTACTTAAACTCGCCCATGTTAATAAAAACAATAAGCTAGCTTAATAATTTGGGTAAGAATCTCGACCGGGCGCTGCGTGATGCGGGGGTTAGTCAGAGCTTTAGGCGGAATCGTACCCAATGGTTGGTATGCCTGAGGGACCCGACCCTAAAAAAACGCCGCCCGAGTGTCCTCGGGCGGCGCTATCTCTGAGATGATCGTCGGTTTACTTCAGATCAAAACGATCCGCGTTCATCACCTTGTTCCAGGCCGAGACAAAGTCGCAGACAAATTTACCCTCGGCACCCGTCTGACCGTAGACCTCAGCAAGCGCCCGCAGTTGCGAGTTGGAACCGAAGACCAGATCGACGCGTGTACCGGTCCATTTGACCTCACCGCTGGCGCGGTCACGACCTTCATAGACGCCCTTGCCGGCAGGTTTCCAATCGGTGCCCATGTCCAGAATGTTGGTGAAGAAGTCATTGCTGAGTACACCCACTCGATCCGTGAACACCCCATGCTTGGCGTCACCGAAGTTGGCGCCCATAACACGCAGGCCACCGACAAGTGCCGTCATCTCTGGTGCGGACAAGGTCAACAATTGTGCGCGATCGACCAGCAACTCCTCGGGCGAGACCGTGTAGTCGGCCTTTTGGTAGTTGCGGAACCCGTCTGCTGCGGGCTCCAGGACTGCGACGCTGTCCACATCGGTCTGCTCTTGCGATGCATCGGTGCGGCCCGGGGTGAAGGGAACCTCGACATCCTGACCGCCAGCTTTGGCAGCCTGCTCGATGCCGACGGCACCGGCCAGAACGATCAGGTCGGCCAGCGACACTTTCTTGTTGCCTGACTGCGCGCCGTTGAACGCCTCTTGAACGCCTGTCAGCGCATCCAGCGCCTTGGACAGTTTCATTGGCTCGTTGACGTCCCAATCCTTCTGAGGCGCAAGACGGATACGGGCGCCGTTGGCACCGCCCCGCTTGTCTGACCCACGGAAGGTCGAGGCCGAGGCCCATGCGGTCGAGATCAGCTCGGACACCGACAGACCGGATGCAGCGATCTTGGCTTTCAAATCCGCTACATCGGCATCATCAACCAGGTCGTGATCCACCGCAGGCACGTTGTCCTGCCAGATCAACTCCTCGGTCGGGGCTTCCGAACCGATATAGTTCGAACGCGGACCCATATCGCGGTGGGTCAGCTTGAACCAGGCGCGTGCGAAGGCATCTGCGAACTCTTCCGGGTTCTCGTGGAAGCGTTTCGAGATCGGACCATAGATCGGATCCATGCGCATCGCCATATCGGCGGTGGTCATCATGGTTTTGACCTTCTTTGTCGGATCACCGGCCGCTGGGGCCATATCCTCTTCTTTGACGCCGATTGGTTCCCATATCCATGCGCCTGCGGGGCTTTTGGTCAGGTTCCACTCGTATCCGAACAGCAGGTCAAAGTATCCATTGTCCCATTTGATCGGGTTTGCGGTCCATGCACCCTCGATGCCCGAGGTCGTGGTATCGTCACCGACACCCGAACCGAACTTGTTGATCCAGCCAAGACCCATCTCTTCGATCGGTGCCGCTTCGGGTTCGGGGCCGACCAGATCAGGATCACCCGCGCCGTGCGCCTTACCAAAGGTGTGGCCACCAGCAACCAGTGCGACGGTTTCTTCGTCATTCATCGCCATCCGGCCAAAGGTGTCGCGGATATCTCGACCCGAGGCCAGCACGTTTGGTTCACCATCCGGGCCCTCGGGGTTCACATAGATCAGGCCCATCTGAACGGCGGCGAGTGGGTTTTCCATGTCGCGCTCACCAGTGTACCGGCTGTGCGGGTTGTCGGTGGGGGCAAGCCATTCAGTTTCGGAACCCCAATAGATGTCTTCTTCAGGCGCCCAGATATCCGCGCGACCACCAGCAAAGCCAAATGTCTTACCGCCCATAGATTCAATGGCGCAATTGCCGGCAAGGATCATCAGGTCGGCCCAGGAAATCTGGTTGCCGTATTTCTGCTTGATCGGCCACAACAGACGGCGCGCTTTATCAAGGTTGCCGTTATCCGGCCAGCTGTTCAGTGGCGCAAAGCGCTGGTTCCCAGTCGAGGCACCGCCGCGGCCATCCGCCGTGCGATATGTACCGGCGCTGTGCCAGGCCATCCGGATGAACAGACCGCCGTAATGACCATAGTCGGCAGGCCACCAATCCTGAGAATCGGTCATCAGCGCGTACAGGTCTTCTTTCAGCGCCTTCATGTCCAGCTTCTTGAATTCTTCAGCGTAGTCGAAATCAGGCCCCAGCGGGTTCGACGCGGGCGCGTTCTGATGTAGGATCGACAGGTTCAGCTGGTTCGGCCACCAATCCCGGTTTGACCGGGTTCCTGCGCCGTGCATTACAGGGCATCCGCCCGTTTTAGGGTTATCACTTCCGTCCATGTCGATCTCCAATCCTGGCTAAAATCCGGCTCGTTCGCGCGGTGAGAAACGCGGGCGATCAAGAACATATATAGATGACACTTTTACCTCTTTTAGATGCGCGGCTTGGATTGCGCGCATTCTGTCAAAGGTATCGGCGACTCTTGTCTTGTCGCCGCCAGACCTAGCAAATTCGAACCATGCAAATAAGTTTTCTTTATGGATGGTTCTGATAACCAAAAACTATCACTAGGCATCCGGGGCGCATCACCGAAAATCAGGGCGATAGCTCAGTCACCGGTCATCAGCGACCGAAGCCCGACCCGATAGTTCGGATACATCAGGTTTACACCCAGCGCATCCTTGATCCGATCGTTCCTGACCCGCTTGTTCTCATTGTAAAAGCTGCGCGCCATGGGGGTCATATCTGCCTCGTCGAACGGTACTTCGGGCGGCAATGGCAATCCCTGCAATTCGGCCGCATAGGCGATGACATCCTGCGGTGGGACGGGTTCATCATCACATACGTTGTAAATCGCCCCCGGATTGGGCGCGGACATGGACGCGGCAAGAACCTGGGCAATGTCGGCGACATGAATTCGGGAAAAGACCTGCCCCGGCTTGATGATGCGCCGCATACCCACACGCTTGAGCTTGGAAAACGGCCCACGACCGGGACCGTAGATGCCCGCAAGGCGAAAGATGTGTGTCGGCAAGCCGGGGATATTCTGCCACTGCTCTTCGGCCTGCACCCGCCATTTGCCGCGCTGCGCAGTTGGCGTCGCGGGGGTGGCCTCGTCGACCCAGTTGCCCTGATGATCGCCATACACGGCCGTGGTTGAAAGATAGCCAACCCATTTGAATTGCGCCGCCCGTTCCGCAATCTCATCCGCCAATGCAGCCAGAACCGGATCCCCGTCCGCGTTTGGCGCAGCCGAGATCAAAAGATGCGTCACCCCATCCAGCTGTGGCACTTGCCCCGGCCAGATCACCGGCTCTGCGCCTGATGCCTTGACCACCTGCGATTGGGCCGGATCACGCGTCGTGCCGAAGATACGCCAACTATGGGGTTGCAACTGACGGGACAAGGCCTGTGCCGAGTACCCGTGACCGAAGGAAAATAGTGTGCCTGTCATACGCTCTTAGATGATCCGCAATTTCGCCAGATGCAAGAACTCTGCCAAGGATACTTGATTCGAATCCCCCAATGCGCCTTTCTTTTGGGTATGAGTGACAAAACACCAGATCTGCATGCCGCCTACGCGCTGGATTCCCCTGAAGACCACAAACGCCTCTATGCTGAATGGGCCGGGGATTACGACGAAGGCTTTGCCACGCGCGAGGACTATCAGCTGCACATCCATACCGCCCGCGCATTTGTCGGCGCCGGCGGGCAAGGGCCTGTGCTTGATGTAGGTGCAGGCACCGGCCTGTGCGGCGCGGTTCTGGCCCGGCTGGGTGTGGGACCGATAGATGCCACCGATATCAGCGCCGAGATGCTGGATCAGGCCATGCGCAAGGATATCTACCGCGACGCCATTGAGGCCGATCTGAACGAAGGCATCCCGGTGCCGCGCGAAAGCTACTCCGGAATCGTTTCATCCGGTTCGTTCACCCATGGCCACCTCGGGCCAGAAGCTTTGACTGCACTGCTGCGTGTGGCCCGCCCCGGTGCTCAATTCGCGCTGTCGATCAATGCCCAACATTATGAAAAGCTGGGATTTGCAGAAGCCCTGCACCGGTTGGCACAAGGCCAGATTCGAAACCTGAACCTGCCCGAAGTTCGCATCTATGGCGATCTTGCATCTGGCCCCAACAAAGATGACACAGCGCTGATAGCCCTGTTTGAACGCGCTTAGGCCGACTATCGACCTTTCCACACGGGATCACGCTTTTCAGCAAAAGCGCGGGCGCCTTCCAGATTGTCTTCAGAGCCATAGAGCGTATCAACGGTCGGCAATTGCCGCCCGGTGATCCGGTTCATGGCATCCTGAAATTTGGAATCTTCGGCATCGCGCACGATTTCCTTGATCGCGGCATAAACCAAGGGCGGGCCGCTGGCCAAAAGGCGCGCCAGTTCCCATGCCCGATCCATCAACTGATCACCTGGAACGATTTCGTTCACCAACCCCCAGTTCTTCGCTTCATGCGGGTCGAACCAGCGTCCAGTCAAAAGCAGTTCCATCGCCACGTGATACGGAATACGTTTTGGCAGTTTGACACTGGCGGCATCAGCCACTGTGCCGGAGCGGATTTCCGGCAGCGCAAAACTGGCGTGGTCCGCGGCAAGGATCATGTCGGCGCTCAGGGCCAGCTCTAACCCGCCGCCGCAAGCAATCCCGTTGACCGCAGCGATGACGGGCTTGTTCATATCCCGCAATTCCTGCAATCCGCCAAATCCGCCGACGCCATAATCTCCGTCCACGGCATCTCCGTCAGCGGCTGCTTTCAAATCCCAGCCGGGGCAAAAGAACTTCTCGCCACCCCCGGTCAGGATTGCGACGCGCAGATCAGGATCATCACGGAAGTCACGAAACACCTCGCCCATGACACGGCTGGTCGCCAAATCAATCGCGTTCGCTTTAGGACGGTCCAAAGTGACTTCCAGAATTGCGCCATCGCGCTTGGTTTTGACCGGGTTCATTTACTTGCCTTTCGGATCAGAGCATCCACCGCTATGGCACGGTCCGTTGTGCAGATCAGTGGGTTTATTTCAACTTCGCTGACATGGGTTGCGTTGGCAATAACGTAGGCCTGCACCGCATCGACAGTGTCCAGGATGGCCTCAATCTCTGCCGCTGGTTTGCCGCGATATCCCGCCAGCAAAGGGGCGCAGTTCAAATTACCCAGCGCCTCTTTCACCGCGGTGCGCGAGGATGGGATCAAAAGGGAAACCGTGTCGCGCAGGATTTCAGTCAACACACCTCCGGCACCCAGCGTCAGAACGAACCCATGCGCCGGGTCTCGGGTCACGCCGACCAACAATTCTGCCACGCCGCCAACAGCCATTTCCTCAATAAGGACGTCATCGGTTCCGATATCCGCCGCGACTTCAGCCACGGCGTCAGCGTGAACCTCAAGGCGCACGGCCGCATGTTCCGACTTATGCGCCAGCCCGACGCCCTTGATCGCAAAAGGACCAGTCAGCGCGGCAGAGGCTTGTTTCGCCAGATCTGCCGACACAACAACGTTGTGCGGTACACGCACACCGAATTCCGCAAGAGCCTGCTTGGCTTCTGCTTCGGTCAGAACATGATCCGCAACGGTATCAGAGGGCAGCAGAACCGGTTCGGCCTCCGTTGCTTGCGGTCGCGCGGCTGCCTCAATTGCCGCAAGCGCTTCGTGCAATCCGGCAAAAGGGACAACACCGCCATCGAGTAACCTTTGCGCAACGTCTTCCGGTAAAAGCTCCGGCAAGGTCGCCGTTACTGCAAAGGGACGCCCCGTCTGAGCAACGCAATTCAAGGAAGCCTGCGTGGCGCATTCCCAATCGGTGGCGTCCGTGTGCGGATAGTCAAGAATAGCCATAGTCAGGGCCTGTTCAGGGCTCATCATTGCGGACCACGCCCGTGTCATGGCCTGCGTGTCCCGCCAGATATAGGTGTGATAATCCAACGGGTTCGCCAGTGCTACCATCGGTCCCAAGGCATCGCGCAGGTCAGCTTTTTGTGCATGCGACAACGGCGGGAAGTGCAGGTCGCGCCCTTCGGCCATGTCGGCAGCCAGACTTGCCTCACCACCTGAGCAACTGATCGACCCCAAACCGTTCGTATCCAACCGCCCGGTCACGTGCAGCAGCTTGAGGCATTCCAGGAAACTGGGAATGTCATCCAAACGCCCGATCCCAAGGCGATCCAGAAATGCCTGCGCGCCCGCGTCGCCTCCGGCCAATGATGCTGTGTGAGAAATCGTCGCCGCCTGTGCATGGGCGGACCGGCCCACTTTCAGCGCAACAATCGGCACGTTGCGATCCCGCGCCTTTTTGGCCAGCGCCTCCCATTTGCGCAGGTCACGGAACCCCTCGATATGGACACCTATCGCTGTGATCCGGTCATCATCCAACAGGGCCGAGGCGATGTCGGCCTGATGGGTCTGCGCTTGATTTCCGCTGGTCAGCATAAAGGCCAGCGGCAAGGCCCGCCGCTGCATCGTCATATTGATCGCTATGTTCGAACTTTGCGTCAGGATCGCCACACCGCGATCTACCGGTCGCATGCCGTGCTGATCGGGCCAAACAGCGGCGCGGTCCAGCCCGTTGACGAAGCCATAACAGTTTGGTCCCAGGATCGGCATCTCGCCTGCGGCCTGCACCAAACGGACCTGCAAATCTGCACCCTGATCGTCCTCGGCATGCGCTTCGGTAAATCCCGAGGCAAAACACACTGCGCCCCCGGCCCCCATGGCCGAAAGAATCGCGATCGTCTCGATCGTTGCATGACGGTTGATGCCAACAAAGGCTACGTCGGGGGCCGCTGGAAGGTCCTCAAGGCGTGCAAAGGCAGTCAGACCCGCGATTTGACCGGCTTTTGGGTGGACCGGCCAGATGTCGCCCTGAAACCCGAATTTCCGGGCCTGTTCGATCACTGAGACGCACCAGGCGCCGCCGCCAATCACAGCGATGGATGTGGGGTGCAAAACGCGTGACAGGGAAAACATCAGGCGGCCCCCTCCATCACGCACCGAGCGCCCTCAGAAGATCGCGACTGATAATGTGGCGCTGAATTTCGCTGGTCCCGTCCCAGATACGCTCGACCCGCGCATCGCGCCAGAACCGCTCAAGCGGGTAATCGTCCATCAGACCCATGCCGCCGTGGATTTGGATGGCAGCATCGGTGACCCGCGCGAGCATTTCCGAGGCATAGAGCTTGGCCGAAGCAATTTCGCGATTTGCAGGCAACCCTTTGTCCAGCCGATCCGCAGCGGCCAGCGTCAACAAGTCCGCCGCGTCAATCTCGGTGATCATATCCGCGATTTGGAATGACACGCCCTGAAACTTGCCGATCTTCTGGCCGAACTGTTCGCGCGTGGCGGAATAGTCCAACGCATAGTCGAAAGCCCGGCGCGCCCGACCTACGGACATGGCGGCAACCGTGATACGGGTCGCATAGAGCCAGGTGTTCATCACTTCAAAGCCGCCATCAACCTCACCCAGAACCTGGGCGTCCGGCAGACGGCAATCATCGAAATCAAGAACCATGTTCTTGTAACCGCGATGGCTAACCGACTTGTACCCGTCCCGGATGGTGAAACCGGGCGTTCCGCGATCCACCAGGAACGCCGTTATCCGCTTTTTCGGACCTTTGGGCGTCTGGTCCTCTCCGGTCGCGATGAAAACGATGATGAAATCCGCGTGCTCCGCGCCCGAGATGAAGTGCTTGGTGCCATTGACCACCCAGTCACCGCCATCCCGCACCGCGGCGCACTTCATTCCACGAACATCTGACCCGGCACCGGGTTCGGTCATTGCCAGCGCGTCCATCCTTTCGCCACGCACGGCGGGCATCAGGTATCGTTCGACCTGCTCGCCCTCACACGCCATCAGGATGTTCTGAGGACGCCCGAAGAAGTGATTCAGCGCCATGGACCCTCGGCCCAGCTCACGTTCGACCAAGGCAAATTCCAAGTGAATCAGCCCGGCGCAACCAACGCTTTCGGGGAAGTTACAGGCATAAAAACCCAGCTCAATCGTCTTGCGCTTGATCTCATCCGCGATCTCCTGCGGCACTTCGCCGGTGCGCTCGACCAGCGCCTCATGCGGGTAGATTTCGTTTTCCACAAAGCTGCGAACGGTTGAGACGATCATCTCTTGTTCGTCGGACAATCCATATTGCATCGGGCGTCTCCACATCTGGCGTTGGGGCATATTCTGACGCGGCTTGCCATTCGAAACGTGCAGAAATAGAAGTTTACCATGCAAGAATGGACTAAATCACCCTCTGCACCGCAGCAAATCGGGGTTCTTCTGTTCGACGGATTCTCGAACCATTGCCTGGCCAACACGGTCGAGCCGCTGCGCGCTGCAAACACTCTGGCTGGTCGCAAATTGTACGATTGGCAGTTCCTCGCGCTGGGGGACGGTCCGGTGACCTCGTCATCCGGGCTGCAGGTTGCGCCGCATGGCCCTTTGCGGACCGCCCGTGGGGATATGCTGATGGTCATGCCATCTTATGGGTTCCGCGCGCATGGCGGGTGGCGGACCCTGTCGGGCCTGCGTTCTGCGGATCAGCGGTTCAAAGTGCTGGCAGGCCTCGACACTGGCAGCTGGCTTTTGGCGCAGGCGGGTCTACTGGACGGCCATCGCGCCACGATACACTGGGAAGAGCTGACCGGATTTACCGAGAGGTTCCCCGATGTCGAAGCCCACCGCGAACGCTATGTCATCGACCGCAATCGCATCACTTGTTCCGGGGCCATGGCGGCCTTTGACCTGGTGCTTCATCTGATTGCACGGGATCAGGGACAGGCCCTGGCGCTGGAAGTGTCGCAGCTGTTCATGACCTGCGATTCAGCGCGCTCACATGCGGGCGGTGCCGGCGCGACCAGCGGTTACGTGAACAGGGCGCTGGCCTTGATGCAGGAACACCTTGAGACCCCATTGCCAGTGTCCGAAATCGCAAGCCGGGTTGGCCGATCGCAAAAAGCATTGTCCGTCCGCATGCAGTCCGAACTGGGCGCTGGCCCGGCGCAGGTCTATCGCCGACTGCGCCTGAACCTTGCGCGCAAACTGGTGGCGGAAACCGACCTGAGCATCGGTGAGGTTGCCCTGCGCGCGGGCTATGACGACCCCAGCGCCCTGACCCGTGCCTTCAAAGCCGAGTTCGGGATCACGCCGCGCGCGCTTCGAACCAGCTAGGTATACATCTGTTTCTTGTACGCCCTTGTCCGGGTCGTCGCCTCGGCCGACCCGTCATGATACGTGCCAAACCACTTGTCGAACGGGATTTCAGAGGTGCCGTAGTTGCACTCGAAATACCGGTGGTGAAGCTGGTGAAAGAAATCACCGGCACGAGCGGCATCCGTATCCCCGGCCTTTAGTTTTTCAAAACCGGAATGAGACAACACAGGGCTGACCTGCTGGAAATAGGCGTGAAACAGCACATGCAGCGGGTGCGACGGCACGATCAGATGGATGAAATAGGTCGTGAAGTACAACAGGTTCTCAAACCAATGGTTTGATATCCCCGACCAAGGCCCGGTGTTCACATTGCGATGATGCACAGCATGCACGTATTTGTAGAGCTTCGGGTGATGTTCCAGCCGGTGCACCCAGTAAAAGTGCAGACCAGACCACATTGGGATAAACACCATCCAAACGACGAACCAGACAGGCGCGCCGGACCATGTGACGGTTGGCACATACCCATTGGCCATCGCCCAGTAGATGATCCACTGATAAACGGTCGCGACGGTCATCGCGCTGCCTAGCGTCCACCAGATATTGTCCAGAACCTGATTGCGGAATGTGAAGGTACCATTGTTGCGGGTCAGGTCGCGGCGGTCGAACTTTTTGTACATGCCCTGCCCTTTTCGCATGTACAGCCACCAGTGCAGCCCACCTGCGATCAGGATCTGTGGCACCATGTTCAGCAGCCAGATGCGAAACATCCAACCCAGTGCAAAGCTTTGCATACTTTCCAAGGACGGGAAAAAGAGAGCATAGGCGGTGACCGCCAGCGCAAGGCACAAGGTTAATGCCGTGATCTGCAGCCACGCCCCGCTGTACCATTTCAGCACAGCTGACGGACGTGGTGGCCAATTGAACAAGGGGTTTAACCCCACCGGGCCTTCAGGATGATAGTGCCAGCGGGCGGATTCCGGATTCTGTGGAGTGTCAGACATGGTCGTTACCCTGATGAGGTTGTCATGTGGCGTAGTCAGAGCCGCCATCGTCCAGTAAGGCCTTGATCTCTCGCAAATGAGCCTGGGCCTGATCGGGATAGTCTTCCAATTCTTGCGCAGTCTTTTCGGCAATCTCATCTGGCAGGACGCGCAATGGCTGGCCGGTCTGCAGCGCTCGGATGTAGGTTTCCGCTGCGCGTTCAAAATAATAAAGCCTGTTAAAAGCATCCGCCGGGTCACTGCCGATCACAAGAACACCGTGATTGCCCATGATCATGACCTTTTTCTTGGGGACCGACAGCATGGATGCACAGCGCTCACCTTCGCTTTCAAAGGCGAGGCCTCCGAATTCCTGATCGATCACATACCGGTTATAGAAAGTGGCCGTGTTCTGATCGATCGGGGGCAAGGTGCTATCCGCCAACGATGCGAGGACAGTCGCAAAGATCGAATGCACGTGCATCACACAGCGCGCATGCGGACAGTGGCGGTGGATTGATCCGTGCAGACCCCACGCCGTCGGATCCGGTGCACCGGGTTGGCTCATCACTTCGGCGTCATTGGCATCCAACAGCAACAGGTTTGACGCTTTGACCCGCGCAAAATGCATCTGGTTCGGGTTCATCAGGAACTGGGTGCCTTCCGGGTTCACCGCCAGACTAAAATGGTTGGCGACACCTTCGTGCATGTTCAGCCGCTCGACCCAGCGAAAGGTTGCAGCCAGATCAACACGTTCGGCCCAGTGGTCGATATTGGCGCGCAGGTTTGTAACAGTCATTCCGGGATCCTTTGCGGATAGCTGTGAACTTTCGGAAATCGTGCCTGTAGCGTCAAAAATTGACCAACGAAAAAAACGCAACTATTCCATTAGCTGAACTAATGGCAAGGTTATACGCATGCAAAAACCACTTCCTCCGCTGGGTTGGCTCCGCACGTTTGAGGCGGCGGCGCGGCATTTGTCCTTTACCGGCGCAGCCCGGGATCTGAACATGACGCAAAGCGCGGTCAGCCAGCAGATCAAGTCTTTGGAAGGGTACCTTGGCCAGCCTTTATTTTTGCGTCGACCACGCGCGTTGGAACTGACCGAAGCGGGCATCACGTATCTTCCGGTGGTGCGCGAGGCATTTCGGACACTCGTACGTGGAACTCAGGCCGTGACCGGCGCCCAGCAGAACGCGGTTCAAGTTCAAAGCAACATCACCTTTGCCGTGAATTGGCTGGCACCCAGACTGCCGAATTTCAGGGCGTTACATCCCGATGTTCAGCTGAATATCTTTACTGAGCTTTGGGAGCCGCGCGAAATGGCCGAAGGGGCCGCCGTGGAAATCCGTTATTCACTACGACCGTCAGATACGGTTCGAACCGAATTACTGAGAACTGATCACTACTATCCAGTCTGTGCGCCGGGCTATCACGTGACGTTGGAAGACCTGCAACAACACCCGCTTTTTGACTGCTCGAACCTGCTGTCGAATTGGCTGGGTTGGACTGAGGAACAGGGTCTAAACTGGGCAAATCCTGCAATCACTTATTCGACGACCTACTTGGTCAGCTTGTCCGTTGCCATGGCTGGCGGAGGGCTGTGTCTGGCGCATGACACCATTGCCAGTGACCTGATTGCGCAAGGTCGTTTAGTAGCCCCGTTCGCCCATCGCGCACCCATGCCTGAAGCCTATTATCTGCTTCTGTCACCGCGCGCCGAAGAAAGCCCCGGTGCTATAGCGTTTGCCAATTGGGTTCGCCGCGAGCTGGAGCATGATACACAGAAATAACCGAGGCTTGCTCCCGCCCATCATCGATGCCCTGCCGGGCGTCTCTTCTGGTTGGACAGTGCAGCGCTGACGCGCTGCGTGACGGTTTGATGATACCTGTTCACAAGGGGTTGAACCTTCCTGCGCATTCGGGAAAGTTGGGCCATGGAACACACACCCTTCCCTAGTTGGCCCGATGTCGCCCCCCGTCTGATTGCCGTAGCCGCAGGTCGTGAAGCTGCAGATTCGGTCATTCGCGGCGGAATCTGGGTAAATGTGCACAGCCGCGAAACCCTTCCGAACCATGACATTGCGATCGCTGATGGGCGCATCGCTTACGTCGGACCCGATGCATCACATTGCGCCGGCCCAGAGACTCAGGTCATCGAGGCCACCGGGCGCTATATGATCCCTGGGCTGTGTGATGCCCATATGCATATCGAATCGGGCATGCTGACCCCGGCTGAATTTGCCCGCGCTGTCATTCCGCATGGAACCACCAGCATGTTCACCGACCCGCATGAGATCGCAAATGTCCTTGGCCTGGACGGCGTACGCATGATGCATGACGAGGCGATGATGCAACCGGTGAACATCTTTACCCAGATGCCGTCCTGTGCCCCCTCCGCACCGGGGTTGGAAACCACAGGGTATGAAATTACCGCCGAAGACGTGGCCGAAGCGATGAGCTGGCCCGGCATCATCGGCTTGGGCGAGATGATGAACTTTCCCGGTGTCATCAATGGCGACCCAAAGATGCTGGCGGAAATCGCCGCAACGCAACGCGCCGGGAAAACCGTAGGAGGACACTACGCTTCGCCTGATTTAGGGCCTGATTTTGCCGCCTATGTTGCCGGGGGTCCGGCGGATGATCACGAAGGTACCTGCGAGGCAGACGCGATCGCACGTGTTCGGCAGGGGATGCGGTCGATGATGCGGCTGGGCTCGGCCTGGTATGACGTGGAAAGCCAAATCACTGCGGTCACGAAAAAAGGGTTGGACCCGCGCAACTTTATCCTGTGCACCGACGATTGCCACTCAGGCACGCTGGTTAATGACGGCCATATGAATCGCGTGGTTCGGCACGCCATCGCTTGCGGATGTGATCCGCTGATTGCCCTGCAAATGGCGACGATCAACACGGCGACCCATTTCGGGCTGGAACGTGAGATCGGCTCGATCACACCGGGGCGGCGCGCGGATATTATCCTTAGCTCGGACCTGAAAGAACTACCCATCGACACCGTGATTGCGCGCGGTCAGATCGTCGCCGACAGCGGCAAAATCACCGTGGATTGCCCGCACCTCAACTGGCCTGATACCGCCCGGAACACCGTGCATCTGGGGCATACGCTGACCGCTGCTGATTTCGAAATTCAAGCACCTGCAGGGGCAAACCGCGTGCAGGCCAACGTGATCGGCGTGGTGGAAAACCAGGCTCCGACCAAAGCTCTGAAAGCTGAACTGCCGATCATCGAAGGATTGGTCGAGGGCGACGACGATGTCTGCCAGATCGCGCTGGTTGAACGGCACCAGGCGACGGGCGGCGTGACGAACGCTTTCGTTTCCGGATTCGGATATCAGGGCAAAATGGCCATGGCCTCGACCGTGGCACATGACAGTCATCACATGATCGTAGTCGGCACGGATCGCGAACAGATGGCACTGGCCGCAAATCGGCTGGCCGAGGTGGGTGGTGGCATAACCATCTTCCGCGATGGCGAAGAACTGGCGCTGGTCGAATTGCCCATTGCGGGCCTGATGTCTGACAGCCCTGTATCACAGGTTGCTACCAAGGCCGACGACATGGTTGCCGCGATGGTGGCCTGCGGCTGCACCCTCAACAACGCATATATGCAGCACTCATTGCTGGCGCTGGTCGTGATCCCGGAACTCCGGATTTCTGACCTGGGTCTGGTGGATGTGCGCACTTTTGAAAAGATTGATCTTCTGGAACCACTTGCATGACAATAATAAAAACACCCGACGCACCTAAACCGGAACAATTCACCGACCCCAAGGCAGCGGTCGCTCGGTTGGAAGCGCTCTATGAACAAGCAACCCGCTTTCTGTGCGACAGTTTCTCGGCAGCCATTGAACACGGCGCACCTACTGCACGTTTCAGAGCCTATTACCCGGAAATTCGTATCAGAACGTCGTCCTATGCGCATGTCGACAGCCGCCTGAGTTTTGGCCACGTCTCAGAACCCGGTATTCATGCCACGACCGTTACGCGACCGGATTTATTTCGGTCTTATTTGACCCAGCAGATCGCGTTGCTGATCAAAAACCACGACCAGCCGGTTACGATTGGGCCGTCCGACACGCCGATCCCGGTGCATTTCGCGGTTGCCAACAATCCCGATCTGCACGTTCCGCAACAGGGCGCGGCCGGATTCACGTTGCGCGATGTCTTTGACGTTCCCGACCTGACCACGACCAACGATGATATCGTCAACGGGGTGTACGACCACGAGGATGAAGCCGGTCCGCTAGCCTTGTTTACTGCCCAACGCGTCGACTATTCGCTGGCCCGGCTTGCGCATTATACCGCGACGGATCCCAGCCATTTCCAGAACCATGTCCTGTTCACGAACTACCAGTTCTACGTCTCTGAGTTCGAGAATTACGCGCGCGCGCAATTGGCCGATCCGGACAGCGGTTACACCAGCTTCGTTTCGACCGGGAATGTCGAGATCAAGGGCTCCGAGGAAGAGTTGGCCCAACCGCTGAAGCTGCCGCAAATGCCAACCTATCACCTGAAACGCGAGGACGGGTCCGGGATCACGCTGGTCAATATCGGCGTTGGGCCTTCGAACGCTAAAACGGCCACTGACCATATCGCCGTTCTGCGGCCCCACGCCTGGCTGATGGTCGGCCACTGTGCCGGGCTGCGTAACACGCAGGCGCTGGGGGATTTCGTTCTGGCCCACGCCTACCTGCGTGAAGACAAGGTGCTGGACGATGACCTGCCGGTCTGGGTTCCGATCCCGCCGCTGGCCGAGGTTCAGGTCGCGCTGGAAAGCGCCGTGGCCGAGGTTACCGAGTTGGAAGGATACGAGCTTAAGCGGATCATGCGCACAGGCACCGTCGCCTCGGTCGACAACCGCAACTGGGAACTGCGCGACCAATCCGGCCCTGTGCAAAGGCTCAGCCAATCCCGCGCCATTGCACTGGATATGGAAAGCGCAACCATCGCTGCAAATGGCTATCGGTTTCGGGTTCCCTACGGCACGTTGTTGTGTGTTTCTGACAAACCGCTGCACGGCGAATTAAAGCTTCCGGGCATGGCATCTGCCTTTTATACCACCCAGGTCAGTCGCCATCTTGCTATCGGAATTCGGGCGATGGAACATCTGCGCGGCATGCCGTTAGAGCGTCTGCACAGCCGGAAATTACGTTCTTTCGACGAAACAGCCTTTCTCTGACGCAAAAAAGCAACGATTTCCCCATATTTTTAGGGTTTTCAACGCTACTATTCGTTGTGTTCGACCACAATATCCCGTTACAGTTACGCGGTGAGGCCCTATGTATCGGGCACGTTAAGGAGACCAAGAAATGGCAAAGCCTATGACAAAGACTCAGCTGGTGGCTGCTCTCGCTGAGGAAATGGGAACCGACAAGAAAGCTGCAAACGCAGCGTTGGAGGCCATGACCGGCCTGATCACCCGCGAAGTTTCAGCCGGCGGCGCAGTGACCCTGCCTGGCGTTGGCAAAATCTACTGCCGCGAGCGCCCCGAGCGCATGGTGCGCAACCCCGCCACCGGCGAGCAGTTCAAGAAAGAAGCGGACAAAGTGGTCAAAATGACCATTGCGAAAGCTCTGAAGGACAGCGTGAACGGCTGACCTCAGCTTTCAGTGCAAACGATTGAGGGCCGCCGCTTGGGGGCCCTTTTTCTATTTCGCTTCTCGGTTCAAATTTTTGGGTATGTCAGCTATGAGCACAAAGCAGTCGTTACAAAATTGGCTTTGAGCAAAGGACTTCATCTGGAACTCAGTCCAGCGTGTTCTTGTAGACTTTGCCGTCTTTCATGATCAGATCGAAGTTCTCATGCGGGTCTGCGATCAGGTCGATATCTTGCAGCGGATTGCCGTCCACAAGGATTAAGTCGGCATAAGCGCCCTTTGCGATTACACCCAAGTCACCTTGTTGATAGGGGTGGCGCGGGCCTGAGAGTTTGAGCAGTTCAGCATTGGTTGAAGTCGCCATTTTCAGCACCTCGTATGGCGTGTACCAGCGCTGCAATTTGGCAAGGAACGCGCCTTGACGTTCGGCCAGTTTGGGATCGAACAAGATGTCGGTGCCGAAAGCGACTTTCACGCCAACTTCTTTCGCCGTTTTGTAGGTGAAATCTGTACCGTTGGTGACGTCGATCCATTTCTGCTGGCTAACAGGGTCGTCGAAAGAAAAGCCATCCTCGTCATCCAGCAGGGGCTGCACTGACAACCAAACTTCATTGTTGCGCATCAGTTCCATCGTTTCGCGGCTCATCAAAAAGCCATGTTCGATGGACTTAACGCCAGCGGCAACGGCAATTTCCACGGCCTCGTCCGTGAAGACATGAGATGCAACATAGGTGTTGTAGGTGTCGGCCACCTCTACGAAAGCCTCGATTTCGGCCTTGGTGTATTGGCGTACATCCAGAGGGTCATAAGTGGATGACACCCCGCCACCGGTGGAAATCTTAAGCTGGCTTGCGCCCATGCGCATGATTTCACGCGCGCGTTTGACCACTTCCGGAACACCATCAGCCTGCGCCATCAAACCAACGCTGTACCAGTACCATTGCGAATCCGCGCCGTTCGTCGGAACCGCTTGGTAGGGACGATAGTCAAAGTGGCCGCCGGTTTGTGTCACGGGTGGGCCGGACGGCAGTATACGGGGGCCTTCGATCTCGCCTGCGTCAATCATCCGTTTTATGGCAAATGAATTGCCGCCAACGTCGCGCACCGTTGTAAAGCCGCGCATTAACGTGCCTTCGGACCCGATGGCACCCCGCACCGCGACCTCAAGAATATCGCCGGTCACAACCACACTCTGCGGATTGCAACAGTAAAGCGTGTGCCAGTGTACGTCGATCAGGCCCGGCATCAACGTGCGACCGCCGCCATCGATGACGATACCATTGGCGACGGCGAGGGGTTCTGAGGACACATCTGTGATCAGATTGTCGGTTACAACGACATTGGCATTTGTAATCATTTCCTCATTCACACCATCAAACACGTTGACGTTTGTGAACAGTATCGGTCCCCCATCCTGGGAGAGCACTTGGGAACTGGCTATAGTGAGAAAAATCGACGAAACCGCCGCAAGTTTGGGAAAATGCATTCTAAATTCCTCAGAAAACTCTGTCGGAGAAACCATCCCAGCGGAAGCAAGCTTTTTCAAGGATTCCCTCACTTTTCTGCAAGGTCGGCTTCGTCCGCATATCTGATACTGCGATGAGTAGCAAAAAAGGGCGCCAAATGCGGCGCCCTTTTTTTAAGTTCTGTTACTAACTAATCAGTGAACCGTCTCAACCTTGTGGAAGTCCAGATCACGACCTTCTGGCATTGAATCGATGCTCATCACCTCTTTGCGCCTGGTGATCAGGATATAGACCACGCATGCCAAGTATAGACCGACGACCACGGCTCCGATCCACTGAATCTGCAGCCACTGGCTTTGGAACAGCAGGGTGAGGACAAACAACAAAGCGACGTTGCCTGCGACGTAGATCGCCTTGCCGAACCGCTCGACTGTCAGGTTCAGGTTGTCGGTATAAAGGCGGATCAGGGAGTCCAGCGAGTTGATCACAAAGGTCACGCCCACGATCACCATCGCGATGTTGGTGATGCCCGCGGTGCTGATGCCGTTCAGGTGATAGTAGTAGAGAACGGTGAACCAGATCGCCAACGGGATCGACGGGAAGATCAGCAGCGCCGCCAGCAATTGCCAGGTTTTCAACCCACCAACAAAGCGCGAGGTGAACTGGCCAATCATGATCGACCACGCGAACCACCAGAACAGGTAGAAGGCGTGATAATCAGTCAGCGGCAACACGAACTTGTGCAGATTGGTGAAATAGGCACCGATATTGCTGCCGGTTTCAACAATTCCGGTCATGCCCATGCCGGCGGCAATCCACATTCCGAGGATCAGCGTGAGGAACAGGATAGTCGAACCTACAGACAGGATACGCACGTATTTCAGGTCGGTTGACGAATAAGCCGCCGCCAGAATGACAACAAATACGATGACATAGAAAGTGGTGACCACGGATTCGCCATCTCCAACCTCGGGCAGATAGCCGGGCAGGTAGATCAGGAACAGGCTGGCGGTAAAGGCGCATGTGCCAATGATGACCACGTTGTTGATCAGCTTGACCAACGGGATCTCAAAGAACTTCACGCGGGGTTCGATGACGCAGAAATAGAACGCTGTCAGGAAGTAGAAGGCCCAGATTAGGAAACCCCAGAAGCCGAACTCGATGGCCAGCGGGTTCGCAAAGGCATAGGCCGGTTCCTCGGCATAGCCGCCAAACTCGGTCAGCGGGAACATGATCAGGCCGACATCCAGACCGGACGTGAACAGGATCGCAATGAAGGTGAACAGATGCACAGGCGTGACGCCCACACAACGCAGGTTCCACCATTTCACGACGAAGAAAGCGACCAGGCCCAATGCCAGCAGGACGCCGAAAGACAGAATATACTCCAAAAGCACCAACATTCCTCCCTTGGTTAGTCAGAGTGCGGATCGTATAGCTTTAATTGACTAGTCAATCAACAAAACTGCCAATGCTGAATGCAACAGGCGAAACCTGTGTTTATTTTGACGCGCGGCGCTTGCGCGTTTCAGGAATTTCGGAAACAGTCGCGGCATTTGGGAAAGGGTCACCATGGATTTGCGCGCCATAGCCATGGGGCTGGCATTTGCCTTCATTTGGTCGTCAGCCTTTACCTCGGCGCGGATCATCGTCGCCGATGCCTCGCCCCTGTTCTCACTGGCGCTGCGATTTCTGATTTCGGGGTTGCTGGGGGTCGCGATTGCGCGGGCCATGGGCCAAAGCTGGCGTCTAACTCGCGCGCAGTGGTACGCAACCATCCTGTTCGGAATATGCCAAAATGCCCTGTATTTGGGTCTGAATTTCTACGCAATGCAGACCGTACAGGCGTCTATTGCGGCGATTATTGCTTCGACAATGCCCCTGATCGTCGCGCTGGCCAGCTGGACCCTTTTCCACGAAAAACTTCGACCGCTGGGCGTGTTCGGGTTGCTGGCCGGTTTCGCGGGCGTCGCGTTGATCATGAGCAGCCGGATAAGCGCGGGCGCAGACCTGTTTGGCGTCATGTTGTGCGGGCTTGGGGCACTGGCGCTCAGCTTTGCGACCTTGGCTGTGCGCGGGGCAACCTCCGGCGGCAATTTCATGATGGTAGTCGGACTTCAGATGCTTGTGGGCGCAGCAATTCTGTTCCTCGCAGCCCCCGTATTCGAGACGATCTATATTCACCCTAACGGTCCGTGGGTTCTGGCGTTTGCCTATACAACGCTGTTCCCGGGACTGTTAGCCACTCTGATCTGGTTCCTGCTGTTGAACCGAATCGGCGCGATCCGGGCCGCGACTTTTCACTTTCTGAACCCGGTGTTTGGTGTGGCCGTCGCCGCAGTTTTCCTGGGCGAAAAACTTGGGCCCATGGATGCAGTAGGTGTCGGTGTCACAACGCTGGGTATTCTTGCGGTGCAGTTGTCCCGGCAAACCGATCAGCGGAGCAAGGCCTCAACCTGACGCAACAGTTTCGGTGAATCCGGCTTGACGTTCGACCCATAGGTCGCAATCACTTCACCCGCTGGATCAATCAGGATCTTGTTGAAATTCCACTTGGGTACGAATCCCGTCTGCTGAGCAACCGCACGGTAGAACGGATGGGCCGCAACGCCCTTTACTGACGTGATGTCGGTCATGGGAAAGGTCAAGCCATAGTTAATCTCGCAGAACTGTTTGACCTCTGCCGCCGTGCCCAATTCCTGATTGAACGAATCCGAAGGGACGGCCAAAACCACGAGACCTCGATCAGCATAGGTGTCATGAATCTTTTGCAAGCCAGCATATTGCCCTGTGAATCCGCAATGGGATGCCGTGTTCACAACCAGTATCGGCTTGCCTCGCCAATCCTCAAGGGACAAAGTGCCGCCGTCGATCGAGACAAATTCACCAGTCAAAGGTGCTGCTTGAACCACGCGGGCAACCAGCAATAGGGCGAATAACAGAAGCAGTCTGAACATGGCGTCACCTCCTTTATTGTGAATTACGTACGCGTCTGGCATTCGGATCACCTGCACGAGAACGCGAGCCGGCTGAAATATGATTTTGATTTCCGCGCCACTGTGCCCAAATAGAAACCCAGATCGCATCAACACCGGAGAAGCCATGACCCGCTACACCAAAGACCCCGAGGCCATTGCCGCTCTCTCACCCGAAGAATACCACGTAACCCAACGCAGCGGCACCGAACGCCCTGGCACCGGAAAACTGCTGAATAACAAGGAACCAGGTATCTACGTCGATATCGTCTCGGGCGAACCGCTGTTTGCCTCAGCCCACAAATACGAATCCGGGTGCGGTTGGCCCAGCTTTACCAAACCCATCGTGCACGAGCATGTCGAAGAAATCGAAGATCGCACGCTTGGGATGATCCGGACCGAGGTCCGCTCGAAACATGGGGATAGTCATCTGGGGCATGTGTTTCCTGACGGTCCGCGCGAACACGGCGGGCTGCGTTACTGCATCAACTCTGCCTCATTGCGGTTCATTCATCGCGATGAGATGGAGGCCGAAGGGTATGGCGAATACCTGATCCATGTGGAGGACATCCAATGACCACTGAACGCGCTGTTCTTGCCGGAGGTTGCTTTTGGGGCATGCAGGACCTGATCCGCAAGCTACCCGGTGTGTCTGGCACCCGCGTCGGCTATACCGGCGGCGACGTACCCAACGCCACCTACCGCAACCACGGCACTCATGCCGAAGGGATCGAAATCATTTTCGACCCCTCGCGGATTACCTATCGCGACCTGCTCGAGTTCTTCTTTCAGATCCACGACCCGACAACTGTGAACCGTCAGGGCAATGACCGCGGGATGAGCTATCGCTCGGCCATTTACTATGTGAATGCCACCCAAAAACAGATGGCGGAAGACACGATTGCCGATGTGAATGCCAGCGGCATCTGGCCGGGCAAAGTCGTCACCGAGGTCGAACCCGTAGGCGATTTCTGGGAGGCCGAGCCCGAGCATCAAGATTATCTTGAGCGCATCCCCAACGGATATACCTGCCACTTCCCACGCCCCGATTGGGTTCTGCCCAAACGCGACGCAGCTGAGTAAAATGGCGGCGCGTGTCCGACGCGCCGCCAAACCTTTTACTCATAGACCGGTGCGCTGCCCGAACCCCTAACTAGTCTGATCCCATTTAGGGCGTCGGACTTGTTGCGATACCCTTCACCAGAATCCGCGATAGTAAGGTGGTTTGCAGCCTTGAGTGTCCAACGCCAATCGTTGGAAAGGTCTCGATATAGTTTAAAGTACATAACAGTACCTCCTAATTTGCGCGATTTCATGCCCGCACTTGATATAGAATACTGCTTTGCGCTTGACCGTTTACGCCAGACTATGTGAGTCTCGACGTGTGTTTGGAGACACAGCCCGTTGCTCAGCAGCGGTTTGCACCCGGGAATCCCCGGGTGCTTTTATTTTATCCACAAGCCAAACACTGAGTCGAATCCAAATTTAGAACATCCTACCATAACTTGTGGATAGGGCGCTTGTTTTTGCTATTTCTAGTAGCTTTTGGCCACCCTTGGGCGCCCGCTGGCTTCGACCGTGATCATCGCTTCGACAAACACGTCCTGCGCTTCGATGCGCGCGGTCCGGATGTCGCGATCGACAACCACCCGAATATCTGCCGCTCCGGCCTGTCGCACTGCGCCCTCGGCCTGATCCCTCAGAACCGTTTCCAGCAACGCCAAGGCCTTGTCGGATTCCGTGAAATCCTGCGGTCCTTCTTCCAGATGAACCCGGTAGCGCCCTTCGGACGGGGACGTCACCGTTCCCGATCTGCGCAGTGTAAGCCGGCCAACAACCGCCCCGATCGCGTTGGCCACGCCTGCGTGTTCCGGCAGGATCATCGCGCAATGCAAACGATCCCCGACAGCCGGGTAATAGCTTGAAGCCGAAGCGCCAAGACCTACCACATCCACGTTCAGAGATGCGTCCAGCGCCAGCAAACCGCGATGCCGCGCCAGCCCTTTCTGCATCAGGACATGCCGAGCCAGGTCAAAAGGCGGTAGACCAAATCCTTCGGTTTCTTCCGCAAAAGCGGTCTCTAACAAGGTCAAAGATGTTTGTTCGGTCAGTTGATCCACGATCATCTGCGCCAACTGTTCCGGGGTGGCGGCCAATCTGTCGCCAGTCCCCACCCGCTTGCGCGCAACCAGCTCCAACGCCTTGTGGGCTGCGTCCGCATCCCAGGCATCCAATCGGTCCAAAACATGGCTGGCATCCGATGGCGTCACACCCGAAACCTGAACGACACCGCGATCCACCAGACGCGACAAAGCTCCGTTCTCCATACGGGTGCGCAGCAGCTCACTTAGGGGCATGACGTTCTCGCCCAGCCTCTCCAACAGCGACTCTTCGCGCGCACCCAACCCGTCGGCGTTGATGCCGGGAACACGGCGGGCGAACCGCGTGTCATGCTCACCCACAGTCGTCGCCCTTAGTTGGGTATCCAAAACGGCGTGAACGACCTCAGGTGCCTCGGCGGCAATCAGGGAAACCGGCAGCACCCGTCGCGGCCCCAAAAACACACCGCCACCCAGCCCTTCGGTGACCACATGCACCTGGCTGTCTCCACCCAGTCCGTGGGTGCGCATGGCAACCGCCTCAACCATCGTACGAAACCCGCCGACCTGCGCGCCCGCTGGGTCAATCGCCGGTTTGCCGTCCCGGATCAGCGCGACATCGGTGGTCGTACCACCAATATCTGACACCAGCGCGTTTTGAACCCCTGTCAGCCAGCTTGCACCGACGATTGAGGCCGCAGGACCACTAAGGATGGTTTCAATCGGCCGCTCACGCGCCTGTTCTGCGCTCATCAGCGCGCCGTCACCACGCACAACCATCATCGGCGCTTTAATACCCAGATCAATCAACTGATCCTGCGCCCGCCCGATCAGACGGTCGATCATCCCGATCAATCGCGCGTTCAGAACCGCAGTCACCGCCCGTTTCGGGCCGTTTAGCTTGGCCGAGAGTTGATGCGAGCACGTCACCGGAGCGCAGGTATTTTCAGAAATGATACGCGCGGCCTGCAACTCGTGCGCCGGGTTCCGTGTGGCAAATTGCGCCGCAACCGCAAAACCGGAAACGTCCTGATGCGAGGCCAAAAAGATTTCCAACGCATCAACGTCCAATGGTGCAGCCTCACCCCCGGCATGTGTATGCCCACCGCCGATCACAAGCGCCGGATCGCCCTTCAACGCAGCCCGCAGCCCATGTTTCTCAAGATCTGCTTCCTTGAACCCGATGTAAATCAGTGCGACTCGACCACCCTGCCCTTCGACCAAGGCATTCGTCGCCAACGTCGTCGACAAAGACGCCATTGAGATCTGCTCCGGCGACGCCTGTGCTTGATCCAACACTGCCGAAATCGCCTGTCCAACCCCAATGGCCAGATCAGCGCGCGTTGTCAGGGATTTGGCCGAGGCGATCACCTCTTTTTCATCCCGGATCAGCACTGCGTCCGTATAGGTTCCACCCGTATCCACCCCCAAAGCCAACGCCATCGGGATCTCCTTCCTGTTCGCTGCCGATGGGTGTAGCGGTTTGGACCGACACGTCCAGCCTGTTTGCGTCACTTACGATAATCGTTTCACCGCCCAGCGCGCGGCGTCCGCCACCGTTGGGTCAGGATCATCGGCAAGCGACTGCGCGACATGCATCAAATCCGACCGCTCCGAGTTGCCAATCGCGTAAAGCACATTGCGCACAAACCGATCCCGCCCGATCCGCTTTATGGGCGAGCCCGAGAATTTCGCGCGAAACGCCGCATCATCCAACAGGGCAAGCTCGGACAGCGGTGGCGCTTTCAGATCATCACGTGCGGCATACCGCACATCGCTCGCTGCGATGGCGAATTTGTTCCACGGGCACGCTGCCAAACAATCGTCGCATCCATAAATCCGGTTTCCCAGCTTTTGGCGCAGCTCTTCGTCGACCGGCCCTTTATATTCGATCGTCAGATACGAAATGCAACGCCGCGCATCCAACTGATACGGGGCGGGAAACGCCTCCGTCGGACAGGCGCTCAAACAAGCTCGACAATTACCGCAATGGTCAGTTTCAGCCATGTCTGCAGGCAGGTCCAACGTCGTAAAAACAGAGCCTATAAAGGCCCAATTTCCCCAGTCGCGGCTTACGAGATTGGTGTGTTTTCCCTGCCAGCCCAGCCCTGCCGCATGGCCCAAAGCCTTCTCCGGCACAGGCGCGGTATCAACAAAGACTTTTACCTCTCCACCAGCTTCCGCAATCAGCCAGCGCGCCAACCGCTTCAGCCGCTTCTTGACCAGATCGTGGTAATCCTTGTTCTGCGCATAAACAGAAATCGCCGCCTTGTCCGGATGCTTCAGCACTTCGGTCGGATCATGGTCAGGCGTATAGCTTTCGGCCAGCATGATGACCGACCGCGCCTCGGGCCACAATTCAGCCGGATCGCCACGCCAATGGGTCCGTTCGTCCATCCACCCCATCTGCCCGTGGTACCCGGCATCCAGAAAGGCCTTCAGACGCGTCGGCACCTCGGGCACGTCCCAAGGCCGGCAAATGCGACAGGATACAAACCCCTCGCTCAGCGCCTGCGCCACAAGCTTTTCTTTTAAACCTGATCCGCTCTTCATCTGGCTGCAAATATCCTCGGGGGTGAATTGGCCCAACGGGCCAAGAGGGGGCAGACGGCCCCCTGAACCCTGACCCTATCAGAAATCCAGATCGGCGTAATGCGGCGGTGGCCGGAACCCAGGGACCTGATCCGCCAGAATCGAACGGAAAGCAGGCCGCGATTTAATCTTGGCGTACCAATCCTTGACCGCCTGAGATCGGTTCCAATCCACGTCTGAGATATAATCCAGCGCCGACAGGTGCGCAGCAGCGGCAAAATCGGCCAGTGTCATCTGATCCCCCGCCAGCCAGCGCCGATGATCCAGCAGCCATGCCATATAATCCAGATGATACTTGATCGCCTTCGCGCCTGCCTTGACGTTTTTGCTGTCGGGATAACCCTCGCCCGTCACCTTCTTGTTTACCCGCTCATACAGCAGTCTCGATGTGACCTCGTGATGGAACTTGTCATCAAACCAACCCACCAGACGCCGCACCTCGTAGCGTGCTTCGGGTTTTTTTGGCATCAGCGGCGGTTCCGGGCGGGTTTCTTCGATATACTCACAAATGGCGGCGCTCTCCGCCAAGACCTGCCCATCAAGACGCAATACCGGTACTTTTCCGGCAGGGTTGCGGCGCAGGAAATCTGGGTCTTGTTCCCAGTATCGTTCCTCGACCAGCTCAACTTCGATCTTCTTTTCCGCAAGCGACAGGCGCACCTTGCGGCAATACGGGGAAAGGGGAACATGAAACAGACGCGCCATAATCTTCCAATCGAACCAGTGAATACCCCCCAGCTTTAGCCTTGAGAGGCATAGGGTTTCAATCCTCGAAACAATCCGCGCGACCATCTGCGCGGATGGTGGCCGCCCCATCCAGTATGGATGCCGCCCGTCTGCGGGTCCGAACCGATGGGTCTGTAACGGATCTGTTGCGAGGGGACGGCAGGATCGCCGCAAGCCGTGCGGCCTGTACTGGGGACATCTTGGCCGCACTTGTTCCGTAATATCGCTGTGCCGCAGCTTCGACCCCGAAAACCCCCTGACCGGTCTCGGCAACGTTCAGATAGACCTCCAGAATGCGCTGTTTGCTCCAGAAGATTTCGACGACGGGCGTAATCGACGTTTCAAACGCTTTTCGCACCCAACTACGCCCCTGCCACAGGAACACGTTCTTCACGACCTGCTGGGTAATGGTCGAGGCCCCCCGGCTGCCGCCATCTTCCAGCGCATCGCGAATTGCTTCAACGTCAAAGCCCCAATGCAGGCAGAAATTCGCGTCCTCGGCGGCAACCGCAGATCTGCCCATAACCGGGGCAATTTCCTCTATCGGCACCCAGTCACGCTCAACCTTTCCCAATCGTCGCCATTCGGACCAGATCGTATGAGTCACTGGCGGATTGACCACCGAGTACAGCAGAACCAACCCAACGATGAAGGCCACGACACCCAAAGCGGCGCGTGTGACCCAACGACGAATCCGCGGGATCAGTGGCTTTTTTGTTTTAGACGCCTTGCTTTTCTTTTTGCTCGACTTGCGCGCTGCTTTTCTTGCCATTGTGTTGCTATACGACGCTGTGGACGGGTTTGGAACGGTTTATGTTACGTGGCCTGAGCGTTGCGCGGCTAAGTAATCCGAGGCAAGTCCGGGACGTAAATTGAAAACCCCGCGTGTCCTTGGTGACACGCGGGGGTCTGATTTGGTCTAACTATTTCCGCTTACTCGGCGGGAACAGCAGTTGCCTCGGTTGTCAGAGGATGGCTGAGCTTGTTCAGCATCTCTTTGGGGCAAACCTGCAGGAAATTGGTCTTTTCGACCTCCCAATGCTGCAGAATGTCGGCGGCCTTGCGACTGTTGGTTTCAGCCTGATGTGTTTCGATCAGCGATTTCAACTGATCTTCCCAATGGTCGACGGTCACCGGACAGGTCACCAGCGTTTCCATGTTCATCAGCTGCTGGGCCTTGCCTTCGGGGTCGTACAGATAAGCCATACCGCCCGTCATACCTGCGCCAAAGTTGGCGCCAATGCCACCCAGGATCACCGCGATACCACCGGTCATGTATTCACAACCGTTCGAGCCACAGCCCTCGATCACCACAGTGGCGCCCGAGTTCCGTACCGCAAACCGCTCACCCGCGCGGCCAGCCGCAAATAGGTGACCATCGGTTGCCCCGTAAAGAACGGTGTTGCCGATAATGGTGTTCTCGTCCGCTTTCAGGGGGCTGACCTGCGGCGGACGCACGACGATTGTGCCCCCGGACAGGCCTTTACCGACATAGTCGTTGGCATCACCCGACACCTCAAGCTTTAGACCCGGGGCCGCGAAGGCCCCCAGCGACTGACCGGCCGAGCCCTGCAGTTTCACGTGCAAGTGGTCCGGCTGGAACGTGTTCCGCATCCCGAAATTCTGCACGATATGGCTGGACACTCGCGTGCCCACGGTCCGATGCGTGTTCTGAACCGCATAGGACAGCTGCATTTTCTCACCGTCTTTCAGGAACCGTGCAGCATCGCGCACAATCTCCGCATCAAGCGTATCGGGCACTGCATTGCGATCTCTGTCGCGGTTGTAGACGATGTTATGGGCACCATCGACGGTGATCAGCAGCGGGTTGAGGTCCAGATCATCCAGATGCGCTGAACCACGGCTGACCTGCGCCAGCAGATCTGCCCGTCCGATGATATCGTCAATCGACCGCGCACCGAGGCTGGCCAGCAGCTCGCGCACTTCCTGTGCGTAGAAGGTGATCAGGTTGACGACCTTATCGGCGTTGCCGGTGAATTTTGCCCGCAGGGATTCGTCCTGCGTACACACACCAACGGGGCAGGTGTTCGACTGACACTGACGCACCATGATACAGCCCATCGCGATCAGCGCTGCGGTGCCGATACCGTATTCCTCGGCCCCCATCATCGCAGCCATGACGATGTCACGACCGGTGCGCAAGCCACCATCGGTCCGCAGGGTCACACGGTCTCTCAGGTTGTTCATCGCCAGAACCTGATGCGCCTCGGTCAGGCCCATCTCCCACGGCAAACCGGCGTATTTGATGCTGGTCGCGGGCGAAGCCCCTGTGCCGCCATTGTGGCCCGATATCAGGATCACGTCCGCTTTGGCCTTGGCCACACCGGCGGCAATCGTGCCAACACCCGAAGACGCCACCAGTTTCACTGTGACCTTGCAGCGCGGATTGATCTGTTTCAGGTCATAGATCAGCTGCGCCAGATCCTCGATCGAGTAGATATCATGGTGCGGTGGTGGCGAGATCAGGGTCACGCCCTTGGTCGAATGACGCAGACGTGCAATCAGGTCGGTGACCTTCATGCCCGGCAGCTGACCGCCTTCACCGGGTTTTGCACCCTGGGCGACCTTAATCTCCAGCTCTTCACACTGGTTCAGGTATTCGGCGGTCACACCGAATCTGCCCGAAGCGACCTGTTTGATCTTGGCCGACGGGTTGTCACCGTTGGGCTCTGGCACGAAATGCGCCGGGTCTTCACCCCCTTCACCCGAGTCGGATTTCGCACCGATCCGGTTCATCGCAACGTTCAGCGTCTTGTGCGCCTCGGGCGACAGCGCGCCCAGCGACATGCCCGGCGTGACAAAGCGCTTGCGGATCGAAGTGATCGATTCCACTTCTTCAATCGGGATCGGCTTGCCCAGCGGTTTGAAATCCATCAGATCGCGCAGATGGATCGGCGGGTTCGACTGCATCTTGGCCGAGTATTGCTTCCACAGCTCATAGGACGCGCGGTTACAAGCCATTTGCATCATATGCATCGATGTCGCTTCCCACGCGTGGGTCTCACCCGATTTCCGTGCTTTGTAGAATCCACCGATGGGCAGCACGTCCAGACCATTGACCCATGCCTTGGCGTGGATCTCCTCGGCCTTGGTCTGAATACCGGTAACGCCGATACCGGAAATCCGGCTGGTCATTCCAGGGAAGTATTCGGCCACCATCGCACGGCTCAGGCCAACGGCCTCAAAGTTCAGGCCGCCGCGATAGGACGAGATTACCGAGATTCCCATCTTGGCCATGATCTTCAACAAGCCCTGATCAATCGCTTCGCGGAAGCGGGCGACATTTTCGGTCAGAGTCCCGTCCAGAAGGCCGCGATCAATACGGTCGGCCAGCGAATCCTCGGCCAGATAGGCGTTCACAACGGTCGCACCACAGCCAATCAAAACCGCAAAATAGTGCGGGTCGACACATTCCGCCGAGCGTACGTTCAACGAACAGAACGTCCGCAGGCCCTGACGGGTCAGGTGCGAGTGCACCGCGCTTGTGGCCAGGATCATGGGCATCGCCACACGACCTTCGCCCGAGTTCATGTCGGACAGAACCAGATGCCCAGCGCCAGACCGGACGGCCTCTTCTGCTTCGGCTCTAACACGGGCTAATGCGTCGCTTAGTGCGCTTTGGCCGGGCTCGAAGCTACAATCGATCTCGGCCAGCGGGGCATCAAAGCTTTCAACCAGCTTGTCCCATTGCGCGTTGCCGACAAAGGGGCTTTCCAGAACCACAATCTCGGTCTGGCTGCTGTCTTCATCCAGCACGTTCTTGAGGTTCGCAAACCGTGTTTTCAACGACATCACGCGGTACTCGCGCAAAGAATCGATCGGCGGGTTGGTCACCTGACTGAAATTCTGCCTGAAGAAATGGCTGAGCGGGCGGTATTGCTTGGACAGAACCGCCGAGGGCGTATCGTCACCCATCGAGGCCAGCGCCTCTTTGCCGTCTTCCGCCATCGGGGCGAGAATCTGTTCCAATTCTTCTACTGAATAACCCGCTGCAATCTGACGCTTGCGCAGTTCTTCACCCGAGAAAATCGGGGTTTCGGTCACGCCTGCCAGCGTGGCATCCAGATCGTGAATCTTGCCAACCCATTCGCCAAATGGCAGCGCACGGGCCAGTTTGTTCTTGATCTGCGTGTCGCGGAACAACTTACCCTTCTTCATATCGACGGCCAGCATCTGACCCGGGCCAAGGGCACCTTTTTCGGTCACAGTGGCCTCATCAATCGGCACCATCCCGGCCTCGGACCCTGCGATTACAAGACCATCGCCGGTTACGACATAGCGCATCGGGCGCAGCCCATTCCGGTCCAGTCCCGCACAGACCCAACGACCATCCGTCATCGCCAGTGCGGCAGGGCCATCCCACGGCTCCATCACCGAGTTGCAGTAGGAATACATATCGCGCCACGCCTGCGGCAGTTCGACTGCCTGTTTGGACCAGCTTTCCGGCACCAGCATGGTTTTCGCCATTGGGGCCGAACGACCCGCACGCACCAGAACCTCGAATACCGAGTCCAGAGCCGCCGAATCCGACGAACCACCTGCGATGATCGGCTTGATGTCCTCGGCATAGTCACCAAAGGTGCCGCTGGCCATGCGGATCTCATGGCTTTTCATCCAGTTGATGTTGCCCTTCAGCGTGTTGATCTCGCCGTTATGGGCCAGCATGCGGAAAGGCTGTGCCAGCCACCACTGCGGGAACGTATTGGTCGAATATCGCTGGTGGTAGATGGCAAAGGCACTTTCAAAGCGCTCGTCCATCAAATCGGGGTAGAACACCGCGACCTGCTCGGCCAGCATCATGCCCTTATAGATGATCGACCGGCAGCTGAGCGAGGCTAGATACAAATCTGAAATCCCGGCGGCCAGTGCCGCCTTTTCGATGCGGCGACGGATCACATAGAGCTCACGCTCAAACGTGTCTTCATCCACACCTTTTGAGTTCGAGATCAGGATCTGCTCGATCTCAGGGCGAGTGGCGTTGGCTTTTTCACCCAAGCAGGTCACATCGACCGGTACATGACGCCAACCATAAATGTAATAGCCCATGCGTAGAACTTCGGTTTCCACGATGGTCCGGCACTGCTCCTGCGCACCGAAATCGGTGCGCGGCAAAAAGACCTGACCAACCGCAATCAGTTGATCCAGTCGCGGCTCATGCCCGGTGCGGCGGATCTGGTCATAAAAAAACGGAACCGGGATCTGCACGTGGATACCCGCGCCATCACCCGTTTTGCCGTCTGCGTCCACCGCGCCGCGGTGCCAGATTGCCTTAAGCGCGTCGATCCCGGCATCCACCACCTTACGCGACGCTTTGCCGTCAATCGAAACCACAAGACCTACACCGCATGAAGAATGCTCTTCATCCTTGGAATAGAGACCATTTTCGGCCATCCATTTGCGCTTGGCTTCTTCGGCCCGCACCCAATCGGCATCATATTTGGTCATTGGCTGTCTCCTTCTTCCGGCAGGGCATACATGGCTTCGACCTCGGCTTTGGTCATCTGCCGGCGCTCTCCTGCGAACGCGTAGCCCTCGGGCTTTTTATCTATGTAAAGTTCAAGTTTCAGCGGGTTGCCGGTGTCGTCGAAAAGACCGGCAGCCATTTGGGTTTGTCCGTGCATCTCGCCCGGCAAAGTGATCCGGTACCACAGTGCCGAACCACAGTCCGAGCAAAATGCCCGTTCGGCCCAATCCGACGAGGTGTAGGTCCTGACCGGTCCCAAGGCGGCATAGCCGGGCTCGGCCGCGAAGGTTACCAGCATCGAACTGGTCCAGCGACGGCATTGATCACAATGGCAGGCACCCAGCGAATCCCGCGCCGGGGTTGCGGTCACCGTGACCGCGCCGCACATGCATTGACCTTGCAATTCGGGCATCAGACCCTCCTGTCGCTGGGCTAGGGTTATTCGGCTGCGATGGCAGCCTTGGCGTTGAAGCGATCAATAATCGCATCGGCGCAGTCGCGACCATCACGAATGGCCCAGACCACCAAAGATGCACCGCGCACGATGTCACCAATGGCATAGACGCCGTCCATCTCGGTCGCGCCAGTCTCAAACGCTGCTTTGACGGTGCCCCAACGGGTGACGGGCAGGTCGGGCTGGCCGAACAGGGTGGGCAGGTCTTCAGGCTCAAAGCCCAGCGCCTTAATCACCAGATCGGCATCTTCGACATAATCCGCGCCTTCGATCACTTCTGGCGCTTGACGGCCGGTCGCATCGGGTTGACCCAGACGCATCTTCTGCACCATCACGCCAGCAACGGTGTCGTCGCCGGTAAAGCCCTTGGGCGCGCTCAGCCATTCGAACACCACGCCTTCTTCCTCGGCGTTTTGGGTTTCGCGCTGCGAACCCGGCATGTTCGCACGGTCACGACGATAGAGGCATTTGACCGACGTGGCACCTTGCCGGATCGAGGTCCGCACACAATCCATCGCGGTATCACCGCCACCAATAACGACCACCTTCTTACCTTCGGCATTCAAGCGGCCACTGTCGAAGTCTTCGACGTCATCGCCAAAACTTTTGCGGTTCGACGCAGTCAGGAAGTCGATGGCTTTTTCAATGCCAGCCAGACCGCTGCCGGGCATGGACAGATCGCGCGATTTGTACACGCCTGTCGCAATGATCACCGCATCATGCTTAGTGCGTATTTCCTCGAATTTAGCGGCGTCCACATCGCAATTCAGCACGAACTCGACTCCACCATCGGCCAGCAGGTCATTGCGACGCTGCACGATGTCTTTTTCCAGCTTGAAACCCGGAATACCGTACATCAGCAGACCACCTGCGCGATCATAACGATCATAGACCGTGACCTGAATGCCCGCCCGGCGCAGCATGTCAGCTGCAGCCAGACCACCGGGGCCGCCACCGATGATGCCAACGCTTTCGCTGCGCTCGGCACCCGGAGCGGTGGGTTTCACCCAGCCTTTGTCCCACGCGGTGTCGGTGATGTATTTCTCAATCGTGCCAATGGTGACCGTGCCGTGGCCCGATTGCTCGATCACGCAGTTGCCCTCGCACAGGCGGTCCTGCGGGCAGATTCGGCCACAAATCTCGGGGAATGTGTTGGTGGCCTGACTGGTTTGATAAGCTTCTTCCAGACGACCTGTCGCGGTCAGGTGCAACCAGTCAGGGATATTGTTGTGCAGCGGGCAATGCGACTGACAATATGGAACGCCGCACTGACTGCATCGGCTGGCTTGTTCCTTGGCTTTTTCTGCTGCAAATTCGGCGTAGATTTCATCAAAATCTTCTCTGCGGTCATCGGCGGCACGCTTTTCGGGCATGACGCGGTCGATCTGCACAAATTTCAGCATCGGTTGCTTGGCCACGGGTCAAACTCCATGAATTGGCTTGGTCACGTCTCTTTAAGAGATGCAGGATCGGATGAAAAGTCAACTATACTGACCTAATTTCGAAAATTAGCGAGAAATTTGGTGGCGGTTTGAAATTTAACATGATTTTTAGTTCCGATTCGGACCTATATGCATGCTTTCCTTTTCCACAGCGCACTTATACCCATTGAGCAAACAAGGACGTGACCACAACACGGCGGGGCAGATGGGTCTTTTTCAATTGATTCTCGCGGCGATTATTCAGGGTATCACTGAGTTTTTGCCGATCTCTTCATCTGGTCATTTGATACTGCTGCCCAGCCTGACCGGGCTGGACGATCAAGGTCTGGCCATCGACGTGGCCGTGCATATGGGCACTTTGGGCGCTGTGATTCTGTATTTCTGGTCCGATGTGAAACAGGCCGTCTCCGGACTGCCGCGGGCGTTGATCGGACAGGTCGACACACCACAGGCGCAGCTGGCCATGGGTCTGATCATCTCCACGATTCCCACCGTGATTGTCGGGGCTATCCTGTTCAAAACCGGCCTGATCGAGGCGTTTCGGTCAATGGCGGTCATTGGCTGGACCATGCTGGTTTTTGGCCTCGTTCTGTATTGGGCCGATCAAAAAGGACCGCAGACCAAAGAGGCAAGCGAATGGGGTCTGCGCGATGCGTTGATCATGGGGCTGTGGCAGGTTCTCGCCCTGATACCCGGAACATCCCGATCAGGCATTACCATCACCGGCGCGCGCCAACTGGGCTATACGCGCGAGGATGGCGCGCGGATCGCGATGTTGATGTCGATTCCGACCATTCTTGCCTCAGGCGTTTTGTTGTCGGTCGATGTGATCCGCGCAGCAGACGCCCAATTGGCCCGAGACGGGGCAATCGCGGCATTTTTTGCCTTTATTTCAGCCCTGCTAGCCTTGGCCCTAATGATGCGCCTGCTGCGCAGTGTCAGCTTTACACCTTATGTCATCTACCGCGTGATCCTGGGCGCCATCCTGCTTGTAATCGCCTATAGCTGATCAGGTCCGCAGATTGTTGGCCGAGTTCTGGATGTCGTCGTACTGACCCGAAGGGCGGAACTTCCACAGGTAATCAGGCAGCACGGATTCCAGCGTCGCTGGCTCGATCCCAAGATCGGCAAATCCTTTGGCCCCGTCGGAAACAACATTGTCGCGGCGCAGGTTTTTCAACTGATCGCGCGTCAGGATGTGGTTCGGGAACAGTTGGAAGCTGACGAACTTCAAGATGTCCAACACGCCCGCCATTATGCGGGCCACAAAGAAGGGCATTCCGATGATCACTCGGCGTCGGTAAATTACATCAAGCATCTGCTGCATCAGCGCGCGGAAGGTTTTCACCTCGGGCCCTCCCAGCTCATACACACCGGCTTCAGCTTGGCCCAGGACGCCCTGAACAGCGGCCTTGGCCACATCATCCACATAGACCGGCTGGAATTTGGTTTCGGCTCCGACCAGCGGCAGGAATGGTCCCATCCGGGTCATCCCGGCAAAACGATTAAAGAACTGATCTTCGGTTCCGAAAATCACAGACGGCCGCAGAATAATTGCATCTGGCATATGGGTCAGCACACCGGCCTCACCATGCGCCTTGGTTCGCGAATATTCGCTGTCGGACTCGGCGTCCGCTCCGATGGCCGAGATATGAACCATTTGGGAAATGCCCTGTTCGGCTGCCAAACGCGCGATCCGCTCGGCCCCATCAGCCTGCACGGCGTCAAAGGCGTTCTTGCCCAGCTCGTTCAAAACACCGACGCAATTCACCACCGCGTCTGCCCCGTGCATCGCCGCCGCAACCGAGGCATCATCACGGATGTTGCACAAAATGGGTTCGACCTGGCCGACCACACCGTAGGGCCTGACAAACATCGCCTCATTCGGGCGCCGAACTGCCACCCGGACACGCCACCCTTCATTTGCCATGCGCCGCGTAATATACCGGCCGACAAATCCCGATCCGCCATAAATCGTGACCATTTTAGACATGAGAGGGCTCCTGCTTGTGGGTCCTCTTTCGATCTAGCGCTCTGAGGCTTGTCAAACAAGGCGCAATAACGCCGCGCGTCAGTGAAAAGACCAACCAATTCAAGCTGAATTTGAATGTGTGAAAAAAACTTTCAAAAATCTTCCCGAATCTGGTTGACCCTCCCTGCCAGTGGGCTTAAACGCCCCTCCACGACACCTGCCCAGGTGGCGGAATTGGTAGACGCGCTAGCTTCAGGTGCTAGTGTCCGTATGGACGTGGAGGTTCGAGTCCTCTCCTGGGCACCAAATCTCCTTGAAATCAAACCACTGATATTCTCTTACCGGAATTGAGTTTCCGTGGGATGTGATCTGACGCGGGCCGGTCCATTCACCGGCCCTGTCACGCGCCTTAAGTGACGGATTGTTCTGAAACAACTTCGCCAAACCGGGTAAAAAATTTGCCCGACAGCTTTTTCGCCGTACCAGCGATTAGGCGGCTGCCCAGTTGGGCGATTTTTCCACCAACCTCGACCTTGGCTGTATAAGCCAGAACGGTTTCGTCCCCATCTTCAGTCAGCGTCACGTCTGCACCACCCTTGGCAAATCCGGCGGCACCGCCCTTGCCCTCCCCGGTCAAGGAAAACCCGTCCGGTGCATTGGCAGTGTCCAGCGTCACAGCGCCCGCAAACCGGGCTTTGACGGGGCCGATTTTCAAGACCACCTTGGCTTCCAGATCTTCGGGTGAATTTTGGATCAGCTCTTCGCACCCTGGGATGCATTCCTGCAGGATTTCGGGATTATTCAGAGCCTTGTATACCACATCCCGCGGCGCAGAGATGCGGACTTCGTCACTCAGTTCCATTCAACTTTCCTTTGTTCAACAGCATCTTGGATAAACCAGAAGCGCGGTCTCTGTCGCCTCTTCCGGAGTTTGTTCGGGACGCGCGGGCCACAGGGACCTCAGGCGTTTAAGCACGTTTCTCATCATGGGACTCCGTTTTGGATTTGTCACTATTTCGCCAAAGCACAATTTCAGCCAGGATCGACACGGCGATCTCATGCGGGTCGATCGCGTGGATGTTCAGACCTGCCGGTGACTTCAGCCGCGCAGCTCGTATCGGGTCCAAACCTTGCGATATCAGCTTGGCCACCAGCGTTTCGGCCTTGCGATGGCTGGCCACCATCGACACCCGCTTGGCGTCCGTTTGCAGAGCGGCGGCTAGGGCGGCGGCATCGCCCTGTCCTTGCGAAGCCACGACAACGAAGTCCCGCGGCTCAACCCCTAGGTTTTGGACGGAATCCAGAGTGAACCGTTGAAAGTCACCTTCTGTCTCTGACGCGTCACTGAGACACACGCGAAACCCAGCCAGTGCCCCATGGGCGGCCAGTGCCACTGCAATCAGCGACTCGCCAAAAATCACCAATCGCGGTGCGTGCTGATACGGCTCGACAAGCAGATCGACAGTGCCGCCGGACGGGCAACCGCTTTTGAACGTCTGAATGCCATCAGGATCGGCCATGTTCACCACCTTTTCCGAAGGTTTGACCCGGATCATTTGCGGCGAACCACTGGCCAACGCCTGCTGGGCCGAGGATCGAACCGCACGTTGAACGCAGCCCCCGCCCAAATGGCCCAGGATCCGTCCATCTTTTGTAACCGCAGCCTTGCCCCCGGCTTTCGCCGAAGTTGCATCCGCAGTCCGCAACACCGTGGCCACGCAAAAGGCTTCATCAGTTTTACGCAGCTGCTCAATCGTGTCGAATATGTCGAAGCTTGCCATGTGGGCTCCTTTCACAGCTTACGGAATTGCGGCTCCAGCGCCGCCAGCGCCTCAAGCGTGTTTGCGGGCAGGTGCGCGTCCAGATACGGCTCAGCTGCCTGCATTGCGGCGGCAATGGGCTGGTAGTCGTGCCAGCCTTTCAACGGGTTCAGCCAGACGATCCGCCGGGCCTTGCGTCGAATCCGGGCCAATACATCGCCCAACGCTTGCGGGTCCGAGCTGCAGTACCCATCGGACAGGATCAATACGATGGTTCGACCGTTCAGTGCGCGCGCGCCATATCCATTCAGAAAATGCTCAAGACTGCCTGAAATATCCGTGCCTCCGCCAAACCCTTCGGCCATCAGCGACAACCGCCCTGCTGCGCGCAGCGAATCGTGGTCGCGCAACGCATCCGTGACGCGCATCAAGCGCGTGTGGAACAGATATGCGTCCGCTTCGGTTCCTGTGCCAATCAGGCCTTTCAGGAAAGCCAGAAAGACGCGCGAATATACCGTCATCGAACCGCTTACATCGCACAGTGCAACGATCCGCATCGGACGCGGTGGGCGGGCACGGCGATACAGGTCCATCGGCTCGCCGCCCCGTGCAAGGCTGGCGCGCTGTATTCGGCGCATGTCCAGAGCAGGCCCCCGCAGCGCTTTTTTCCGTCGGCGCGAGCGGCGGTCGCGGATGGCGCGCGCCAGCGCTGTCGCCGCTTGTTCGGCCTGCTTCAGCGCGTCTTCATCCATTAGTTCACGCAAATCCCGACGCGACAGGTTGGCCGTACGGGTCGCAATCAGCTTCCCGTCTCTCCCCACGGCCTCCCCGTCGCCCGGATCAGGGGTTGCGTCCTGATCCGAATCGGAACTGGACTCCTGAATGTCATGGCTTTCTTGCTGCCAGATCATCGGCTTGGCGGATTGCACCCGAACATGCGCGGTTTGCGCCACTCCGGTGCGCTGCTTTCCGGCATTGAGCCAATAGGAATCGAAAAGATCGTCAAACTGTCGCCAACCTTCCGCGTCACCGGCCAGCAAGACACACAGCGCTTGTCTGGCCTGCGGCAAATCCGTCGCCTCTACTTCCGCCAGCACCGCCAATGCATCCCCGGTCTCAGCCGGTCCGACGCGCATCCCGTTCATACGCAAATGTGCAATGAAACCAGACATGCGATCCGCTAGACCAGAGGCACGAGAAGGGAACCGGGTGACCTGCATCACGCCACCTTTCCAATCAGGCGATCCATCACTTCAGGCGGGGCCGCGTCATAATCGGCTGCGGTTTTCAGAAGACAGACAAGAGTCGCCTGAACCTCTTCGCGGGACTGCGCCATGTCGTTAACACCCAATCCTGAAAGGGCTGCCGCCCAATCCAGCATCTCGGCAATTCCGGGAGTCTTCTCCAAGTCTTCTTTGCGCAAAGCCTGCACGACGCCAACAATCTGGCGCGCCAGCTGCCCTTCAACTTGGGGCATGCGGGCTTTCAGGATCGCCATTTCGGTTTCACGCGATGGGTAGTCGAGGAAACTGTACAGACATCGGCGGCGCAATGCATCGGACAAGTCCCGCGTGCCATTCGCTGTTAGAATAACGATCGGTTTTGAACGCGCCGGGATCGTACCCAGTTCGGGAATTGTGATTTGAAAATCCGAGAGGATTTCCAACAGATACGCTTCGAATTCTTCGTCGGCCCGGTCAATTTCATCAATTAGCAGAACCGGAGGGGCATCTTGTGAAATAGCCTCTAATAAGGGTCGTTTCAGCAGATATTCATCTGAGAAAAGCTGTGCTTCGCTCGTTCCGCCCTGCGCCTCGCTCGCTCGGATCGCCAGAAGCTGACGCTGATAGTTCCATTCATAAATGGCATGACCGGCATCGAGCCCTTCATAACATTGCAGCCGGATCAACCGGGTGTCCTGCCACGCGGCCAGGGCCTTTGCCACTTCGGTCTTTCCAACGCCAGCAGGACCTTCCAACAACAATGGCCGCCCAAGTTGCTGTGCCAAATGCAGCGCCATCGCCAACCGGTCATCGGAAACATAGCCCTGCGCGGCCAATCCGTTCTGAACATCACTCAAAGTCAAAACCAGGATCCAATCTTCATCTGGCCAAAAATATCCCGGGGGAGGTTCGGAGGGGGTAGAACCCCCTCCGTTCGGTCGGACCGGCAACAGCCGGTTCGAAACCGTTTACCCGTGCATCCCCAACCCATTGGCGATCTTCCAGATCCGCCAATGATCATGCGGCATATGGCTTTGCACCAACCCAAAGGGCCGGAACGCATCATGTACCGCGTTCGAAAACGCAGGCACGCCGCCGACATTCGGGCTCTCGCCCACGCCCTTGGCACCGATCGGGTGGTGCGGAGATGGCGTGACCGTGTGATCGGTGGTGTAGTTCGGAGTCTCCCATGCGGTCGGCAGGAAGAAATCCATCAGCGTCGCGGTCTTGACGTTGCCCATCTCATCATAGGCAATCTCCTGCCCCATCGCGATGGCCAGCGCTTCGGTCACCCCACCATGGACCTGCCCTTCAATGATCATCGGGTTGATCCGGGTGCCGCAATCGTCCAGCGCATAGAACTGCCGAACATCCCATTCACCGGTATCCACATCGATCTCCATGACACAGATATAGGCCCCGAACGGGTAAGTCATGTTTGGGGGGTCATAGTAGCTGACGGCCTCCAGACCGGGTTCCAGCCCCGGAATAGCCTGATTATAGGCGGCGAAAGCGATCTCTTTCATGGTCTTGAACCGCTCAGGCGCACCTTTAACCGAGAAACGGTCCACATCCCATTCGACATCGTTGTCATGGACCTCGAGCAGATAGGCCGCGATCATCTGCGCCTTGGCGCGGATTTTTCGAGCGGCCATTGCTGTCGCAGCCCCGGCAACCGGCGTCGACCGAGACCCATAGGTGCCAAGCCCGTACGGTGCAGTATCGGTATCGCCTTCCTCCAACGTGATATCGTCCGCAGGAAGCCCGATCTCACTGGCTATGATTTGGGCAAAGGTCGTTGCGTGGCCCTGACCCTGACTGATCGTCCCCAGCCGCGCGATGGCAGAGCCAGTCGGGTGGATGCGAATCTCACACGAGTCGAACATGCCCAGCCCGAGGATATCACAATTCTTCACCGGTCCTGCCCCGACGATTTCGGTGAAATGCGTCAGGCCGATGCCCAGCAGTTTGCGAGTCTTTCCAGCCTTGAAATCCTCAATCCGTTGCGCCTGTTCCGCCCGCAGACTTTCATAGTCCACGGCCTTCAAGGCCTTGTCCCAGGCGGTGTGATAATCGCCCGAGTCATATTCCCAGCCCAGCGCGGACTGATACGGGAACTGATCGGCCTTGATGAAGTTGATCCGGCGCAGCTCGGCCGCGTCCATATTCAGCTTGATGGCCAAAACCTCAATCATCCGTTCGATGAAATAGGCAGCCTCGGTCACCCGGAACGAGCAACGATAGGCCACGCCACCCGGTGCCTTGTTGGTATAGACCCCGTCCACAGCCAGATAAGCAGTGGGGATGTCATAAGACCCGGTGCAGATGTTCATGAACCCGGCCGGGAATTTGGTCGGGTCGGCACAGGCGTCAAAGCCACCATGATCCGCCGTGGTATGACACCACAGGCCGGTGATCTTTCCATCCTTTGTCGCCGCGATCTTGCCTTGCATCCAGTAGTCGCGGGCAAAGGCGGTGGACATCAGGTTTTCCATCCGGTTCTCGACCCATTTCACCGGCTGGCCGGTGACGATCGAGGCCACAACCGAGCAGACATAACCCGCATAAGCACCAACCTTGTTGCCGAAGCCACCACCGATATCAGGGCTGATCACCCGGATATTGTGCTCGGCCAGACCCGAGATCAGCGATACAACGGTCCGGATCGCGTGCGGGGCCTGGAACGTGCCATAGAGCGTCAGCTTGCCGGTCACCTTATCCATCGACGCGACACAGCCGCAGGTCTCCAACGGGCAAGGATGCGTGCGGTGGTAATAGACCATCTCTTCGGCCACGACATCGGCCTCACCCAGAACCGCTTCGGTCGCGTCCTTGTCGCCCTGTTCCCAGGTGAAGATATGATTGTGATGCTTTCGCGGCCCATGTGCGCCTTCGGTCTGACCTGCAAGGTCTTCGCGCAGGACAACATCCGATTTCAGCGCCTCGAACGGGTCCGTCAGAACGGGCAGCTCTTCATAGTCAACTTCGACCAGCTCGGCCGCATCCGCCGCAATATAGCGATTTTCAGCGACGACATAGGCAACTTCCTGGCCCTGGAACAGAACCTTGCCATCGGCGAGCACCATTTGCTTGTCGCCCGCCAAAGTCGGCATCCAATGCAATCCCAATGGCGCAAGGTCTTCGGCAGTCAAAACAGCAACAACGCCAGGTATCGCCAGCGCAGCCTCTTTGTTCACGTTGACGACGCGGGCATGGGCATAGGGAGAGCGGACAAAGGCGCCAAACAGCATCCCGTCCATCTTGATGTCATCGACATAATTGCCCTTGCCCTGGGTAAAGCGCACATCCTCGACGCGTTTGCGCGAACTGCCCATCCCTTTGAGATTGGCGACGCGTTCCTCGGGGGTCAGAGTCTGGTCGTTCATTCCGCAGCCTCCTTCTGAGCGTTCAGCATATCGGCAGATGCCGCGATCGCCTTGACGATGTTCTGATATCCGGTGCAGCGGCACAGGTTGCCGGACATGCCAAAGCGGATGTCTTCCTCGGTCGGGTTTGGATTTTCCTGCAGCAGACGATGCGCGCGGGTGATCATGCCCGGGGTGCAAAAGCCGCATTGCAGCCCGTGATGTTCGCGGAACATCTCTTGCAGAACCCCAAGGCTGCCATCGTCGTTGGTCAACCCCTCAACGGTGGTGACGTCGGCGCCGTTCACCTGCGCCACAAAGGTCGTGCAGGATTTAACGGACTTGCCATCAATATCCACGGTACAGGCCCCGCAATGGCTTGTTTCGCATCCGATATGAGGACCGGTGATTTTCAAATCTTCCCGCAGGAAATGGATCAACAGCGTGCGCGGCTCGGCCAGGCCTTCGACCTGTTTGCCGTTCACGGTGAGTTTTACGTGCATTTTTGACATCGTTGTTCCTCCCCTCAACCCGCGCGGCTTTGCGCGCGTTCGATGGCGCGGCGCAGCATCACAGCGGCCACGTGTTTCTTGAATTCGACGGGGCCACGATTGTCGGCCACCGGGTCGATCGCTTCGAGCATCGCGGCGATACAACCGCTGACATCCCCATCCGCCAGCGCATTGCTTGCGCTTTCAGACCAGACGGGTGTGTCCGCCAGATTGGTCATCGCGACCGAGGCCTGACCATTGCCAACCATCACGGCAGCTGCCGCTGTCGCATAATCACCGATCTTGCGTTTCTGCTTTTCATAGGCCTGACCCACACCCGCGCCCGGCACCGGGATCGAAATCCGGGTCAGGATTTCCTCATCGTCACGCGCAGTGAAGTAAGCGGCCTCATAAAACTCACGCGCAGCGACACTGCGGCGACCATCGGGGCCAGACAGTTCGAAAGTCGCGTTCAGGCATTGCATCAACCCCGGCATATCATTGCCCGGATCACCATTGGCGACATTCCCACCAACAGTTCCCACATATCGCACCTGAGGATCCGCAATCTGCAGCGCGGCTTCTCGGATCAACGGAATGGCTGTAGCCAAGCCGTCATGAGTGATCAGCTCATGCTGGGTCACCATTGCGCCAAGCGAAACCGTGTCGGCACCAACCTCGATGCCCTTCAGCTCCTCGATCGCTTGCAGATCGACTAGGTGGCCCATTTCGGCCATGCGCAGCTTCATCATCGGGATCAGGCTGTGCCCGCCCGCGATCACGCGCGCCTCATCTCCGTGTTCCTGCAAAATGCCAATGGCCGAGGCGATATCGCCTGGCCGGTGATACTCAAAACCGGCTGGTATCATGTTTTTCCTCCCTGGGTCCAAGCGGTATGCCTTGGGGGACCTGCGATAAGGAAAGAACGCTGAAGCCATCCGTTCCAGCCAGTGGAAACGGAGAGCGCGGCTTATTTCACGAAATGCGAATGCGCTGCACGAGCTGCGATCAAAGGCCCAGCGCCTCGCGAATGTCCGTCAGGCGGGATCGACTGACCGGCACCTTGGCTAGCGCATCGACACCATCGAAATAGCAGGTGCCGTTGTCCTTGTGCCTCTCGAACCGCGAGACCTGTTTGGGGTTCACCAGATAACTGCGATGAGCCCGCAAAAACCCGTCAGGCGCCAGGCGCGATTCAGCTTCGGTAATGGACCACGGGCAAAACAGTTTCTCGGCGTTCATATAGAGAACGGTGTAGTGCCCTTCGGCCCGGATGGCTGCGATATTGGAAGGCTGGGCGAAAAAGGTTTGTCCTTCCCGCTCAAATGGAACCCCGGCCCGCAATGTGGGCTCTGGCTCCCGGGCAGGTTCCGGCGCGCTGGGCGATACGTCTGCTGCCGCAGGTTCGATGAAGGTGATGCCCGTTAGCAGGAATGCACCACAGATCAGGAACACGGAAACCGTGACCCCCATCGCCAGCACCTGATTGTTTAGCGCCGGCCCAGCGCGACCGGCGGTATCGCTTGCGACAAAATCAGTCAGGCCGGTGGCGACGAAATGCATGGTGAAGACCGCCAACCCGAAACACACCGTTCCCAGCAGAATGTTGCGCTGTGTACGGTTGTCATAGGCCACCCAAATCGCCAGCACCGACAGAACGACCGAAGCCAAGGTTGAAATCACCACATCCCAAACGTTGTAAACGGGGCGGCACAGCTCCATCCCGGCCATACCGACGTAGTGCATGACAACAATCCCCAGACCCACGATCACGCCCGCACCGACAATCGTTCCCATCGTACGGGGACGGAAATGCAGGATCAGCAGCGCAAGGCCAACCATCAGGATCGCGACCAGGGCTGAGATCAGGGTGATCAAAGCATCGTAGTAAAACAGGATCGGCAGTTGCAGGCCCAGCATGGCCACGAAATGCATCGACCAGATGCCACCGCCCAGAATGATCGCAGCCAACGCCACGACCAGTTTGCGTTTCTGATCGTCCAGTTTTGAGGCCCCATGCGTCAGATAAAGCCCTGTGAATCCGGCCATCATCGCAACAGCCAGAGACGCCGCCACAAGCCAAGCGTTATGAGAATAGTCCAACATTTGGATTTACACGCCCTCCCCGACGCGTGGGTGACGTTAGCAAACGGAATTGATTGCGACAATTGATGTTGGAAAGGAATTCCAACAGCATCGGTGCCGGATTCAGTTTTTACCGACCCGGCAGGCTTAGGTGGCGGTCTTATTACTGAATAACGGCATCTTCCCAAGCGGAAAGGAACTTTGTTCGTTTCAACCCGTCAAGAAAGGTCAGTAACGCAGGATCAAGACCGATTGTCTCGCGCCCGTCTGAACCATCACTCCGCTGCAAAAGAGGAAGCGGGCTGGCCTCTTCGGCCACTGCTGGCCGCTCAGTTACGAGGTATCGCAGCAGCAACTCAGCTGCTTTGGGTTCTGGCGTGGCTTTCGAAACCATCGCTGTGCGCATCATAATTGTTTGAAAATCAGACGGTAACACGACCTCAAGGGCGTCTTTGCCCTCGGCTCGGACGGCGGCGTAACTGCCCAGAACATTGTAAGCAACCAGGATCGAGCCATCCGCTAGGTCATTGATCATTTCGCCCGAGCAGCAATAGAGCTGCACATCCAGGCCGCCCATAACCTCCATCAAGCGCCAATACGTCTCAGACGCGCGCGCATCCTGGGTTGCAAACAGATATCCCAGACCAGACTGGCGCACGTCATAGGTACCGACCTTGCCCCGAAATTCTTCGGGTCGTTTGCGCAAGGCCTCGATCAGGCTTTGCCGTGTCTGGGGGATGGGCTGCCCTTCAAACGCGGTTCGGTTGATCACGATTGTCGCGGGTTCCGAAGTGAACGCAAAAAGGCTGTGATGCCATTGTGCCCAGTGTGGTACCGGGACATCGTCGATTGGCAGGGCAAAGCCGTCATTTGCCAGTTTCAACTGCAGGTCCATCGCGCTGGAAATGATCACGTCGAAGGCATCGGGCGTTGCGCGGACACGACGGTTGATGTCGGCGGTTCCGGAAACGAGGTATTCGACACTAATCCGAGGGTTCTCAGCGACAAACCCCTCGATCACCGGGGCGAATAGAACAGTATCGGTGCTGGAAATCACGCGAAGGCGTGGACCATCGGCGCTTTCATTAAAGACCAGGCGGTCTTCCCAGTCGTCGGCCCACCCGAGGCAGGGAACAGCCAACAATACTAAAGCGATAAGATAACGCATGCGCCCCCCTTTGATCGGTTCTTGAGGATCAACGAACCCCCATGCGCCGTTGCCACATCCTGCGCGATCGTCAACCCCAGCCCGGACCCGATGGTCCCAACCGCGTTCTGTCCGCGTTCGAACCGTCGCGTCAGCGTGTCGATTTCATCAGGCGGAAAGCCTGGACCCGAGTCGCGCACCTGTATCTGGGGTTCGGGATGCGCAATGATCGTGATCTCAACAGCGCTGTCAGATGGTGCGTATTTCATCGCGTTATCAACCATATTTCGCACAGCATTCTGGATCAGGATCGAGTCGCCCGAGTAAGGAACCGACGGCTCACCCGACAATGAAAGCGTCAGCTCCTTCATTTCGGCAATCGGGATCAGGCGCTGCACCAGATCGCGGATCAGGACGACCAGATCAATCTCTTCTCGTTCCAGATGATCCGCCCGGAAGGTGATCATCGCATGATCCAGCAACTGCCCCGCCGCACGTGAGCTTTCGTCGATGGCACGTACCATGGCCTTCAAGGCCTCGCGGTTGTCTTCCCGTTCCACGCGGTGAAGGGTTGCCTCGGCATAAGACCTGACCGTCGCCAACGGCGTTCGCACCCGGTGCGCGGCTTCGGCGATAAAGTCCTCGGATTGGCTAAGCGATTGGTCCAGACGGCCCATGAGCGAATTCAGCGACGTAACCAGCGGCGCCATCTCTTTTGGCACCGGCTTCTTGAACGGGCTTAGATCCTGCGGACCTCTGCGTGTGACCGAGGTCGTCAGTTTGTTCAACTGGCCGATCGTTGATGATGTCACCCAGAACGATAGCGCGGCGGTCAGCAGAAAGAACCCGATCCCCAAATACGCCGCGTTGCGTGAAATCTGATCCAGCGTATCGGACAACGCGTCCTGCGTTTGCCCCAACGCGACCTCAATCTCGGTCTGGCGGCCCAAACCGACCAGCGCTCGGCTGGCGCTGACCTGACGGACACGCTCGCCGCGGACCTGACCGGTTTGAAAGGCCCATCTGCCTTCAATCGGGCCATCTGCGAGGCTCAGATCATCGTAGCCGGACAAGAATTCTCCATCCTGATAAATGGCATAGAACACCCGGTCATCCGACGGCGTGCTGAGCATGGAAAATGCGGCATAGGGGATATCCACCTCTAGCTGACCATCCCTAAGCGCTGCGGCATCAAGGATCGACGAGACGGACGCCCCCAATATATCGTCCTGTCCCTGTTGGGCGACCTTTGCGGCATAGCTGCGCACTGTCAGGAACAAAAGGATCGCCAAAACCGCTGCCCCGCCGATCAGGGTCAACACCAGTCGATTTCTTAGTGATCCCGAAACGGTTGCGCTAGTCGTCATGATCCAGCCTGTACCCCAGTCCACGCAAAGTGGTGATTTTCATGCGGGATTTTTCAAGATGCTTGCGCAGGCGTCCGACGTAGACCTCAATCGCGTTGTCCGACACGTTGTCATCATAAGAAAACAACCTGTCCGCCAGCTTCTGCTTGGAAAACACCTGACCCGGCGCGTTTATGAACAGCTCGATCATTCTCAACTCGCGATTGCGTAGGGAGAGCGTGACACCATCGACGGTCAAATGACCAGCAACCGGATCAAAGATAATTCCGCCAACTTCAATCGTCGACTTTGAGCTTCCGGACTTCCGACGCAGAACGGCGCGGCAGCGGGCCTCAAGTTCCGCATGATCGAAAGGCTTGGTGACGTAGTCGTCCGCCCCCAGATCGAGCGAACCGATTCGATCCGACACCTGACTGCGCGCGGTCAGAACGATCACCGGCGTGTCCAAACGGCTTGCGCGGTGCTGCCTTAGGAACTCGCGGCCATCCCCATCGGGCAACATGATATCCAGCAGGATAAGGTCGTATTCCTCGGTCGCAACAAAGGCGCGCGCATCCTCTAAATTTGCTGCGTGATCAACAACATGACCATCCAGCTGCATGCGGGAACTGATCGCGTTCGCGAGGTCGAGATTGTCTTCGACAAGCAGAAATTTCATGGGCGAAAATCAGTTTCTTTTTGCATGACAGGTTGATGTCAGGTTGGCGTGTTTAGGTGCAGGATAATCTGTGCCGCTGAGCGGCCAGTTGTCAAATGGGAGGACATAATGACAACATTTAACCTGGGCCGTCGGGCCCTGATCGCAGCTGTTGCAGCAATTGGTCTGGTTGGACCTGCCGCATCCGAAGAAGTCGTCGACAGCATCCACTTTCTGATCCCCGGCGGCGCCGGCGGTGGCTGGGACGGTACCGCCCGCGGAACAGGCGAGGCCCTGACAAATGCTGGTCTGGTCGGCACAGCATCTTATGAGAACATGTCGGGCGGCGGCGGTGGCAAGGCCATCGGTTTCCTGATCGAAAACGCAGACAGCAACCACGGCACGCTGATGGTCAACTCGACCCCCATCGTGATCCGCTCGCTGACCGGTGTGTTCCCGCATAACTTCCGTGACCTGACACTGGTCTCGGGCACGATCGGCGACTACGCAGCGATTGTTGTAGGCAAAGACAGCCCGATCAACTCGATGGCGGACCTGCTGGCCGCCTATGACGCTGATCCGGGCGCAACCGCGATCGGTGGCGGCTCGGTTCCGGGTGGCATGGACCATCTGGTCGCCGCGATGGTCATGGAAGCCGCAGGCAAAGACGCGCTGGGCGTAAAATACATCCCTTATGACGCGGGCGGCAAAGCTATGGCTGCCCTGTTGTCGGGTGAGATCGCCGCACTGTCGACCGGCTTCTCCGAAGCCGTCGATCTGGCCAACGCGGGTGAGGTTAAAATCATCGGTGTGACCGCAGAGGAACGCGTTGATGCAGCACCTGACGCACAGACCATGAAAGAACAGGGCATCGACACCACCTTCGTGAACTGGCGTGGATTCTTTGCTGCCCCCGGCCTGCCCGAGGACAAACTGGCCGCCTATCAGCAAGCCATCGCCAAGATGTATGACACACCCGAATGGGAAGAGGTTCGTGCCCGTAACGGTTGGGTCAACATCCACAACTCGGGTGCAGATTTCGAAGCGTTTCTGGAAGGTCAGGAACAGCAGATCAGCGACCTGATGAAGAAGCTGGGCTTCCTCTAAGGCAATCTACGGCAGAGCGTTTGGTCGCTCTGCCGTCCCAAAAAACCAAGATACATGGGAGGGGACGTTATGGCGCTGGATCGCTGGATCGCGCTTATTTTACTGGGTGTTTGCCTGACATATGGGTACACTGCCTGGTTCACGATGGACGGAAGTCTTCCTCCTTTCATGCAGAGAAATCCGATCTGGCCCAGCACGTTTCCAAAGGTGCTGTCGATTCTGGGCGTGGTCGCGTGTTCGATCATCCTGCTTGGCTTTGAAAAGAGCGAAGTCAAAGAGGCCGATATCGATTACCGCAGACTTGGGGAATATCACCTGGGTCAGGCAATTTCTCTTCTGGTGCTGATGGTTGTCTATGCCCTGTGCCTGCGCCCGGTCGGTTTTCTGATCGCGACATCCAGTTTCCTGATCCTCGGGTCTTTCATTCTGGGTGAACGCAAGTGGCACATCATGCTGCCTGTCGCGTTCGTGGCAACCGGATCCGTCTGGTATCTGGTTCAGGAAGTTCTTGGAATTTATATGCGCCCCCTGCCGGGCGTGTTCGGAGGCTGACATGCTTGAAGGACTTCTGATCGGCCTGCAAACGGCATTCTCAATTCAAAACCTGCTGATGGTTGTCGCGGGCTGTCTGATCGGCACGTTTATCGGCATGCTTCCGGGTCTGGGCCCAATGTCGATCATCGCAATCATGATCCCAGTTGCTATTTCGATGGGCGATCCATCCGCCGCACTGATCCTGTTGGCAGGCGTTTACTATGGCGCGATCTTCGGCGGCTCGACGTCGTCCATTCTGCTGAATGCGCCGGGGGTCGCGGGCACCGTGGCCTCAAGCTTTGACGGTTACCCAATGGCCCGGCAGGGCAAGGCGGGCAAGGCCCTGACCATCGCAGCAATCGCCAGTTTCGCAGGCGGCACGATCGGTGCCATTTTGCTGATGGTCTTTGCTCCGGCACTGTCTTCGGTCGCTCTGCTGTTCCATTCGGCCGAATACTTCGCGCTGATGGTGGTAGGTCTTTCGGCCATCGCAGCCTTTGCCGGTTCGGGGCAAGTGGCAAAGGCCATCATCATGACGACCATGGGATTGATCATGGCCACCGTCGGAGAGGGGGCGCTGTTCAATCTTCCGCGTTTCACAATGGGTATCATGGACCTGCAATCCGGGTTTGGCTTCATCACTCTGGCCATGGCAATGTTCGCCTTGCCCGAGGCATTGTTCCTGGTGCTTAAACCCAAGGACCTGAAAGGGGATGACGGCAAGATCAAGGATCTGCGCATTACCAAGGCCGAGGCAAAGGCCATCACCCCGGTCATCGGCCGTCAATCGGTGCAGGGCTTCTTTATTGGCGTCCTGCCCGGCGCGGGCGCGACAATTGCAAGTTTCCTCGGCTATGCGGTGGAACGGAACATTGCCCCCAAGGATGAGCAGGAGGAATTCGGCAAAGGCTCTATCAAAGGCCTGGCCGCGCCTGAATCGGCGAATAATGCGGCTTGCACCGGATCTTTCGTGCCGCTGCTGACATTGGGCATTCCCGGTTCCGGGACAACGGCGATCCTTCTGGGTGCTTTGATTGCCTTGAACGTCACCCCGGGTCCGCGCCTAATGCTGGATGAGCCTCAGATCTTCTGGGCGGTGATCATGTCGATGTTCATTGGCAACCTCGTCCTGCTGATCCTGAACCTGCCGCTGATCCCCTACATCGCCAAAGTGCTGGCCGTTCCGCGCAACTATTTGATCCCGTTCATTTTGTTTTTCACACTGATGGGGGCCTATATCGGGCAGAACAATGCCACCGAATTGCTGATCCTGGTGGGTTTCGGCGTATGCGCAACGGCCTTAAAGTTCGCAGACTATCCGCTGGCACCCCTGCTGATCGGGTTCATCCTTGGCGGCATGATGGAGGATAACTTTTCGCGCTCGATGCAGCTGTATGATGGCATCGCGTTTATCTGGGAACGTCCGATGACCCTGGGCCTGCTTGCCATTGCCGTCCTGCTGGTTCTGCTGCCCAGCTACCGCGCACGTCGTGCACGGGCACGGGCCGCTGGTGTGGCTGATGGGGACTGAACCGCTCAGGGGTGTTCGGGTTCTTGATCTGACAAACGTGCTTGCTGGCCCGTATTGTTGTTACCAACTGGCCTTGATGGGGGCCGAGGTGATCAAGGTCGAACGCCCCGTCAGCGGTGATCTGGCACGTGTGCTTGGGGCTGATCCTGACCGGAACAAATTCGGTATGGGGGTCAGCTTTCTGGCCCAGAACGCGCAGAAGAAATCGGTCACGCTGGATATGAAATCCAGTCGGGGCAAGGCTCTGCTAAAGCAACTTGTGAAAACGGCGGATGTTCTGGTTGAAAACTTCCGGCCCGGCGTGATGGATCGGTTGGGTCTGGGGTATGACGTTCTGCGTACCGAAAACTCTACCTTGATCTATTGTGCAATAAGCGGGTTCGGGCAGGACGGTCCCCGCCGCGACGACCCTGCCTATGACCAGATCGTTCAGGGCATCAGCGGGGTCATGTCTATCACCGGCGCACCAGACACCGCACCCTATCGCGTTGGCTATCCGTTGGCTGATACGGTTGGGGGGCTGACGGCCGCCTTCGCAATCAGTGCTGCGTTGAACGCGAAACCACGCGGTGCGTTTCTGGATATTGCCATGTCTGAGGCCGTGATCTCGACCATGGGATGGGTTGTGTCCAACTACCTTGTCGGCGGTGTGATGCCCGGCGCGCATGGCAATGAAAACACAACCTCGGCACCGTCCGGTACCTTCGCCACATCCGACAGCCCGATCAACATCGCCGCCAATCGCGATGAACAATGGCAAACCCTTGCCCAGCATCTTGGCCGCGAGGACCTGTTGGATGACCCCGACTATGCAACACGCGAAGATCGCAAACGAAACCGCCACGCTTTGCGGCATGAGCTGGAGAAGTCCCTGAAATTGCGCCCCGCGAGCGAGTGGGTCAGCGAATTGAATGGCTTGGGCGTACCCACGGGGCAAGTGCTGACAGTCCCCGAGGCGTTGGCGGACGAACAACTCTCTGACCGGGGGCTGATTGGATCTCTGCACGTGCACGGAGAGGACATGCAGCTGGCAGGCAGCCCGGTGGTGATGGACGGGCAGCGAAATATGCCGAAAGTCTCACCGCCGGAATTGGGCGTGGATAACGATTCAATCTGGTCCGAACTTGGCTTGTCACCGGATGAGATCAAGGAACTGACCAAGGATGGTGTGATATGAGCGATGTATCCGACTGGTGGAGCACATCCATCATTGACATGGAACCCGGACGCATCGCCCTGCGCGGCGAACCCATCGAGGACCTGATCGGCAACCTCAGTTTCGTTGAAATGATCTGGTTTCTGGTTCGCGGCAACCGCCCGTTACCCGCGCAGGCAGATCTGTTCGAAGCGGCCCTGGTCGCCGCCGTGGATCATGGACCGCAGGCACCTTCTATTGCGACGGCCCGGATGGCTGTGACCTGCGGTTTGCCTTTGAACAACGCAATGGCCAGCGCGGTGAACATGCTGGGCGACATCCACGGCGGCGCTGGTGAGCAGGCGGTTGAGCTGTATCACTTTGTCGGGTCCCACCCGGGCGGGATCGGTGCAGCGATTGACGACTGGATCGACGACCACGGAAAGATACTGCCGGGTTTCGGCCACCGGTTTCACACACCCACCGATCCACGCGCACCGCGGTTGATGGTCCTGGTCTCTGAGGCAGTAGAACGCGGCGCCTGTGACGGACGTTTCCGGAAAATCGCGTTGGATATCGAGGCAGAGCTTGCACGCCGCAAAGGCAAACCCGTCCCGATGAACATCGACGGGGCCACGGCTGTCATCTATGCAGAGCTTGGGTTCGAACCACCGCTTGCGCGTGGTTTGTTTTGCCTCTCCCGGTCAGTCGGGATACTGGCACATGCGTGGGAGCAAATGCAGCAAGGTGGCCGCAACAAAGGCCCCACACCTCCGACGTACCGTTGGACTTATGTCAGGAACTCGCCTGAGGAATAGTGCGTCAGGCCTGTTTCTCGACCACGGGCTCGACGTCAGGGCGGACTGGTTCCACATCCAATTCGATGATCTCGGGATCAACCGGTTCCTCGACGTCTTCCACTTCAACCTCGACCTCAGCTTCCGGCTCGCTGCTGTCTTCCAACGCACCAACAATCAGAGGCAGCATATGAACACCCGTCGCGCTTGCGATTTCCGGCGTTTGCGGTGTTTGCCAGCTGAGCGTGTCAAAGCTGCTGCAGTTCTGGCAGACCGGAGCCCACTCGGGCTGGATGTCATGACAATTGTCGCAGACCCATTGTGGCCCGCGCGGTGCAGTCAGCGCCTTGGCCAGCCAACCCTGTACTACCGCGTCCGAGGACCCCTCGCCCCGTTCAATAGCGGCCATCAACGTGTAACCGCGCGCATCCGCCTGCTTTTCGACCACATCGCCCAGTGCGCGACGCGCCTCGGGGAAGTCTTCGGCCACGATGTTCAGCTCCGCCAAAATCAGACGGGTTTCCATATTCTCAGGGTGAATGCGGGTCAGCGCAGTAAAGCGTTTGATCCGTTCATGTGGCGTTTCATCCGGCGCAATCTCGGCAAAGACATGGGCGAGGTCGGGGTGCGGCTGCACCTCCCACGCTTTCTTCACGATTTTGGTCGCATTGCGCGGTTTGCCTTTTTCGATGTAAGCACGCGCTGCCATTGCAGCCGCAGGCACCAGATCAGGAGACAGGCGGTTCGCCTCAATCGCGCGCTCTTGCTGTTCGACCGTGGCGTTCTCGTCCAGAATCCCCTTGGCCTCGGACAGGGCCAGCACAGCATCGCGGCGCTTGAACACGTCGCGCGGCAGGTGGCCGGATTTCAACTTGGCAGTCAATGTTGACCGCGCGCCTGCCCAATCTTGCGCCTTGGTCTGAAGACCCAGCAGAATGTCCTGTATTTCCAGATGGCGCGGCTTCATGGCCAAGGCTTTTTCGGCCAGTTTACGGGCGGTTTCGTCATCCCCTTCGGCCAGTTTCTGCTTCATGATACCGCGCACACCGACAAATCGAGTTGCGTTATCTGTCACCAGCTTCTTGTAGGTGTCAGCCGCCTTCTGTCTGTCACCGTTCATCTCGGCAGCCTGGGCCACCAGCAGGTTGGTCAGCTCGGGTTTGTTCAAAAGCCGCTCCGCCTTGGTGGCCTTGTTCACAGCCACGCGCCCTTCGCCCGAGGCCAGCGCCATCAGACCATCGGACAACGCTTGATACCCGCGCTGCTCGCGGCTGCGGTCGAAATAGCGCGACAGGGCGGTTTCGTCTCCGTTGAGGAACTTCAGCGTGGCGATCAACAGGGTCAGCAACTTGAACAAAAGCCAAACTGCAAAAACCAGAACGCCCAGCGCGATGACCGATTGCAACGGCCCCAGAGTGTACTCCGTCCCGCCGGCTGTGATCTGTACACCACCGCTGGTTTCCATGAGGGAACCCGCACCCACGGCCAGAAGACCGATAATCGCAACAAAAACTAAAATCTTAAACAGTGACCACAGCATGGCAGGTCCTTCAGTTCGAGTTCACGCTAGGCTGAAGCGCATTGGCGGCATCCACCGCGGAAACCCGCGCCTGGGCTGCCTGCTCCCAATCAGCCATAGCTGCCTGCGCCGCTTCGGGCAGGGATTTAAGTTCGGTCAGGGCCGTTGAGACGTCGCCACTGGACAGGGCCGACTCGGCGCGCGACAGGATCGCATCCGGGCCATCGCCATCTTGTGGGGTGACCGAACGTGCCCCGGTCTGTCGCTGTAGGAACGCCACCAGCCCGGTGGCTTTGTCCGCATCCCGTGCTTCCGCCAACGCGGCGCGCGCAGCGGGTGAGAACGATGCCCGCAAGGTCGATACGCTTGCAACGCCCTTGTCCGCAGGACCGGCAAGCGCCTCAGGCACATCAACGCCGCCTGCCTTCAGTTCCGCTACAAGGTCTGCGTAAGGCTGACCAGCATCCAGTTGACCGTGTAGGCGTGAGAGGATCGCCGCGTTTGTCGCCGCCAGAGCCTCGGCCGAGGCTTTCGCCTCAAGCGCTTGTGCGTCCGACACCATTTTTTCCACTTCGGCCCGCTGCGCCGCCAGTGAGTCCTGCAGTTTTTTCAGTTCGGCCTCAAAGGCTGCCGAAGCCTCGGGGGATGCACCTTGGGTCAGCGCATCGCTTTCAATTTTATTTAGGCGGCTGACCAGTGGATCGATCTTACCCGCCAGTTCATCGACACTGGATTTGAGCGTATCCAGATCGGTTGTGATCGGTGTCACCTGGTCGGTCAGCGCTGCAATCTTGCTGTCGACGCCAGTTGTGTCGGACAGGGATTTGGTCAGCGCCTCGATCTGAGTGGACTGATCGTTGAGCTTCGCCTCAAGCGTCGTAAGCGCATCTGTATCACCAGATCCGAACAAGCCCGCGCTGCCGGCTGCAAATCCAATTCCCGCCGCGATCACACCGCCGAGCAAAGCGGGGACGAATCCACTGCGTTTTTCTTCCTGCTGCGGCTCTTCACGATGCGCTTCTTCCGGCGGAGTGGAGTTCTCTTCCTGGGTCAGTTCCACAGCCGCTTCGGCTTCGGCTTCGGCTTCGGCTTCGGCTTCGGCTTCGGCTTCGGCTTCGGCTTCGGCTTCGGCTTCGGCTTC
>NZ_JBXWQI010000019.1:0-58536 GCF_059612305.1 Ruegeria sp. CDSA033 | reverse complement strand
ACGGCCTGCGTTTCGCCATCCGCGAAGGCGGCCGCACCGTCGGCGCCGGCGTCGTGTCGAAAATCGTCGAGTAATCGGTAGGCCGGGCTTCAGCCCGGCACATCGGTGAAACTAAAGAAGGCCGTCCCAATGGGGCGGCTTTTTTTTGCCTCGAATATAGTCCTAACAAACAGTAAAGAGCTTTTGTCTTGTTAATCTCAAAAGGTCCAAACAGGTGCTTACTAGATCGCACATTGTCGAGAGTGTTCGGAACCCGAAATGGGCCGATGAGAAAAAGTCGATGATTGATTGCATCGTTAAGTTTAACCATCTCAAGAGCGAGGTGCCTTTCACTGCTAATCCCTTGGATTTTGAAGTGCATGGACGAGAGCTTTTCCAACGTTGCAAAAATGAAGAATTTGGCACTATTGCCGACTTCGATGGTGTCCCGTTGCAACAACTGACTGCAGTGGGCTTTGTGCCAGACCTACCGAATTGGTACTTCCAACAACTCATTGAAATGATAGGCGAGGCAAACGCTGAAAATCGGTCTGGGACGACGCGCGGGATCGTTCTGGTTTGGAGCGCGTTTCTTGAGCAAATTCTTGAGGGCTATGTTGAAGCTTACTTCGGTTCGCAAAAAAAACGACCATAGTACCAGGAAGCACAAAAAAAAGATGAATACACTTGGCGAGAAAATCAAAATTGCGGGCGAACTGGGATTGCTGCCAACAGAGCTCGAGCTGGATTTGAAGGCAATAAAAGAACTGAGAAATGCTGCTGCTCACAACTTGTATTTTTCGGCTTTTTCTCACATGTCGGGCCAAAAAACGAAAGCAGCGTACAACCGACTATTTTCGAGATTCGCATCCAGCGAGTACCATGAAGTCTCAGATTTGTTGTTTGTAGCGCGATTTGTTTACGGTTTTGCCTGCCAAAGCGCTTTGTTTGAAGTAGCTGTGCTCCAAGACAAGCTTTCCGATAGTCACGCGTGAAATGCATAGAGCAGAATTCCAAATTGCAGGTGGGTCTTTTGGATCGAGTGAGATTTCGTTCACAGTCCCAAAGCAGCTTTAGTTTCCATTGCCGTATTGGTGGTCGGAGAGCATTTCATTTCCCCCTTGCTAAACCCCTCACACCCCTGTAGATCGCGCGAGTTCTCTACAAGAACATCGAGGCGGGGTGATTCCCGCCTTTTGGGTTCGAAGAGGGTTGGCGATGCGCGCTTGTCCTCCTCTCAACCTCAACGCCTGATAAAAGGCTGTTATTATGCAAAGCCAAAACATCCGTATTCGGCTGAAGGCATTTGACTATCGCGTTCTGGATGCCAGCACGCAAGAGATCGTCAACACTGCCAAGCGGACCGGCGCGAACGTGCGCGGCCCGATCCCGCTGCCGAACAAGATCGAGAAGTTCACGGTTCTCCGTGGCCCTCACGTTGACAAGAAATCCCGCGACCAGTTCGAGATCCGCACGCACAAGCGTCTGCTCGACATCGTTGATCCGACCCCCCAGACCGTTGACGCGCTGATGAAGCTCGACCTCGCCGCTGGTGTGGACGTCGAGATCAAGCTGCAGTCGTAAGATCGGAGGGTATAGATTATGCGCTCTGGTATTATCGCAAAAAAAGTAGGCATGACCCGCCTGTTCATGGAAGACGGCAAGCAGATCCCTGTAACCGTTCTTCACCTGGACGGCCTGCAGGTCGTTGCACAGCGTACCGCTGACAAAGACGGCTACACCGCCGTTCAGCTGGGCGCAGGTGCTGCCAAAGCAAAACGCACCTCGAAGGCCATGCGCGGTCACTATGCCGCTGCAAAGGTCGAGCCCAAGCGTAAGCTGGCCGAGTTCCGCGTCTCCGAAGATGGCCTGATCGAAGTGGGCGCCGAGATTTCGGCAGAACACTTCCTGGAAGGTCAGAAAGTTGACGTATCGGGCACCTCGATCGGTAAAGGCTTTGCCGGTGCAATGAAGCGCCACAACTTCGGTGGTCTTCGCGCCTCGCACGGTGTTTCGATCAGCCACCGTTCGCACGGTTCAACTGGCCAGTGTCAGGATCCGGGCAAGGTTTTCAAAGGCAAGAAGATGGCCGGTCACATGGGTGCTGCCCGTGTAACCACCCAGAACCTGGAAGTCGTCAAAACCGACGCCGACCGTGGTCTGGTCTTCATCAAAGGCGCCGTTCCCGGACCAAAATCGGGCTGGGTTACCGTCAAGGACGCCGTCAAGAAGAAAGCACCGGAAGGCCTGCCTTTCCCGGCAGCCGTAAAAGGTGCTGCAACTGAAGCACCTGCGGAAGAAGCTCCCGCGGAAGGTGGTGAAGCATGAAACTTGATGTAATCAAACTGGACGGCGGCAAAGCCGGCAACATCGAGCTGGACGCCGATCTGTTCGGCCTTGAGCCGCGCGCGGACATCCTGCACCGTGTGGTCCGTTGGCAGCGCAACAACGCGCAGGCTGGCACCCACAAGGTCAAGACCCGTTCGGAAGTGTCCTACTCGACCAAGAAGATCTATCGCCAAAAAGGCACCGGTGGCGCACGCCACGGCGCTCGCTCGGCACCGATCTTCCGGGGTGGTGGCGTTTACAAGGGTCCGGTCGTGCGTTCGCATGGTCACGACCTGCCGAAGAAGTTCCGTAAACTCGGTCTGCGCCACGCGCTGTCTGCCAAAATGGCAGCTGGTGAACTGGTTGTGATCGAAAACGCCGAAGCCGAAGGCAAGACCGCTGCACTGGCCAAACAGGTTGCAAACCTGGGCTGGAAGCGCGCTCTGGTCATCGACGGGGCGACCGTGAACGAAGGTTTCCTGAAGGCGTCGCGCAACATCGAAGGTCTGGATATCCTGCCGTCGATGGGTGCAAACGTTTATGACATCCTCAAGCGTGACACTCTGGTGCTCACCAAAGCGGCTGTCGAAGCACTGGAGGCTCGTCTGAAATGAGCGCGAAGGCAGAACACTACGACGTGATCCGCAAGCCGATCATCACTGAAAAGTCGACCATGGCGTCCGAGAACGGCGCGATTGTCTTTGAAGTGGCGATCGACAGCAACAAACCGCAGATCAAAGAAGCGGTTGAATCGCTGTTTGGTGTCAAGGTGAAGGCGGTCAACACCACCATCACCAAAGGCAAAGTCAAGCGGTTCCGCGGCCAGTTGGGCAAGCGGAAAGACGTCAAAAAAGCATATGTGACCCTGGAAGAGGGTAACACCATCGACGTAAGCACCGGTCTCTGATCGGACCCGTCTTTGGGAAAAACAAAGGGCCCCTGCTGATGCAGGGGCCTTTTTTGTTGGCGCAGCTCTTCTGGCCACGTTGAACTTGGCCCGGACCTGTGCACAGTGACCTCTAGGCAGTAAGACGGGCGATATGCAGGCTGAACAGCAGGTTCGCGATTTCGGGAAAACCCGGGATGGCCAGATCGTCAAAAGCATCGATATCGGGCAGGGGGCGCTTTCGGCGCGTATCCTGACCTATGGAGCAACGCTGCAGGATCTGCGTTTGCAGGGTTTTGGGCATCCTCTGATATTGGGGTGGCCAGACATCGCAGGTTATGAAGACAGCACCGCTTATTTAGGGGCTTTGGTGGGCCGTTGTGCCAATCGGATTGCGCGCGCGTCATACAGTCTGGATGGTACAAGCCATCAACTGGATCGCAATTATTTGGGCACTCATACGTTGCACGGCGGAACGCAAGGTATGGATCGCCTGATCTGGGGAATTTCCAGCGTCACGTCGGACGCGGTCACTTTGCAGCTGACCCTGCCTGATGGCCATATGGGCTTTGGCGGCGACTTGGAACTGACGGTGACCTTCCGAGTCGAGGCAGAGGCCACATTGAGCATCGAAATGGAAGCGCGAACAACGTCGGCAAGCCTCTGCAATCTAACCCCGCATATCTATTTCAACCTCGACGGTGGCGCAGACATCCGCAAGCATGAACTAATGGTGCGCGCTGAACGCTATACCCCTGTTGACGGGGATCTCATTCCCACAGGCGAAGCGCTTAGCGTTGAGGGCACGCCCTTTGATCTGCGGTCATCGCGACCTTTGGGGGGCTGGGCATACGATCACAATTTATGCCTGTCCGATCAGCGTCTGCCTTGTCGTCCTGTGGCGACGCTGACCGGATCGTCCTCAGGTCTTTCGATGCAGCTCGAGACGACCGAGCCGGGTTTCCAGGTCTATTCCGGTGCGTCTTTGGATGAAGGTCCACGCGTTGGCTTGGGTGGCCAGCCCTACGGACCCTATTCCGGCGTTGCGTTAGAACCACAGGTCTGGCCCGATTCAATCAATCAGCAAGGGTTTCCCAGTGCGGTACTGCGCAGGGATCAAACCTATCGCCATTTTTCACGATATGTGCTTCAGAGCGAGGTTTAAGGTCAGGCGGTTCCATGGCCAGTTGGGTCGCCGGAAAAAGGACAAAAAAGCACTTTTGATCTAGGCAGAGGGTTACACCATCGACGCGAGCACCTATCTGTGATCGGATCCATCTATGGATAAGCCTGAAGGCCCCCGCGAAGGCGGAGGTTTTCTTGAGCAACAAAACCAGAGAAAATGAGCGCGACACGATCGCCTCAGCCAGAATTCGCTTGCTATGCCGGATCGGTAGTCTATGCGGTTTCTACAAACGTAAGTGACATGGCAGGCGTATGACAAAACCCTATCTCTCGACCCCGGACAAACCGGATGTGACCGCCGCGCGGGATTGGGTTACGACACTTGCCAAATACCGCGAGCCGAACCAGTGGCGCAGCTCCTTTGAGCTGGGTGTCAGCATTATCCCCTTTTTCGTGCTATGGGCGCTGTCCTGGATGTCGCTTTCGGTCAGCTATTGGTTGGCTTTTGCGATTGCCGTTCTCAACGCGGCCTTCCTGCTGCGCCTCTTTGCGATCCAGCATGATTGCGGGCACGGAGCGTTCTTCAAGAACCGGTCGGTCAGCGACTGGGTTGGGCGCGTCATCGGTGTATTGACCCTGACGCCTTATGACGTCTGGCGCCGCACGCATTCCAATCATCACAACAGCTCGGGCAATTTGGACAAACGGGGAATGGGCGATATCCACACTTTGACAGTCGCCGAGTACCGGTCAAAGACGCCCATGAACCGGTTCTGGTATCGGGTCTATCGCAACCCAATTACACTGTTTGTTCTTGGCCCCGGCTATCTGTTTCTGTTCCAGAACCGCGTCCCGCTGGGCTTGACGGGCAGCGTCAGGTTCTGGATCAGCGCGATGGGCACCAATCTTGCCATTCTGGCTGCGCTCGTGGCCGTTTACTATTTTGGCGGCCTGATGCCGGTGCTGCTGATCTTTCTGCCCTCAACCCTGATTGCCGCGACCGCGGGCGTGTGGCTGTTTTACGTACAGCACCAGTTCGAGGATACGCATTGGGACGCTGATAAGGACTGGCAACTGCATGAGGCTGCCTTGCACGGCAGCTCGCATTACATCCTGCCATCCGTGCTGCAGTGGTTCAGCGCCAATATCGGCATCCACCACGTGCACCACCTGTATAGCCGCATTCCGTTCTATCGCCTGACCGAAGTGCTGCGCGATCATGATGAGCTGGCCAATAGCAACAAGATGACCATCCGTGAGAGCCTCGCGAACGCGCGGTTGCACCTGTGGGACGAAAATAACCGCCGTTTGTTGTCCTTCGCCGAGGCGCGCGCGCTGTATGGGTGAGGGGTGCTCCGCTGGGTGGAGCACAACCAGAAAGACGTCAAGAAATCGCATGTGACCCGTGACGAGGGTAGCACCATCGACGTGCCCACCGGCCTCTGATCGGAACTGCCCTTGGGAAAAGACGAAAGCCCCCACGCAAGCGGGGGTCTTTTGTTATTTGAATGTCTGTTCTGAACCTGCTCTGTCAGATTGGCCCTGCGAAGCTGCCGTTGCTTCGAGAGCACAGAGCAGATAGGCATACACGTATGAAACATGTCCCCAAAGAAACAACGGATGAGGCCCTTATTCAGGAGTTCCTGGATAAAGGAGGCAAAGTCAGCGTCGGCAAGACCAAACCCGCGCCTGCAGAGCTGGGTTTGAGCAAGAATGTCTGGAACGCCAAGCTGACCAAGGAAGAGAAGGCCGCGCGCGACAAGAAGTGATCTTGCGAGGCCGGTTGTGTGGGCGGAAAGACTTCAAATACATATGTGCCCCTGGAAGAGGGGAGCACACATCAACGTGTCTAGCGGTCTCAGGTCGAATCCGTTTTGGGAGCGACAAAGGCCCCAGCGCTAGCAGGGGCCTTACTTTGTGAGGATTGGTACCAAGCTGTTTTTGGCACGCTGATCGTGTTTAGTAGAGGTCGCCGTCCGAAGCCTGCAGGATGTTGACCACGCCTTCGTCTATCATCTCTTGCAGAACGCTGAGCCGGTCAAAGTCTTCAGGGCTGTTGTAGTTCTGAACATGAACCATGACGATTCCTTTGACGCCGCTGTCATCTTGTAACTTCTTCATGTCGCTGGGGAACATGTGGTAGGCGCCGATGACCTTCACTTTTTCTTCCTCGGAGTCACCGCCCCAAGGTGCGTACTTGATATTCTTGCGGGTAATGCCCTCGATAAATAGCAAGTCAGCATCTTTGGCTGCATTCACCAGGCCTTCCGAGTAGTGCCCGTCGCCGCCAAAGGCGAGAACACGGCCGTCGGGTTTGGTCGTAAACCTGTAGGCGTGGGTATTCTCTAAAAACCCGTGCGCTGTCGGGAAGGCTTCGACCAGAACATTGTCATCTTCAAAAATCTTACGTCCGTTGACGTCAACATGTGGCCAGACCGGCACCCCAACTGCGGTTGCGCCGTCGAATTTCTGCACTGTCGACCCTTGTGCCATTTCGTTGCGGTCAATGCGCCATGCGTCGTTGATGCTGGCCATCATCTCGTCGACACCGGCGGGGCCGTAAACTTTCTTGTCGACGACGGCCAGGTTCGACCCGAATTTGAACGGATTCAAAATGAAAGACGGCAATCCAACGGTATGATCTTCGTGCAGGTGGGTCAGGAACATGTATTTTATGTTCGGGACGTTCATGATCGTTGCCAGATCCATTGCGTCCTGAGACTGAACCGATTTACCCAGCGCGCGCCACCAGCCTTCTCCAGCGTCAATGAAATAGGGATAGTCGTTTACGATTACCGCCAGAGCCGGGCCATAACGATAGGGGTTGGGATTCGGGTCGCCGCTTCCCATGACCAGAACTTTGGACGGCTTGTCGGTAGGCGAACGATCTAGCGGCCCTCGGTTCTCAAATATTGGCCAGTTTCCGGGCGAACTGAAGGCCGTCTTCATATTCTTCATTTGCGTGAACGGCACGTTGAGATGGTTCTGCTCTGTTGTTGCGGCACCGGCCGCAAGATTTTCTTCCCAGGTTTGCGCAGTTGCAGTTGCTGCAATGACGCAAGCTGTCGCGAGCGTTGCTGATAAAAGTTTCTTAGGCATCGTACATCCCCCTTGAGGTCTGAAAACCCTATCCATTCGAATATGTATATTGGGTACCTTATGGTATGCTCCATACCTAATAGTCTGTAAAGTACTATTTGGTATGTATGTCTTGACGGAACGCAATTTTGGCTTAAAAACAAGGCATGCGCGACACTCAAAAATCACCGCCTCTTCCTCGATATGACCGCGAAAGATGGTTAGAAACAGCCCTTAATGTCCTTGCAACTGAGGGAGGTGCGCGGCTGCGAATCGACTCTCTCGTCAAAAACCTTGGCGTGACGAAGGGCAGTTTTTATCACCACTTCAAAAATCGTGATGAGTTTGTTCGGGCGCTGATCGACTACTGGTCCAAAGAGTTTACGGAGTCGGTCATCAACGATGTCAATTCGTCCGAGGCTTCACCTTCAGAGCGCCTGTTATCGTTAACGCAATATGTAGAGTCAGAAGGACTTGATCAATTTGATATCGCTTTCCGATCCTGGGCGGCTCAGGACCCCGTTGTGGCCGAAGCCCTGAAAGAAGTCGATCGCAGGCGATATGAGTTTGTGAAGGGGGTTTTTGAGGCTATTGGATTTGAGGGTGCCGATCTAGAAATGCGGGTCAGGTTGTTTCTTGTATTTGTAAGCGCGCGCCGGTCTGTGTACACGCCCCAAAGCTCGTACGATTCAGCAAGCGAAACACTCCTGAGGCATGAATTTCTCACTAAAAAACGCTAATTGGTATACGAACCAACAAGAGGTTCTAAAGGCGCTCTTTCGATCAGGGAATAAAGGGGGAGTGAGACACATACATAATGTTTTTGATTTCTGTAGACACCCATCCCCAACACTGCTAAATGCACCCAATCTTGCGGCCTCGGATTCGTTCCGGGGCCTATGATATTTGAAACCGGGGACCTTCGGGGCCCTATACCTTTGGCACCTACGGGGGCCTATCACATAGCGGGGAAATCCCCGCACTTGCTAAACGGAAGACAGAAAGCATGGCACTCAAGTCGTACAAGCCGACGACGCCGGGCCAGCGCGGGCTGGTGCTGATCGACCGTTCGGAGCTTTGGAAAGGACGTCCGGTCAAGTCTCTCACTGAGGGTTTGACCAAATCGGGCGGCCGGAACAACACCGGACGGATCACTTCACGCCGCCGCGGCGGTGGCGCAAAGCGTCTCTACCGGATCGTTGACTTCAAACGGAATAAATTTGATGTCGCGGCAACCGTTGAACGGATCGAATATGACCCGAACCGGACCGCATTCATCGCACTGGTAAAATACGAAGACGGCGAGCAGGCATATATCCTGGCTCCGCAGCGTCTGGCTGTTGGTGACAAAGTCGTGGCATCTGCCAAGGCCGACATCAAGCCGGGCAACGCAATGCCGTTCTCGGGCATGCCCATCGGTACCATCGTCCACAACATCGAGATGAAGCCTGGTAAAGGCGGTCAGATCGCACGTGCGGCCGGTACTTACGCTCAGTTCGTTGGTCGCGATGGCGGCTACGCTCAGATCCGTCTGAGCTCGGGCGAGCTGCGCATGGTCCGTCAGGAATGCATGGCCACCGTTGGTGCCGTGTCCAACCCCGACAACTCGAACCAGAACCTCGGTAAAGCCGGTCGTATGCGCCACAAGGGCGTTCGTCCGTCGGTTCGTGGTGTTGCAATGAACCCGATCGATCACCCGCACGGTGGTGGTGAAGGTCGTACCTCGGGTGGCCGTACACCGGTTACGCCTTGGGGTAAGGACACCAAAGGTAAGCGTACCCGCAACAAAAACAAAGCGTCCCAGAAGCTGATCATCCGCTCGCGGCACGCCAAGAAGAAGGGACGTTAATCTATGTCTCGCTCTGTTTGGAAGGGTCCTTTCGTCGATGCTTATGTGCTTAAAAAAGCCGAAGCAGCGCGCGAGTCGGGCCGCAACGAAGTCATCAAGATTTGGTCGCGTCGTTCCACCATTCTGCCCCAGTTCGTGGGTTTGACCTTTGGTGTGTACAACGGCCATAAGCATATCCCCGTCAACGTCTCGGAAGACATGATCGGTCAGAAGTTCGGTGAGTATTCGCCAACTCGTACCTATTACGGTCACGCCGCTGACAAAAAAGCGAAGCGGAAGTAAGTCATGGGCAAGGAAAAGAACCCCCGCCGCGTGGCTGAAAACGAAGCAATGGCGAAAACACGCATGCTTCGCACTAGCCCGCAGAAACTGAACCTGGTTGCGCAAATGATCCGCGGCAAGAAAGTCGAGAAGGCTCTGACCGACCTGACTTTCTCGAACAAGCGTGTCGCGCAGGACGTCAAGAAGTGCCTGCAGTCCGCAATCGCCAACGCCGAGAACAACCACAACCTGGACGTTGACGAGCTGATCGTCGCCGAAGCATGGGTTGGCAAGAACCTGGTCATGAAGCGCGGTCGCCCGCGTGCCCGTGGTCGGTTCGGCAAGATTATGAAGCCGTTCTCGGAGATCACCATCAAGGTGCGTCAAGTTGAGGAGCAAGCCTAATGGGTCATAAAGTAAATCCGATCGGCATGCGCCTGCAGGTGAACCGCACCTGGGACAGCCGCTGGTACGCTGATACCAAGGACTACGGTGATCTTCTGCTGGAAGATCTGAAGATCCGTGAGTTCATCAACAAAGAGTGCAAGCAGGCCGGTATTGCCCGTGTGATCATCGAACGTCCGCACAAGAAGTGCCGCGTTACGATCCACACCGCGCGTCCTGGTGTCATCATCGGCAAGAAAGGTGCAGACATTGAAGTTCTGCGCAAAAAGCTTGCTAACATGACCGACAGCGAACTGCACCTGAACATCGTCGAAGTGCGCAAGCCCGAGCTTGACGCGCAGCTGGTTGCCGAGTCCATCGCTCAGCAGCTGGAGCGCCGGGTTTCGTTCCGTCGCGCGATGAAACGGTCTGTTCAGAACGCCATGCGTATGGGCTCTCTGGGTATCCGGGTGAACGTCGCTGGCCGTCTGGGCGGCGCTGAAATCGCACGGACCGAGTGGTACCGCGAAGGTCGTGTGCCTCTGCACACGCTGCGCGCCGACATCGATTACGCACAAGCCGAAGCGATGACCCCCTACGGGATCATTGGGATCAAGGTCTGGATCTTCAAAGGTGAGATCATGGAGCACGATCCGCAGGCACGTGACCGTAAAGCACAGGAACTCCAGGACGGCCCTGCACCTCGTGGTGCTGGTGGCGGTCGTCGCTAAGGAGGGAAAGATATGCTTCAACCAAAGCGTACTAAATTCCGCAAGATGCACAAAGGCCGGATCAAGGGTGAAGCCAAAGGCGGCTCTGATCTGAACTTTGGCACCTATGGTCTGAAAGCTCTTGAGCCTGAGCGTGTAACTGCACGCCAGATCGAAGCTGCACGTCGTGCCATGACGCGTCACATGAAGCGTCAGGGCCGTGTCTGGATCCGCATCTTCCCCGACACTCCGGTCACGGCAAAGCCGATCGAAGTTCGTATGGGTAAAGGTAAAGGTTCGGTCGACCGCTGGGCATGCAAAGTCAAGCCTGGCCGCGTGATGTTCGAGATCGACGGCGTCAATGACGACATCGCCCGCGAGGCCCTGCGCCTGGCCGCGATGAAGCTGCCGATCAAGACCCGCGTCGTGGTTCGCGAAGACTGGTAAGAGATTGGGATAAATCCCCACTCTCAGATATTGAAGCCCCCGTCAGGAAACTGGCGGGGGTTTTTTGCATTTTTCTGGGGTCGAAACAGGTTAACAGATCACAGTGTCATTTGTGTCTTGCGGCAAACAAATGAGAAAACCCCGTACCGCGAGAGAAAGCCCCCACTGGTCGTGTCGCGGGGGCTTTTTCGTTAGTACTTAAGAGAACCAGCCTTTGACTTTGCCCCATACGGATTTTTCCTCGGGCACTTCCACTGCGTTTCCGGCTACGACTTCGCTGCCCTTGAGTTCGGGCAGGGGCTCGCTTTCGAAATGCGCCTCATCTGGTTGTACGGCAGCTTTCTGAACCGTTTCGGCGGTGATCTCGGTAAAGCTGCCGATTTTGGCCAGAGTTTCCGGGCCAGCCATACCATCCGCATCCAGACTGTTGGCGGATTGAAACTCTTTCACGGCAGCGGCAGTTCCGGCACCAAAGATGCCATCCGCGCCAATGCCCAGACCCTCTTGCAGTTTTTTGACCGCATCTCCGCGAGATCCCTGACGCAGCAGGACCAGTTCATGCAGACCAAGTGCTGTAAATGTGTCGGGGCCGGAAATTCCGTCAACAGACAAACCGGCGGATTGCTGGAAATCCCGAACGGCTTTTTCTGTGCCGGCTCCAAAAATCCCGTCAGCATCGACACCAAGCTTTTCCTGAAGTCGTTTGACCGGGGCGCCGGTCAGGCCTTTTTCAATATGGACATGCTATTCCTCTCTCGCTCAAAGTCTAAGGGCCAAGCCCCTGAAGAAAACGTCTAGCAGGCTGACCATGCTGGTTCGAAGGGGAAAGTTTCCCGGTTGATAACCGGTCCTCGCATCCCAAAATTAGTTGGGGTAAGAGAACGACCATGGCACAGATTGAATCACTCTTCGTTACCCGTCTTTATCGCGCAGCCCTTTCCGAATTCGATCCCAAGATCGATCCCGAGGAAATGGTAAATTCTTGTCTTGTCATCGCCGAGGATGATGAGGCTGGGCAGGAATGGTGCGAAGAAAACGGCTATCCCGGCTACACCAGCTATGCCTCGCTGACCGATCTGCCCTGGCGGTTCCCGATCTTTGCCGATCTGGTCAAAGCGTTGGATCAGCATGTGGCAGCCTTTGCCAAGGATCTGGAGTTCGATCTGGGCGAGGGCGAATTAAAACTCGAAGACCTGTGGATCAACATTCTGCCCGAAGGTGGAATGCACTCCAGCCATCTGCACCCGCACAGCGTGATTTCCGGCACGACCTATGTGGCGATGCCCGAAGGGGCGAGCGCGCTGAAACTGGAGGACCCCCGCTCGGCCCGCATGATGGCGGCACCGACGCGGCTAAAGGGCGGGCGGCGGGATTTGCAGCCGTTCATCTATATGAAGCCGCAGGTGGGAGATGTCCTGCTGTGGGAAAGCTGGCTGCGCCATGAGGTGCCGATGAATATGGCCGAGGATGAGCGGATCAGTGTCAGCTTCAACTACAAGTGGGAGTAAGCCGCGGGTCACGACACGGCAATTGTACCAGTGTAGCGATTGCAAGACGAATGGGTGGCGCCCCTGCCAATCACTTTTCACTTCGAGTTGTCGAAAAACCTTGCAATATGTGTCGTCATGAACCATGTGAGGCACGCTTACGTTTTTCTTTTTCGACCACTGTCTCCCGAATCTTCGGCGTTCAGTCTCTCGATCCAGACCTACAACGCCGCGCTGTCGCAATTCCGCGGACAGCAATTTAATAGGAGACTACGGATATGGCCAATGGCACCGTAAAATGGTTCAACACAACTAAAGGTTTTGGCTTCATCGCACCGGAGACCGGTGGCAAAGACGTGTTTGTACACATCTCTGCTGTCGAGCGCTCGGGTCTGACCGGTCTGGCCGACGACCAGAAAGTAACATTCGACATCGAGCCCGGCCGTGACGGTCGCGAGTCGGCTGTGAACATCGCTCTGGCGTAAGTCACTCAGACTTAGACAGTTGAAGACGCGGTCTCGTGCAAACGAGGCCGCGTTTTGCGTTTGGCACAGCGGCGTTGATGTGCAATTTGCTGACCCGCGCGGTGTTGAAGAAGTCGGCTTTACGGGAAAAGATCGGTGATTGCCTTGGCCAAAAATGGAATAAACCCTTGCGTTAAGCATGCTATGGACGTCTCAGCCCCAGTTTTTTGGGGAGGGATGCTGGTAGTTTTTCTTCTGGTACTTCGACGAAATGGCTGGAACTTTCGGGAGGTTGTTATGGCAATTGTGGGATTGCGGGGCTTGCAGAAGGTCACGTCGACCGAGAAAGTTGTTTCTGTGGTCACGATAGCCGTAACCTTTTACATACTGTTGCAGGCGATAGAAGCCTGCAAACAGATATAGTTTTTACTTGGCTAGTTTGCTTGCATTGCTACGCGCCAAACTTTCCCTTGCCACCCACTGCTGAACCCCCTATAGAGCGGCATCTTGCGTTCCCCCGGCCGAGTCGGGGGATTCGTATGTCTATCATTCATCCACCAGGTCAAAGGTGACCCTGTAAGGGGCCTTCTGGTGTTTTGAGCAAAGGAAAAAGGCGATGAACGCCCAAGAACTGCGTGACAAGACCCCGGACCAGCTCCGCGAGGAACTGGCCAACCTGAAGAAAGAAAGCTTTAACCTGCGCTTTCAACAGGCAACCGGTCAGCTGGAAAGCACCGCCGGCATCAAAGCGGCCCGCCGCAATGCTGCCCGCGTCAAAACCATCCTGAACGAAAAGGCCGCTGCTGCGGCATCGGAGGAGTAATCCTATGCCCAAGCGTATCCTGTCCGGCACCGTAACCAGCGATGCCAACGCACAAACCGTAACCGTGTCCGTCGAGCGCCGCTTTACGCATCCGGTTCTGAAGAAAACCATCCGTAAGTCCAAGAAATACCGGGCTCACGATGAAAAGAACGCCTTCAAGGTCGGTGACTCTGTTCGCATCATCGAATGCGCGCCGAAATCGAAGACGAAACGTTGGGAAGTTCTGGAAGCGTAAGCTTTCAGGATTTTTCCATTTGTCGAAACCCTGGGGGATCTAACCAGACCAGCCCCCACAGGTCGGGAGAAACCGCATGATCCAGATGCAGACCAATCTGGATGTCGCTGACAACTCCGGCGCACGCCGAGTTCAGTGCATCAAGGTCCTGGGTGGTTCCAAGCGTAAATACGCCTCCGTCGGCGACATCATTGTCGTCTCGGTGAAGGAAGCCATCCCGCGCGGCCGCGTAAAGAAAGGTGACGTCCGTAAGGCCGTCGTCGTACGCACCGCCAAAGAAGTCCGTCGCGAAGACGGCACCGCGATCCGTTTCGATCGCAACGCCGCCGTCATCCTGAACAACAACAACGAGCCCGTAGGTACACGTATCTTTGGCCCGGTTGTTCGTGAACTGCGTGGCAAAAACTTCATGAAAATCATCTCGCTCGCTCCGGAGGTGCTGTAATCATGGCTGCTAAACTCCGCAAAGGCGACAAGGTCGTCGTGCTGGCCGGCAAGGACAAGGGCAAAGAGGGAACTATCACCTCGGTTAACCCATCTGCCGGAAAAGCTGTTGTTGACGGCATAAACATCGCCATCCGCGCCACTCGCCAGACTCAGAACTCTCAGGGTGGTCGTCTGCCTCAGGCAAACCCGATCGAGTTGTCGAACCTGGCTCTGCTGGACAAGAACGGCAAAGCAACTCGCGTTGGCTTCCGCATGGAAGGTGACAAGAAAGTGCGCTTCGCCAAGACCACGGGGGACGTGATCGATGCTTGATAACGCAACCTACACCCCGCGTCTGAAAGCTCAGTACGCTGAAACCATCCGTGCCGCTCTGAAAGAAGAGTTCGGCTACAAGAACGACATGCAGCTGCCCAAGCTGGACAAAATCGTTCTGAACATCGGTTGTGGTGCCGAAGCGGTCAAAGACTCGAAGAAAGCGAAAGCTGCTGTCGAGGATCTGACTGCGATTGCTGGTCAACAGGCTGTTTCGACCAAGGCGAAGAAGTCGATCGCTGGCTTCCGCGTCCGTGAAGACATGCCGCTGGGTGCGAAAGTGACCCTGCGCGGTGACCGGATGTATGAATTCCTGGATCGCCTGATCACCATCGCGATGCCACGTATTCGTGACTTCCGCGGCGTGAAGCCGTCTTTCGATGGTCAGGGCAACTTTGCCATGGGCATGAAAGAGCACATCGTGTTCCCGGAAATCGACTTCGACAAAGTTGACGAAGTTTGGGGCATGGACATCGTAATTGCCACCACAGCGAAAACCGACGCTGAAGCAAAGGCACTGTTGAAAGCTTTCAACATGCCGTTCAACGCGTAAGCGCCGGGAGGATTGAGACATGGCTAAAAAAGCAATGATCGAACGCGAGAAGAAGCGCGAACGCCTGGTGGCCAAATATGCCGCAAAGCGTGCCGAGCTTAAAGAAATCGCGAATGACGAGAGCAAGCCGATGGAAGAGCGCTTCAAAGCGCGTCTGAAATTGGCGAAACTGCCGCGCAACAGCTCGGCTACTCGTCTGCACAACCGCTGTCAGCTGACCGGTCGTCCCCACGCTTACTACCGTAAGCTGAAGGTCAGCCGTATCGCGCTGCGCGAGCTGGGTTCTGCTGGTCAGATCCCCGGCATGGTGAAATCGAGCTGGTAAGGGAGAGAATGATATGAACGATCCTATCGGCGATATGCTCACCCGTATCCGCAACGCGCAAATGCGTGGCAAGTCCACCGTTTCCACCCCGGCTTCCAAGCTGCGTGGTTGGGTTCTGGACGTGCTGGCGGACGAAGGTTACATCCGTGGCTACGAAGCGACGACCGGTGAAAACGGTCATCCGGCCATCGAAATCAGCCTGAAATACTACGAAGGCACCCCTGTCATTCGCGAACTGAAGCGGGTCTCTAAGCCCGGTCGTCGCGTATACATGGGCGTCAATGACATCCCGCAGGTCCGTCAGGGTCTGGGTGTGTCGATTGTCAGCACTCCGAAAGGTGTGATGTCGGACCAGAACGCACGCTCCAACAATGTTGGTGGCGAAGTGCTCTGCACCGTCTTCTAAGGAGGTCTGTCAATGTCTCGTATTGGTAAACGTCCGGTCGAATTGCCCAGCGGCGTAACTGCCTCGGTTTCCGGCCAGACCATCGAAGTCAAAGGCCCGAAAGGCGCCCGCAGCTTCACTGCGACTGACGACGTTACGCTGTCGGTCGAAGATAACGTGGTTCAGATCAACCCCCGCGGTATGTCCAAGCGCGCGCGCCAGCAGTGGGGCATGAGCCGCACAATGGTCGCAAACTTGGTGACCGGTGTGACCGAAGGCTTCAAGAAAGAGCTGGAGATCCAGGGTGTTGGTTACCGGGCTCAGATGCAGGGCAACACCCTGAAACTGAACCTGGGCTACAGCCATGACGTTGATTTCGTTGCTCCGGAAGGTGTCACCATCACCGCGCCGAAGCAGACCGTGATCATTGTGGAAGGTAACGACCAGCAGCAGGTGGGCGAAGTCGCGGCGAAAATCCGTGAATGGCGCCGTCCCGAGCCCTATAAGGGCAAAGGCATCCGCTATAAGGGCGAGTTCATCTTCCGCAAAGAAGGCAAGAAGAAGTAAGGACGCAAACAATGGCAAACAGCAAAAGAACCCTGTTTCTGAAGCGCCGCCTGCGCGTTCGGAACAAACTTCGCAAGGTCAACGCGGGTCGTCCGCGTTTGTCCGTACACCGTTCGAACAAGAACATCTCTGTTCAGCTGATCGACGACGTACGTGGCGTGACCCTGGCCTCGGCCTCGACCCTGGAAAAAGATCTGGGTGTTGTTGGCAAGAACAACGTCGAAGCGGCCACCAAAGTGGGCGCGGCCATCGCCGAGCGTGCCAAGAAGGCAGGCGTCGAAGAGGCCTATTTCGATCGTGGCGGCTTCCTGTTCCACGGCAAAGTGAAGGCTGTCGCCGACGCTGCGCGTGAAGGTGGTCTGAAGATCTAAGACTTGCGGGCGGGTTTCGATCCGCCCCGATGATCCGGGGGCCTTGGCAATGCCGGGGCCCACTTGGATTGAACAAACGACGCCGCAAGCGTCACCAAAGAAAAGGGATGCCAAAATGGCAGAACGTGATAACCGCCGGGGCCGTGGACGTGACCGCGACGAAACTCCGGAATTCGCAGATCGTCTGGTTGCGATCAACCGCGTATCGAAAACCGTAAAAGGTGGTAAGCGCTTTGGCTTCGCCGCTCTGGTGGTCGTAGGCGATCAGAAAGGCCGCGTCGGCTTTGGCAAAGGTAAAGCGAAAGAAGTACCTGAAGCCATCCGCAAAGCGACCGAGCAAGCCAAGCGTCAGATGATTCGCGTGCAACTGCGCGAAGGTCGTACCCTGCACCACGACATCGAAGGCCGTCATGGCGCCGGTAAAGTGGTTATGCGCAGCGCACCTGAAGGTACCGGTATCATCGCCGGTGGTCCGATGCGTGCCGTGTTCGAAATGCTGGGCGTAAAGGACGTTGTGTCCAAGTCGCTGGGCTCGCAGAACCCGTACAACATGATCCGCGCCACCATCAACGGCCTGCAGAAAGAGCAGAGCCCGCGTTCGGTTGCCCAGCGTCGTGGCAAAAAGGTTGCTGACATCCTGCCCAAGCGGGACGAAGCACCAGCTGCTGCTGAAGCAGAAGCATAAGGAGAGCGACCCATGGCAAAAACCATCGTCGTCAAGCAAATCGGTTCCCCGATCCGTCGCCCCGCTGAACAGCGCGCAACTCTGATCGGCCTGGGCCTGAACAAGATGCACAAAACCCGCGAGCTTGAGGATACGCCCTCGGTCCGCGGCATGGTCAACAAGATCCCGCATCTGGTTGAGATTATTGAAGAGCGCGGCTAAGCGCCTTGCTTCTAAGAGCTAGAAACGCCTCCGATCAGTTCGGGGGCGTTTTTTTGTTTAAAGGCAGTGTTGGCTGTTGCCTCACCTGATGTGGTGTCAGTTCAACCTGAACGTATTCCGCTTATTACACGGCGCATATAGTCCATGAACTGCGCCCGCTCAGGTTCAGTCAGAACCTGCAAGGCTTGGGAATTCACGTTCTGGGCCGACTCATAGGCGCTGTTTCTAAGTGCGGCGGCCTTTTCGGTTAACCAGATCAACTGCGCCCTGGCGTCAGCGGGGTTTTTCGTTCTTTTGATCAAGCCGTCGCGCTCCATACGGTTGAGCGTGTTGGCCAGGGTCGCTTGTTCGACGTCAATTCTGGCCAGCAGTTCCTTTTGGGTGACGCCGTCTTTGAGCCAAAGCTCCAGCAAGACTGGGAACTGTCCAACAACGATGCCCAAAGGCGCAATGTGGTGTTGCAGCTCTTTCGCGAACAATCGCGCCATGTGATTGACCAGATATCCGGCCGAGTTCTTTTTTTCGAAATCCATGCTTGAGATTTACACTTGAATAGCAAGCTATGCAATAATATATAGCAAGCTATACAAATGAACGGAAGGGAATCGAAATGGCTCATATCGAAGAGATGGATAAGGTCGTCACACTGGCTGATCAGATGCAGGCCGAGGAAGGCCCTGTGGTTCTGATCAACGTATTTACAGTGCACGCGAAAGACGAAGAGGCGCTGTTGAAGGCCTGGGCACATGATGCGGACTTCATGAAATCCCAGCCGGGATATATCTCGACCCAGCTTCATCAGGGGGTCGCTGGCAGTTCGACCTTCGTGAACTACGCGATCTGGCAGGACGTCAAAAGCTTTCGCGACGCCTTCACCCACCCAGAGTTCCAGCGTCGAATTGCAGACTATCCCGAAAGCGCCGTGGCGCGTCCACATCTTCTAAGAAAGCTCGCAGTCGAAAACCACTGCGTCGCCTGATGCCAAAAGAGGAGTAGGCACATGATAAAGTCAATTCACCCCGTCGCCGGTATAATAGGATTCCTGACAATATTCGTGTTCTGGACATCCACTTTGTACAGCGAATTGTTTGCGACCCATGCGACTGTCGCGGCCGTAAAGTCCATGATCGTCAGTGGGCTGATTATTCTTGTGCCCGCGATGGTGATCGTAGGTGCATCCGGCATGTCCCTTGGGCGTCGGCGCAGGGACGCACCGGCGCTAGCCAAGAAGAAGCGAATGCCGATCATCGCGATGAACGGCCTGTTGATCCTTGTTCCCGCTGCAATCTTCCTGAACGCGAAAGCGAGCGCTGGGTCCTTTGACATCAGTTTCTACGCCGTGCAGGTCGTTGAGTTGCTCGCTGGTGCCACAAACCTCACTTTGATGGGGTCGAGTATACGCGACGGCCGGGCGATGACTGCCCGCAGAAGACGTGCGGGAAAGTAGCTGCACCAGTAGCCGCCGCTTACTCCCATGCAATTGGTCTCACAGCCGCGCGACCTGCTGCTCAGCTATTCAATAGATGCATAACGGCTAGACCGAAACTTCGGTTGTTAGCGATATCGCTTGGACCTATTTCAACCCTGTCCGAACAAGGAACGTAAACAGTTTCCGGGGAATTCGCCCCGGTCAGAGAAAGGAAAAGAAATATGGCACACACAGCAACACTGACCCATGGCGGCTTCAACCTGAGCGCCCGTTTTGCAAACCTGATTGAGCGCGTGAAAGAGAACCGTGCTCGTGCGAACGAGTATAACCGTACCTACGGCGAGCTTCAGCGCTTGACCAATCGCGAATTGGACGACATCGGAATCCGCCGCTGCGATATCGCGGACATCGCCCGCGAGCACGCATATTGCTCGTAAGCAATAGTTAAGAACAACCCGAACCCAAGGCGCCAATTTGGCGCCTTTTTTGGTTGCGGTGATGCGCATGACACAACTTCTCGAAAACCAGATCGCAGCTATTGCGGGTGGGTCTGAAATCCGTCATGTCCGAGTAAGGCAGCCGCAAAAGGCCGCATCAGTCTAAACGAAATAAGGCCGGGCGACGTGCAAGACCAACAGATCGGGATGCTATGGGTCGATGGCCCGCTGAGTTTTCTGGAGCAACTGTGCATCAAGTCCTTTCTGGACGCCGGTCAACCGGTTCGCCTTTATACCTACGGAAATGTCACAAAGATTCCGGACGGTGTAGATTGCCGTGACGCCAGGGAAATCCTGCCGGATAGTGAATTCGTGACGCATAGCCGGACAGGCAGTCCAGCGCCGCACTCGGACAAGTTTCGGTATCGCATGCTGGCAAAGGAGCCGGGGCTGATTTGGGCGGATACGGACGCCTATTGCGTCAAGCCGTTTTCCACGCTGAACGGACACTACTATGGGTATCTCGAAGGCGAGGTCGCAATCGGGGTTTTGGGTTTGCCAGCGGACAGCGAAACACTCGGTTTGTTGAATGAATACACAAGTGACCCTTTCCGTATCCCTCCGTGGTTGCCCAGACGAATCATGCGGCCACTGCAAGCGGCTCTGGATGCGGGCGAACCCGTCAATGTACCGGAAACATATTGGGGCGTTTGGGGGCCTAAGGCCATAACGTGGGCACTCAACAAATCCAAGGAAGTCCGCTTTGCGCTGCCCGAACACGTCTTTTACCCATTGAACTTTACGCGGCGGAGGGCTTTGGCGCGTCCGGGCGTGGATCTGTCCCGGTTCATAAAAGAAGACACGGTCTCAATCCATTTCTACGGTCGCCGGATGCGGTCCATCCTAGCCAACAAATATGGTGGGGCCCCGCATGCAGACAGCCTGGTGGGAAAACTGCTTGCAAAACACGAAATTGACCCACAAGAAGCGCCCATTACACCGCATGGCGCTAAAGCAGCGGTGTAATAGACGGACATCAAAACTTGCATACTGGCGCGCAAAGCTGTATCGGGCTCCGGTGGCAGTCTGTCCACGAGAATCAAAACCAAGAAATGCCGTGTCTGACCCATCACGCTTCGGGGTCATTTCCGGCTTAGGAGAAGCGAAATGAAACTGAACGAATTGCGCGACAATCCTGGCGCCACACCAAAACGCACCCGCGTTGGCCGTGGTCCGGGTTCCGGCAAAGGTAAAATGGGTGGCCGTGGTATCAAAGGCCAGAAATCCCGTTCGGGTGTGGCCATCAACGGTTACGAAGGCGGCCAGATGCCTTTGTACCAGCGTCTGCCCAAGCGTGGCTTCAACAAGCCAAACCGCAAGGCATTCGCCGTTATCAACCTGGGCCTGATCCAGAAATTCGTCGACGCCGGCAAACTGGACGCCAAAGCTGCGATTACCGAGGATGCACTGGTTGCCTCCGGTCTGGTTCGTCGCAAGCTGGACGGTATCCGCGTTCTGGCCAAAGGCGAAATCAGCGCCAAATTGAACCTGGAAGTTACCGGTGCTTCGATGGCTGCTGTTGAAGCAGTTGAGAAAGCGGGCGGCTCACTTACGGTCACAAAAGCTGCTGCGGCAGAGTAAGCGCTTGTGAGCGGGCCAAGACCCGCTTACATAGTCCTCAGAGTTTTCCAAGACGCCGCCCGAGCCGGAAAACGGTTCCGGGCGGTGTTTTCATAAGAGAGACCGATTTATGGTATCAGCAGCAGAACAAATGGCAGCCAACACAAGCTGGTCTGCCCTTGGTAAAGCCACCGATCTGCGCAACCGCATCCTGTTCACGCTTGCATTGCTGATCGTCTATCGTCTGGGCACCTTTATTCCGGTGCCGGGGATTGACGGACAAGCACTGCGCGAGTTCATGGAGCAAGCGGGGCAGGGCATCGGCGGCATGGTTTCGATGTTCACCGGCGGGGCGTTGGGGCGGATGGGTATCTTTGCCCTCGGCATCATGCCTTACATTTCAGCCTCGATCATCGTGCAACTGCTGACATCCATGGTTCCCGCGCTCGAACAGCTCAAGAAAGAGGGCGAGCAGGGACGCAAGAAAATCAACCAGTACACCCGTTTCGGCACTGTGGCTCTGGCCACTGTTCAGGCCTATGGTCTGGCGGTTTCGCTGGAATCAGGCGATCTGGCCACCGATCCTGGGCTCTTCTTCCGCATGTCGACCATGATCACTCTGGTTGGCGGCACGATGTTCCTGATGTGGCTGGGTGAACAGATCACCGCGCGCGGCATCGGCAACGGTATCTCTCTGATCATCTTCGTCGGCATCATTGCCGAGGTTCCGGCCGCTCTGGCGCAGTTCTTTGCATCCGGTCGCTCGGGTGCAATCAGCCCCGCCGTGATTATTGGTGTGATCGTCATGGTTATCGTGGTCATCACCTTCGTGGTGTTCATGGAACGCGCGCTGCGTAAGATCCACATTCAATACCCGCGCCGTCAGGCCGGTATGAAGGTATACGAGGGCGGCTCCAGCCACCTGCCGGTCAAAGTGAACCCGGCGGGCGTTATCCCTGCGATTTTTGCCAGCTCGTTGCTGTTGCTGCCGGTGACGATCTCGACCTTCTCGTCGGGTGCCACAAATGGGCCGGTCATGTCGTGGCTGCTGGCCAACTTTGGCCCCGGTCAGCCGCTGTATCTGCTGTTCTTCGCGTCGATGATCGTGTTCTTCGCCTATTTCTACACGTTCAACGTCTCGTTCAAACCGGATGATGTTGCGGACAACCTGAAAAAACAGAATGGTTTTGTGCCCGGCATTCGTCCCGGCAAGAAAACCGCCGAGTATCTGGAATACGTGGTCAACCGCGTGCTGGTTCTGGGTTCGGCCTATCTGGCGCTGGTATGTCTGCTGCCTGAAATTCTGCGGAACCAATTCGCCATCCCGTTCTACTTCGGCGGCACCTCGGTTCTGATTATCGTCTCTGTGACCATGGACACGATCCAGCAAGTCCAGAGCCATTTGCTGGCGCATCAATACGAAGGGCTTATCGAAAAGTCCCAGCTGCGCGGTAAAAGCAAGAAACGCGGCAGGAAGGGACCCGCTCGTCGATGAACATCATTTTGTTGGGCCCGCCAGGTGCGGGCAAAGGAACGCAAGCGCGTCACCTGGTAGAAACGCGCGGCATGGTGCAACTGAGCACCGGTGACATGCTACGAGAAGCCAAAGACAGCGGAACCGAAATGGGCAACCGCGTGGCTGACGTGATGGCCAAGGGTGAGCTGGTAACCGACGAGATCGTCATCGGCCTGATCCGTGAAAAGCTGGAGCAGGGTGCCAAGGGCGGTTTCATTTTTGACGGTTTCCCGCGCACGCTGGCACAGGCTGACGCATTGGGAGATCTGCTGAACAGCACCGGCGAAACGCTGGATGCGGTCATCGCAATGGAAGTCAACGACGACGCGCTGGTCGAACGGATCACCGCCCGCTCGACCTGTGGAGGCTGCGGCGAGGTCTACAATGACATCACCAAGCCGATCCCTGCCGATGGAAAATGCTCCAACTGTGGTAAGGAAAACGACTTTAAGCGCCGCGCAGATGATAATGAGGAAAGCCTCAAGACCCGTCTGATGGAGTACTACAAAAAGACCTCGATGCTGATCGGCTATTACTATGCCAAGGGCAACCTGTCCTGGGTTGATGGTCTGGGTGAAATTGACGCCGTTCAAAACGAGATTTCGCAGGTTTTGGATGGTGGCGTCGACGTCGGAAACGGCTGATCCATTTCTGCCCTTGACCTGAGTAAGAAAAGCCCATATCGACCCCCATCCCTAACGGGAATCACGACCGCATGCGGGATTCGTTCCGGATGCCCCGACCACCTCGAATAATACTGGATCCTCTGGCGTCACTGCCAAGATCGAGTGTTGTGAAAAAAGGTTCCGGAGCTACGGAACCGCAACAAAAAAGGAAAGTGACACGTGGCACGTATTGCCGGCGTAAACATCCCGACTGCAAAGCGGGTACCTATCGCCCTCACATATATCACCGGTATCGGAAACACCTCGGCCAAAGCGATCTGCGAAGCCGTAGGCATCGACGCGACCCGTCGCGTTAATGAACTGTCCGACGCCGAAGTTCTGGCCATCCGCGAACATATCGACGCAAACTTCACCGTCGAAGGTGACCTGCGCCGTGAAGTTCAGATGAACGTCAAGCGCCTGATGGACCTGGGCTGCTACCGCGGTCTGCGTCACCGTCGTAACCTGCCCGTTCGCGGTCAGCGTACCCACACCAATGCTCGTACCCGCAAAGGCCCCGCAAAGGCCATTGCTGGTAAGAAGAAATAAGGAGGGTCTGACTGATGGCACGCGAAAAGACTCGTACCAAGAAAAAAGAGCGCAAGAATATCGCATCGGGCGTCGCCCACGTGAATTCGACCTTCAACAACACCAAGATCCTGATCTCGGACGTGCAAGGCAACGCCATTGCATGGTCGTCGGCCGGGACCATGGGTTTCAAAGGGTCGCGTAAATCGACACCCTACGCCGCGCAGATGGCTGCAGAAGATGCAGGCAAGAAGGCGCAGGATCACGGTGTCAAGACGCTGGAAGTCGAAGTTCAGGGCCCCGGTTCGGGTCGTGAATCGGCTCTGCGCGCGCTGGCTGCTGTGGGCTTCAACATCACGTCGATCCGTGACGTTACACCGATTGCTCACAACGGTTGCCGCCCGCCGAAGCGCCGCCGCGTCTAAGCGATTTTGAATTGAGCTGGGGCTGTGTTTTCGCACGGCCCCAGCACGTCATTTTGAACCTCGGGCGTCTGCACCTTGTTGGTCATGGGGCGCGGACAGGAATGGAGGGATTACATGATCCATAAGAATTGGGCTGAATTGATCAAGCCGACACAGCTGGAAGGCAAGCCGGGCAACGACCCTGCGCGTCAGGCAACCTTGGTTGCTGAACCGCTGGAGCGTGGCTTTGGTCTGACCTTGGGCAACGCGCTGCGCCGCGTTCTGATGAGCTCGCTGCAAGGTGCGGCCATCACCAGCGTCCAGATCGACAACGTATTGCACGAGTTCTCGAGCGTTGCCGGAGTTCGTGAAGACGTCACCGACATCATCCTGAACCTCAAGCAGGTTGCCCTGCGCATGGAAGTCGAAGGCCCCAAGCGCCTGTCGATCAATGCCAAAGGCCCAGCAGTTGTCACCGCAGGTGACATCAGCGAAAGCGCTGGTATCGAGGTTCTGAACCGCGATCACGTCATCTGCCACTTGGACGATGGCGCCGACCTGTTCATGGAACTGACCGTCAACACCGGTAAGGGCTATGTTTCGGCTGAGAAGAACAAGCCGGAAGATGCGCCTATCGGTCTGATCCCGATCGACGCGATCTATTCGCCGGTCAAAAAGGTTGCCTATGACGTTCAGCCGACCCGCGAAGGTCAGGTTCTGGACTATGACAAGCTGACCCTGAAGATCGAAACCGATGGTTCGATCACGCCGGAAGACGCGCTGGCCTTTGCCGCACGCATCCTGCAGGATCAGCTGTCAATCTTCGTCAATTTCGACGAGCCCGAAGCGGCTGGTCGCCAGGACGAAGACGATGGTCTGGAATTCAACCCGCTGCTGCTGAAGAAAGTAGACGAGTTGGAATTGTCGGTCCGTTCGGCAAACTGCCTGAAGAACGACAATATCGTTTACATCGGCGACCTGATCCAGAAGACCGAAGCCGAGATGCTGCGCACCCCGAACTTCGGCCGCAAGTCGCTGAACGAGATCAAGGAAGTGCTGTCCGGCATGGGTCTGCACCTTGGCATGGATGTCGAGGACTGGCCGCCTGACAACATCGAAGATCTGGCAAAGAAATTCGAAGACGCGTTCTAAGCGCGTCTTCCCAAATGCCCGGGTTTCCGGGGACAAAATGGGCACTTCCGCCCCAAGGAGAGCCGGTGACACGCATCGCCGGCCAGACAAAGCAAAACGCTGAAGAAGGAACTAGAAAATGCGTCACGCACGTGGTTACCGCCGCCTGAACCGTACTCATGAGCACCGTAAGGCTCTGTTTGCAAACATGGCTGGCTCGCTCATCGAACATGAGCAGATCAAAACAACTCTGCCCAAGGCAAAAGAACTGCGCCCGATCATCGAAAAGCTGGTCACTCTGGGCAAGCGCGGCGACCTGCACGCCCGCCGTCAGGCCGCATCGCAGCTGAAGCAAGACAAAGACGTCGCCAAGCTGTTCGAAATCCTGGGCCCCCGCTACGCCGAGCGTCAGGGCGGTTATGTCCGTATCCTGAAAGCAGGCTTCCGCTATGGCGACATGGCACCGATGGCGATCATCGAATTCGTTGACCGTGATCTGGACGCCAAAGGCGCGGCTGACAAAGCTCGCGTTGCCGCCGAAGAGGCCGCAGACGAAGAATAAGAAAGCCCGGCTTTCTGAATTCAAACCCCCGCGTTTCGGACGCGGGGGTTTTTTCTTTTTGGTCCCTTGGTGTCGCGGTTAGAGCATTTTCGGCGATATCCGTTGATGAATCCCCGAACCTCACGGATCATGCTGCACGATGAGCGTGGAGGCGGATGATGGCAATCCCAACTAAATTACCGAACGAACTCACGGGACCGTCTGTGTGGACCGGTCAGGACATGCGTACGCGTCGGAGTGAATGGGTCAGTGATCTGACGGCGGACGACATCAAGGATCTTGAGCAAGCTGCCCGTCACTATCTGAGCCTCGAAAGAGATATCGGTGAGATCACAAAACTTGCTTTTCCCCTAAAAAGGTTTGACCGGCATCTGGCAAGCCTGCGAGAAAAGCTGATCAACGGGATCGGTTTCGAAGTGATCCGTGGCCTTCCGGTGCAGAATTATACGCAACAGGTCGCGGCCACGGTTTTCTGCGGCGTCGGAGCTCATCTGGGCTCGGCCCGGTCGCAAAACGCGCAAGGACACATTCTGGGGCATGTGCGCGACATCGGGGCAGACGCGAACGATCCGAATACCCGGATCTATCAAACGCATGAGCGCCAGACATTTCACACCGACAGCGCCGATATCGTCGGCCTGCTGTGCCTGCGCGAGGCTAAGGAGGGCGGAGATTCGCTGCTGGTCAGTGCCGAGACGATCTTTAATAGGATGCGGTCAGAATGCCCGGAATTGCTGGAACGGTTGTTTGACCCAATAGCGACCGACCGGCGCGGGGAAATACCAGACGGCATGGAACCTTTTATGTCGATCCCACCGTTTTCCTGGCACGATGGTAAGCTGACGGTGTTTTACCAAAGACAGTATATCGACAGTGCGCAACGGTTTCCTGAAGCGATGCGGCTGACACCGGATCACATTGAGGCGCTGGACCGGTTTGATGCGCTGGCAAATGATCCCGACCTCTGTCTTTCTATGCGGCTGCAACAGGGCGACATGCAGTTCGTGTACAACCATTCGCAACTGCACGACCGGACCGGGTTCGTGGACTGGCCTGACCCGGCAGAGCGACGCCATTTGCTGAGGCTTTGGCTGTCGCCCGAAGGAGATCGCGAATTACCCGAAGTCTTCAGGCAGCGTTATGGCACGATTGAAGCGGGCCAGCGCGGCGGGATCATCACGGAAGGTACGCGGCTGCACGCTCCGTTGGATTGACGCCTCCAACGCGCTGAACGGATGCTTGCATTACGGCCCGTGTAGACGCATATCCGATAGGCGATTAACCGACGGATGGATTATGCGGAAAGTTCTCTGTTCTCTGATGCTGGCGACACTTGCAGTGTCAGCAAATGCTGAAACAAAAGTGCCAACATCGCAGGCCGAAATCAGCCTTGGTTTCGCCCCGGTGGTGAAGCAGGCTTCTCCGGCGGTCGTTAACATCTATGCCAAGATCGTTCGGCAGGGGCGGGCGAATCCATTCTTCTCGGATCCATTCTTTGAAGAGTTCTTTGGCCGGGGCTTCTCTGAGCCGCGTCCACATGTGCAGAATTCACTGGGATCTGGCGTCATTCTGTCGGAAGACGGTTATGTGGTGTCGAACTATCACGTTGTTGGCACGGCTACCGAAATCCGCGTGGTGACGACCGACCGGCGTGAATTTTCAGCGCAAGTGGTGCTGGGCGACAAGGAAAGCGATATTGCCATCCTGCGGTTGGAAGACGCCAAGGATTTGCCGCATCTGAACTTCCGCGATTCCGACCAGATCGAGGTAGGGGAACTGGCGCTTGCGATTGGTAATCCGTTTGGCGTGGGCCAAACCGTATCTTCCGGGATCATCTCAGGTCTGGCGCGGACCGGGACGGCCACCGGCAACGCGCGTGGGTACTTTATTCAAACCGATGCTGCGATCAATCCGGGCAATTCCGGCGGGGCGCTGATCGACGTGAATGGCGATCTGATCGGGATTAACACTTCGATCCTGACGCGATCAGGCGGCTCCAACGGCATCGGGTTTGCGATCCCGGCCAATCTGGTTGCCGAATTTTTGCGCCAGGCCAAGGCCGGGAATGAAAGCTTTGTCAGCCCTTGGGCCGGGGTCGCTGGTCAGCACATGAGTGCAGATATCGCCGAATCTCTGGGGTTAGTATTCCCTATGGGTGTTGTGATCTCGGACCTGCACGCCCTGAGTCCGCTGGGTGAGGCAGGGCTGCGCGTGGGGGATGTGGTGACCCATGTGGATGGGGATGAGGTGAATTCCCCAGCCGAGATGAAGTTCCGCATGTCTGTCGCCGGCGTCGGTGGCACTTCGGTGCTGACCCGGCTGCGGGGTCAGGACAGTGCGGATATCGAGGTTGCCCTGATCAAGGTCCCGGAAACTCCACCGGCTGATGAAACCGTTCTGAACGATGACACCGTGATGCCGGGCCTGAAGGTTTCGCGCATCAACCCGGCGATAGTTACCCAGATGGGGCTGTTGCTGTCGCAAACTGGCGTGGTGATTGTGGATGCAGGCCGGTACGGTGGACGATCCGGATTGCGCGCTGGTGACGTGGTCCTAAGTATCAACGGAACGGAAGTCCGGCATCCTGTGGACGTGGTGGATGCGATGACCGATCCGGGGCGCAGATTGAATTTGGATGTTCTGCGGGGCGGACGGGCCGTATCTCTGCGGTTCCGGCTGTAACTCCATGAGCGACCTGTTCGATACCGGGGCGAGCGAGCCTGCACCATCCCCGCACCGCCCGTTGGCGGACCGGCTGCGCCCGCAGTCGTTGGCCGAGGTCATCGGACAGCAGCAAGTACTGGGCCCGGATGCTCCGCTGGGCGTCATGTTGGCCTCGGGCAGTCTGTCCAGTTTGGTTTTCTGGGGGCCGCCTGGCGTTGGGAAAACCACCATTGCACGTTTGCTGGCGCAGGAAACCGATCTGCATTTCGTTCAGATCAGTGCGATTTTCACCGGTGTGCCGGACCTGAAGAAAGTGTTCGAGGCGGCAAAGATCCGTCGGCAGAACGGGCAGGGCACGCTGCTGTTTGTCGACGAGATTCACCGCTTCAACAAAGCGCAGCAGGACGGGTTCCTGCCGCACATGGAGGATGGGACGATCCTGCTGGTCGGGGCCACGACCGAGAATCCGTCCTTTGAACTGAACGCCGCGGTGCTTAGCCGAGCACAGGTTCTGGTCCTTGAACGGCTCAGCCTCGCCGACCTTGAACGTCTGACACAGCGCGCAGAGAAAGAGCTGGACCGCGCCCTGCCGCTGACGGTCAATGCCCGCGAAGCTCTGCAGGAGATGGCGGATGGCGACGGGCGCGCGCTGTTGAATCTGATCGAACAGGTTGCGGCTTGGAAGGTGGATGCACCGCTGGACCCTGATGCGTTGTCGACAAGATTGATGCGCCGCGCGGCCAAATACGACAAGTCCGGGGACGAGCATTATAATCTGATCTCGGCCCTTCATAAATCAGTACGCGGATCTGACCCGGATGCGGCGCTTTACTGGTTTGCGCGGATGCTGACGGGTGGGGAGGATCCTCGCTATCTGGCGCGGCGGATCACGCGGATGGCGGTCGAAGACATTGGTCTTGCCGATCCGCAGGCGCAGACGATCTGCCTGCACGCGTGGGAAACTTACGAACGCTTGGGTAGCCCCGAGGGTGAGTTGGCCATAGCGCAGGCGCTGGTTTATCTGGCGTTGGCCCCGAAATCGAACGGTGCCTATGTCGGGTACAAGGCGGCGATGCGATTGGCCAAGCAGTCAGGCAGCGAACCCCCGCCAAAACACATCCTGAACGCGCCGACATCGTTGATGAAAGATCAGGGCTATGGCACGGGCTATGCCTATGACCATGACGCCGAAGATGGCTTCTCCGGACAAAACTATTTCCCTGACGGCATGAAGCGACCGGAATTGTATAAGCCCGTGGAGCGTGGGTTCGAGCGTGAGTTGAAGAAGCGTCTGGATTACTTTGCCAAGCTGCGGGCACAGAGGAACGAGTAGAACACCGCTGCTTGATGCGTTGAAGAACGAATGCGCAAAAGAGCAAGAGGTGATCCGACGCCAAGACAACGTAGGCGCCTGGGTTTCCCGGGCATTTGACCGGCTTGACTCTTGGCCTTTTGCACGGCACAGACGCGCATGTTTTCTAGGGCACTTAAACACTTGTTTGGCGGGCGGATAATCCGCGCGACGCAGAGGATATCGGCATGAGCGGCGTACAGATGATCACCGTGGCAGAGGGTGACGGCGACCAGCGGCTGGATCGGTGGCTGCGCCGCCTGTTCCCGCATGTCAGCCAGGGCCGCATCGAAAAGATGTGCCGTAAGGGTGAGGTGCGCGTGGAAGGCGGGCGGGTCAAAGCCTCGACCCGGCTTGAGGTCGGGCAGGTCGTGCGCGTGCCACCCTTGCCGGATGCTGATCACAAGCCGGTTGCAGTCAAACGAGGCATCTCGGATGCCGACGCCAAGATGATCCAGTCTTGCGTGATCTATCGTGACGATCATGTTCTGGCCCTGAACAAGCCACAAGGTCTTCCAGTACAGGGCGGCAGCGGCCAGACCCGCCACGTGGACGGTCTGTCCGAGGCTCTGCGCTTTGGCTATGATGAAAATCCCCGCCTTGTGCACCGCTTGGACAAGGACACATCGGGTGTATTGCTGATGGCCCGCACCCGCGAGGCCGCCAAGGGGCTGACAGCCGCTTTCCGGCACCGCGATACACGCAAGATCTATTGGGCACTGGTTGCTGGCGTGCCGACCCCGTATCTGGGTGAGATCAAGACTGGTTTGGTCAAGGCATCCGGTCACGGCAAACAGGGTGAGGGCGAAAAGATGATCGCCGTGCATCTGAACGAAATCAACGACACGCCGGGCGCGAAACGGGCGCATACGCTGTATGCAACGCTGTATCGCGTGGCAGGGCGCGCCTCGTGGGTGGCGATGGAGCCGATCACCGGCCGTACGCACCAGCTGCGGGTACACATGGCGGCAATCGGTCACCCAATCGTTGGCGATGGCAAATACGGTGGCTCGGGGCAGGAAAATCTGGGCGACGGTTGGGGCGCGCAACTGGGCGGGGTCATCAGCAAGAAGCTGCACCTGCACGCGCGGCAGGCCTCTTTCCAACATCCGGTCACGCGCAAGACCATAACCATTAAAGCTCCGTTGCCTGAGCATATGAAACACAGCTGGGACACGTTCGGCTGGACCGAGGATCTGGCCGCAGAAGACCCGTTCGAGGAACTGCAATGAGCGCACCCTTGCGTTTGGTGCTTTTCGATGTGGACGGAACCCTTGTCGACAGCCAGAGCAGCATTGTTGCGGCGATGACCGCCAGTTTTGGGGCCCTGTCACTGACGGTCCCCGACCGCACGGCGATTTTGTCCATCGTCGGTCTGTCCTTGCCCAATGCCATGGCCCAACTGGCGCCCGAGCAGAGCGAAACGGTTCAACACAATCTGGTTGAGGGCTACAAACAGGCCTATCACGCGAACCGTCTGGAGCAGGGGGCCGCAAGCTCACCGCTCTATCCCGGTGCGAGGGACGTAATCGAAACCCTGCATGCCATCCCCGAGGTGCTGCTGGGTGTGGCCACCGGAAAATCCCAACGCGGCCTGGATGCCTTGATCGAAGCACATGATCTGGAGCGCTATTTCGTGACCCGGCAGGTTGCGGACCATCACCCCTCGAAACCGCATCCGTCGATGATCGACGCGGCCCGTTCTGAAACCGGCGTTGATGCGGAAGATACGGTGATGATTGGCGATACCCGGTTCGACATGGATATGGCGCGGGCTGCCGGAGTAACAGGGATCGGCGTATCCTGGGGATATCATGACCGATCAGCCCTGAACGGCGCGGCCTGCATAATTGAAACTTTCGACCAGTTGCCCCGTGCGCTGGATAATATCTGGACCTGAAGACATGAGCGACTGGAAGCCCAAGCGATTTTGGACCGCAAGCACGGTTGTCCAAGCGGAAGACGGATACACCGTCGAACTGGACGGTCGCCGGGTCAAGACACCGGCCAAGGCCGCATTGATCCTGCCGACGCAGGCAATGGCCGACGCGGTTGCTGCAGAATGGGATGCGCAGGAAAAAGAGGTCGATCCGACCCTGATGCCGTTTACCCGGTCTGCAAATGCGGCCATCGACAAAGTGCGTCATCAGCACGCCGAGGTTGCGGACATGCTGGCCGATTACGGCGATTCGGATTTGTTGTGTTACAGGGCGACACACCCGCAAACGTTGCAGCAGCGACAGGCAGATCAGTGGGACCCGGCCCTGGATTGGGCAGCTGAAACCCTAGCCGCGCGACTGGTTCCTGTGGTTGGTGTGCTGCATCAACCACAGTCAGCCGAAGCGCTCAGCACACTTCGAGGCCGCGTACACGAATTCAACGACTTCCAGCTTGCAGCCTTCCACGATCTGGTCAGCCTGTCCGGCTCGCTGGTGCTGGGATTTGCCGCCGCTCTGGACTGGCGCGCGGCGGAGGAGATTTGGGAAATCTCAAGGCTCGACGAGGCCTGGCAAACCGAACAATGGGGCCACGATGACGAGGCACATGCGGTTGCCGAGATCAAAAAAGCTGCGTTTCTACACGCTAAACGGTTCATTGAAATCTCTATCTGAGCCTATTGGGCATCAAATTTTGACACAGATCCGGTCATCGCTGAGTTGACTCATCGTTTTCCCTGATCCGACCCTTGACGTTTGTTTATGAATGCGAGCAAACTCATGCCCACTAAAGGGGAGACACCTTTGGAGTAACCTTTCTGGTGCCAGAGGTGCCGGACAGAGCCGTCCCGGAATAGGGGCGGGTAAACAGGAAGAGGTAAAAATGAAAAAATCCGTAATTTTGGGCGTGGCCACAGTTGCCGGTCTGGCTGCTGCGGCAGCGACAGCGGGCACTGTTGACGACGTCAAAGCGCGCGGCAAGCTGAACTGTGGCGTGTCCTCGGGACTGGCCGGCTTTTCGCTGCCTGACGCGAATGGCGAATGGCAAGGTTTTGACGTCGCCGTCTGCCGTGCCGTCGCCGCAGCCGTTCTGGGCGATTCCAGCGCTGTCGAGTTTGTGCCGACCACCGGTAAGACGCGCTTTACTGCGCTGGCTTCGGGTGAGATCGACATGTTGGCACGTAACACCACATGGACCTTCAGCCGCGATGTCGACCTCAAGTTCGAATTTGCTGGCGTCAACTACTATGACGGCCAGGGTTTCATGGTTCCAAAAGCACTGGGCGTAAGCTCGGCCAAGGAACTGGACGGCGCGACCGTCTGCATCCAAACCGGCACCACCACCGAGCTGAACCTGGCCGATTTCTTCCGTGCCAACAACATCAGCTACGAGCCGGTTCCGATCGAAACCAACGCCGAAGCGCAACAGCAGTATCTGGCTGGCGCATGTGACGTTTACACCACCGACGCATCGGGCCTGGCTGCAACCCGCGCCACGTTCGAAAACCCCGGTGATCACGTCCTGCTGCCTGAAATCATCTCGAAAGAGCCGCTGGGCCCGCTGGTCCGTCATGGCGATCACGAGTGGGGCGACGTTGTCCGCTGGACTCTGAACGCGCTGGTTTCGGCTGAAGAGCTGGGCGTGACCTCGGCAAACATCGACGAGCTGAGCGCTGGCACCGACAATCCGGAAGTGAACCGTCTGCTGGGTACCGAAGGTACTCTGGGTGAGATGCTGGGTCTGAACGCAGATTGGGCAGCAAGCGCAATCAAGGCGGGTGGTAACTATGGCGAAGTGTTTGCCAAGAACATCGGTGAAGAAACTCCGATTGGTCTTGCGCGCGGCCTGAATGCCCAGTGGACCGATGGTGGTCTGCTGTATTCGCCGCCGTTCCGCTAATATCCACGGGAAAGGGCGCGGGGCAACCTGCGCCCTTTTTCCATAAATAAGAAACACTCCCGGATGGATTGAGCGAAGATCAACTTCGCCGGCAAAAAACGGGATGCACGGGGAAATTCATAGGTCATGACGACTCTCACTGACCCGCCGAAGGAGCAGTTCCGGCTGTCCATGCTCCTTTACGATACGCGGTACCGATCAGCGACCATTCAGGTCATTGCATTAATCGGTTTCATGCTTCTGGCAGCCTGGATCATCTCAAATACCATTCAAAACCTTGAAGGGTTGGGAAAACCGGTCGAATTCGGTTTTTTTGCAGAATCCGCAAGTTATGACATTAACCAGCGATTGCTGGAATACACCTCACAGGACAGCCATCTTCGCGCCGCGTTCATCGGTTTGCTGAACACGCTTGTTGTTGCGGTTCTCGGGTGTATCACGGCGACGATAGTCGGTGTTTTTGTCGGCGTGCTGCGTCTGTCGAACAACTGGTTGGTCGCGCGCATCATGACCTTCTATGTCGAGATTTTCCGTAACGTGCCTGTCCTGCTTTGGATCGTTTTGGCAATGGCCATTTTGATCGAAGGCTTGCCCGCACCTAATGCGTTCCGAGGTGATAACCCCACGGCAACGATGGATCTGTTCAACACCGTCGCCGTTACCAATCGGGGTGTGTATATCCCGGAGTTCCTGTTCTCGCGTAGTTTGGGCGACATTCACTTGTTCGGAACATCAAGCCTTCGGTTTGATATTTCGCTGGATCTGGTCGCGTTTCTGGTCGTTCTGGGTGGCAGCATCTTTACCATGCGCAAAGTGTCCGCCTGGGCCGCCGCCAAACAGGAATCAACCGGCGACCGTCCTAAGATCTGGCATATCCAGCTGGGCATTCTGTTCGTCCCGATGATCATACTGATGACTGCACTGGGCTTACACCTTGGATACCCGGAATTGAAAGGATTCAATTTCAGAGGCGGCACGCATATGCGCAACTCTCTGATCGCGCTATGGCTGGCTTTGTCGCTATATACGGCGGCCTTCATCGCTGAGATCGTACGCGCCGGCATTCTGGCTATTTCCAAGGGTCAGACCGAAGCTGCGTCTGCGCTGGGCTTGCGTCCGGGTCGCACCATGCGGCTGGTTATCCTGCCTCAGGCGCTGCGTGTGATCATCCCGCCGATGATCTCGAACTATCTGAACCTGACCAAGAACTCGTCACTGGCGATTGCGGTCGGATACATGGACATCACGGGGACCCTGGGTGGCATCACCATGAACCAGACCGGCCGCGAGCTGGAATGCGTTCTGCTGCTGATGCTGGTCTATCTGGCCATCTCGCTGAGCATTTCAGCGGTGATGAACTGGTACAACAACCGTGTCAAACTGGTGGAGCGGTAATATGAGTGATGTTTCATTTGTCCGCACGGAAATGTTGCCGGAACAAGCCCCGCCAGCGTCCGAAGTCGGAGCAATCGGGTGGATCAGGCACAATCTGTTCTCAGGCTGGTTTAACTCGATCCTGACGTTGGTTTCGCTTTACGCGATCTGGTACGTTTTGTCGGGCGTTCTGCCATGGATCTTTCAGTCTGTCTGGAACGCCAACTCGCTGAACGAATGCCGCGAGATCATGATTGCCACTTGGGGTTCAACCCATGGCCATGCCTGCTGGGCGGTGATCAATGACCGTTGGCTGCAGTTGCTGTTCGGGTTCTACCCGAGCCACCTGTACTGGCGTCCGATTGTATCGCTGATCCTGCTGTTGGTCGCATTGGCCCCGGTTCTGTACTCGGATCGTGTGCCGTCCAAGATGCTGATCGTCACGGCGATCTATCCGTTCCTGATGCCATTCCTGATGTGGGGCGGCACCATTTGGGGGCCGATCGCGGCAGCGTTGGGGTTTGTTGTCGGCTGGGGTGCCTACACCCTTGTCAGCAAACAACTGAGCGGTCTGTTTGGCATGATTGCGGGTGTCGCAGCGTCGGTTATCTGGTGGCTGGTTCTGTCCAGCTATTTCGTCGGTGCCCTGGACTCGATCCTACCAATCGGTATCGAAGCCGTACAAAGCCGCCAGTTCGGTGGCTTCATGCTGGCGATCTTGCTGGGTGTCGTGGCCATTGGTGTCTCGTTGCCGATCGGAATTGTACTGGCGCTGGGCCGTCAGTCCGACCTGATGATCGTCAAGTACCTGTGCGTGGGCTTTATCGAGTTCATCCGCGGTGTGCCGCTGATCACGCTGTTGTTCGTGGCCTCGCTGCTGCTGAACCTGTTCCTGCCGCCGGGCACCAACTTTGACATCATCCTGCGGGTGATGATCATGATGACCCTGTTCTCAGCCGCCTATATGGCCGAGGTGATCCGGGGTGGTCTGGCTGCCCTGCCACGGGGTCAGTATGAAGGCGCCGACAGTCTCGGCCTGAACTACTGGCAAGCACAGCGACTGATCATCATGCCGCAAGCCCTGAAAATCTCAATTCCGGGCATCGTGAGCACATTCATCGGGATCTTCAAAGATACGACACTGGTGTCGATCATCGGATTGTTCGACGTGATCGGACTGGCATCTGCCATCCGCGCCGACACCGCCTGGAACGGCATCTACTGGGAACTGTTCGCGTTCATCGCGGCGCTGTTCTTTGTCGTCTGCTTCTCCATGTCCCGTTACTCCATGTATCTGGAGCGCAAGCTTCAGACTGGCCACCATTAAGGAGTTCAACATATGTCTGAACTTGCAATTGACCGTCAAATCGATCGCTCGAAGATGCAGGTGAGCGACGAGGTCGCCATCGAAATCAACAACATGAACAAGTGGTACGGATCTTTCCACGTGCTGCGCGACATCAACCTGACCGTCAATCAGGGAGAGCGGATCGTGATCGCGGGGCCTTCCGGTTCCGGGAAGTCCACATTGATCCGTTGCCTGAACGCACTGGAGGAACACCAGCAGGGCACGATCATGGTGGATGGGACCGAGTTGTCGAATGACCTCAAGAACATCGACAAGATCCGGTCCGAGGTTGGCATGGTGTTCCAGCACTTCAACCTGTTCCCGCATCTGACCATTCTGGAGAACTGCACGCTGGCCCCGATCTGGGTGCGCAAGACGCCTAAGAAAGAGGCCGAAGAGCGCGCGATGCACTTCCTGGAAAAGGTGAAAATCCCCGAGCAGGCGGATAAGTATCCCGGTCAGCTTTCAGGTGGTCAGCAGCAGCGTGTGGCGATTGCCCGCTCGCTGTGCATGATGCCGCGTATCATGTTGTTCGATGAACCGACATCGGCGCTGGACCCTGAGATGATCAAAGAGGTGCTCGACACCATGATCGAGCTGGCCGAGGAAGGCATGACCATGCTGTGCGTCACGCACGAGATGGGCTTTGCCCGTCAGGTCGCCAACCGCGTGATCTTTATGGATGCTGGACAGATCGTGGAACAGAACGAACCGGAAGAGTTCTTCAACAACCCGCAGAGCGAGCGGACCAAGCTGTTCCTCAGCCAGATTCTGGGGCACTGAACCCGGTTACCAATTCAGGAAAAGGCGGGGCTTTGGCCTCGCCTTTTTCTATTCCAGCAACTCGCGTGGAATAACAAACCCTAGTACATCGCCGCTATGCCAACGGACGCCGGACCAACCCGCAATGTCAAAGCGGATCACAGCTGTTGCACAGGTTGGGTAGTCGTAGAATCGGGCGTGATCCGGCGGGTGCTTAACAATTTGGTTAGCAAAAGCGGCAATGCCGGGATTGTGGCCCAGCATCAAAACGGTTTGTTTCGTTGCGCCCGATAATTCAAGCAGCATATCTGCGGGGTCCGCATGATAAAGCGTTCGGTGAAAGCAAACGCTATCTGCCTGTAGGCCCATCCTCTCCCAAGTCTCGCAGGTTCTGACCGAGCTTGAGCTAAGAACTTCATCCGGCAGCCAGTCGTTTTCACGCAACCACGCGGCAATCGCCGGGGCCGACCTGCGCCCGCGCTTGTTCAGCGGGCGATCATGATCGGCAAGGGCCATACTGTCCCAACTGGATTTCGCGTGGCGTGTCAGGATCAGAGTGCGGGTCATGATGGGTGAAATGCTCTCATGTGATGCGCGGATTGTTTGGGATCACGCCCTGAACCCGAGCTGAGAGGACAGGACAGTCGCACAAGGCAACCGCCGGTCATGCAGGTTTGCCCTTCGGGAGTGGACAGGTGGCCATGGCAGGTCGACACATCATATAAGTCCCGACTGTTCAGAGCGCCCACCGGGCATGTCTGGGTGCAGGGGGCGGCGCAGGTGGTGCAGGGGGACGCGCCAGGTGGTGCGGGTATGGGAATTTCGTTGGTGAAATGCAGCGCACCCCGGAATGAGATCATCATGCCGACCTCATCGTGCACCAAAGCGCCCACCGGGCTGCTGAATGTGCGTCCCGATTTCAATGCCCAATCGATAAAGGGCGTATAGGGCGGGCCGCCAAACGGAAAATAGGCTGTGGCGGATAAGTCCTGTGCCATCTGCCCCACCACACGCAGCGACCAGCGGTCGACCGGATCCTTGCCTTGCCATTCAGGCGAGGATTTCAGGGCAGGCCAGAATGCACCCCCAGCACCTAGCAGGATCAGCGTGCCGCCTTCCAACTGCTTGGCGTATGTAACGCGAGGGTGCAGCGCGCCCATGATGATCAGGCCAACGTCCTGTGCAGCCTTTTCGACGTCAGCATAGCTATGCGCTGTCGGGTCAGAGGAGGGGGGATGGCGTTTGGTCATGTCTCCTCCGCCAAAGGCTCAGTCCGGTCGGATCAGCGACCCGGCGCCGTGTTCTGTATAAAGTTCAAGCAAGACGGCATTGGGCGCGCGTCCGTCAAGGATAACCACGGCACGGACCCCGCTGTGCAGCGCGTCCAGCGCGGTTTCGGTCTTGGGGATCATGCCGCCCGCAATGGTGCCGTCCAGCGTCATCTCGCGGATCTGACCCGCCTTCAGTTCGGTCACGACGTCCCCGGCTGCGTTTTTGACGCCCGAGACATCGGTCAACAGCAGCAGTCGATCGGCCTTTAGCGCGGATGCAATAGCACCAGCGGCAGTATCCCCATTGACGTTGAAGGTTTCCCCGTTCCGGCCCGCACCCAGCGGGGCGATGACAGGAATTACATCATGGGCAAACAGGTCATGCAGGATTTTCGGGTTCATTTCTGCCGGACTTCCGACAAAACCCAGGGATTCATCGGTCTGATCACAAGTCATCAACTGCGCATCCTTGCCCGACAAGCCCACGGCCGAGCCGCCCTGGCCGTTGATCGCCTGCACGATGCGCTTGTTCACGAGGCCGGACAGCACCATCTCAACCACTTCAACGGTTGCTTTGTCGGTGACACGCTTGCCGTTCACGAACTCGGACTGGATATCCAGCTTATCCAGCATCGCGTTGATCATCGGACCACCGCCATGCACGACAACCGGGTTTACGCCCACCTGACGCATCAGGACGACATCGCGGGCGAAGCTTTCCATGGCTTCGTCGCTGCCCATGGCGTGGCCGCCAAGTTTAATGACGACAATAGCGCCGTCGTAGCGTTGCAGGTATGGCAGTGCGCTGTTCAGCGTTGCGGCGGTGGCGATCCAGTCCCGGTTCATGTCTCTTGTCTTCATGGCTGCAGTCCCTCTGGGAACCCGTGTTAGGGCCTTTGTACAGCTCTGCCAAGACCGGATCGCGCATAGGGCCGCACCGGTTGCCCGGATGCGGCTGTTTGTGTGTCAGCTTATCGCGCGTTTCATCGCCGGGATGTTGCTGATCAGCAGCAAATCGACGGCCAGTACGGTCAGCAAGGTGAGGCCCACCAGCGGGAACGCCATCGCGGTGAACAAGCCGATCAGGACGGCCCCTTTCCACAATGGCAGTTCCGCTGGCATCGGCGGCGCGGCCAGACGTCCGGCCCGTTGGGGACGACGTTTTACCCACAACACAACGCCCGAGACGCAGACGAAGATGACAGACAGGCAGAACACCAGGTTCAGGATAAAGTTCCACATGCCCATCAGACCCATGTGAAACGGGATCCCAATGGCCATGGATTTTCCCATCAGCGAGTAATCCTCATACCGGACATCCGCCAGAATCTTGCCGGTAAATTGGTCCACGTGGACAGTGCGGTCGTTCACCGGATCGGTCGAGTCGCTGCTCATGCTGTCGCGGTTCAGGGTCCAGACACCGTCCTCGCCGCCGGGATAGGCCACACGAAAACGGCCTGTCATGTCCAAAGCGGTGCCAAGGGCCACAAGCGCGTCGATATCGACCTGCGTGCCTTGTGGGACACCGTCGATCCCGGCCTCGGACCCAGAAGCGGGCATGGGCGTTTGTTCCAACGCCCATGGGACATCGTTCTGGTGGCCGTGGTTCATACTGGCGTGGATGTCATCGGACAGGGGGACATTGTCCCATTTTTCGGCCGGAAAGCTGCTCCATGGCTGAACGATCATACCGCCCCAGACGCCCGCCCAGGAGAGGCCCGAGATCAGGAAGACCACCAACAGCCCGGACATCCAGAACCCAATCACAGCGTGCAGTGACCGCCACAATGCGCGGCCGCGTGCGCGCAGATTGGGCACAAAAGCGGCCAAGGTGTTTCCACGCGGCCACCACATGTAAAGACCGGTAAAGACCAAAAGCAGGCTCAGCCCCGCTGCGATTTCAATAATGCGGTCTCCGGTCGTGCCAATCAGAAGGGTCGAGTGAATGTTGTCGGCCAGATCATACCATCCGGCGCGACGATTCCAGACCTGCAGAACCTCTCCGGCGTAAGGATCGACGGCGACAAGACGCTGACCTTCTTCGGTTTTGATGCGAAACACAGTGGCCAGATTATCAGCCTTCGGACCAATCCACTCGGCAACCGTGCCGGGCACCTCGTCAAGGGCGATAAGGGCCTGTTGTGAGGCCGGTAACGCTTGCCCGTGGACATCCACGGCGATTTTTTCGCCGTCGCGACCGTCGAACTGCGTGATGAACATCATCATTAGTCCGGTTACTGCCAGAATGATCAGGAACGGGATGACGAAGATCCCTGCATAAAAGTGCCACCGCCAGGCGGCGAAATAGAATTTTTGCGCAGCAGTGTTCTGCGCCGGGGTATCCCCCAGGTTTTGGCTATCCAGTGCCATTTTTGTTCTCCGGATTCGATTACTGCCCCGCGCAGCGCGTGCACGGGTACAAAAGTGTTGAGGTGAATCAGGAGAAGATGGGTGGCCCCCGCGCATCATAGCGGGCGTAGAACCCGGCACTGCGATGGGTGAAATCACGATGGATCCAGCGTGGCTGGATTTTCGCCGCAAAAGGGACAATCTCACCGACTGACGGCAGGAGTGTATCCGCCGTTAGGCCCGCGAATGGGCACATTGCGCGCGAATCCGTGTCGTCGTGCACAGGATCGCCGGGGTTCAGGTCAACCCATTGTTCGACTGTTCCATCGCCAGTACAGATCACCAGCAGCACTTTCCCATCACTGCCCATCGCGGGCATCCAGCCCTGCGGGATCGCGCCGGTCAGCACAATTGCCAGCAACGTAAGGATTGGGAAAATGCGGCCGATCTGGATCATTCCAGATGTGCGATGATCGAACGAAGGGTCGGAATACCGTCACCCTTTTCGGAAGACGTCAGCACAATCTCCGGATATGCCGCCGGGTGCTTGGACAATGCGCCGCGAACCTGATCCAACACCTTTTGCCGGTCATTGGCCTTGACCTTGTCCGCCTTGGTCATCACGCATTGAAATGTAACGGCGCTGGAATCCAACAGCTTCATGATCTCGGCATCGACCGGCTTCACCCCATGGCGCGAGTCAATCAGGACAAAGGCCCGGCGCAGAGTCTGGCGGCCGCTTAGATACTGTTTCAGCAGCCGCTGCCATTTTTCAACGACCTTCACCGGGGCGTTGGCGTAGCCGTACCCGGGTAGGTCAACCAGATAGAGCTCGGGTCCTTGGGTGAAAAAGTTGATCTCTTGCGTGCGGCCCGGAGTGTTGGACGCGCGTGCCAGACCTTTGGTGCCGGTCAGCGCATTGATCAGGCTGGACTTGCCTACGTTTGAACGTCCGGCAAAGCAGACCTCAAGCCGGTCAGGGGTCGGCAGGCCATTCATTGCGACCACGCCTTTGACAAACTCGGATTGTCCCGCAAACAATTTGCGGCCGCGTTCCAGCGCGAACTTGTCCGGGTCTTCGACCAGTGGAAAGGGTAGGGTGCTCATAACGGATGAACCTTATCGCCAACTGAAATTGCGCCGCCTCGGATAACCTCGGCGTAAACGCCGAAATCCTGATGGCCCCAGCTGTTCAATGTGCCCAGCGTATCCGCATCGCGCACGCCGGTTTTCGGATTTGCCGTTGTCGCCAAACAGCGTCGGATGCGTTCTTTGACATGAAACACGGCCTCACCGATCTGTACTTCGCGACCCAGCCAGTCGAATTCTTCCCACAAGGGCAGGCCATCGAACCAGATGTTGCCACGCCAGCGCTGGATCGACAGATCGCTGCCAAGCTTTTGCCCGACGGCGCGGTGCGATGCCATGTTGCACAGGCTGATCGAGGGGTAATCGCTGTCAGTCATGCCGCGACCCGGCACTCGGATAATCCGGGCTGACGCCGCCCGATCCGCAGGCATCAACGGCTGGACCCAGTCCAGAAAGACCTGCTGTTCCCCATCCGGATTAAATGTCAGATCCGGACGATCTGGGTGTGTCAGAGTTATCGTGTCGCCGTTCAGCTGGGCCGAGATAGCCATCAGTTGCGGTGCTTTCGCCCCTCGACTGAAATTGGCGCAAGGCACCCATTGAGAGCCATCTGCCTTTGACGCCTCATGCGCGACCGCCCAAATGCGATCCCCGGGCATGGTCTGCCCGGGGGTCACTGAAACGGTCTGGAGAGCTTCCCGACCATGACTTTTGATCGGATGCCGCCAGATATGGGTTACTTCAGCATTCATTTGTCGTCCGTTTTGGGCGTCCGCTTGAAGCCGGATTTGATGTTGCCGAACACGTCAGGCTTATAGCCCTGACTACGCATGATCAGGTATTGCTGCGTGAACGTGATCGTGTTGTTCGCGATCCAGTAAACAACCAGTCCGCTGGCAAAGCTGCCCAACATGAACATGAACACCCAAGGCATCCAGGCAAAGATCATCGCCTGAGTCGGGTCAGTTGGTGCCGGGTTCAGCTTTTGCTGCAACCACATCGAGATCCCCAACAGTAAAGGCAGGATACCGATGAAGATCAGTGCCATAAAGGTATCTGGCTGCGGGCCTGCAAAAGGCAGCAATCCAAACAGGTTCATGATCGAAGTCGGATCAGGTGCGCTGAGGTCCTGGAAAGGGCCAAACCAAGGAGCCTGACGCAGTTCGATGGTGACGAAGATCACCTTATACAGCGAGAAGAAGATTGGGATCTGCATCAGGATCGGCAAACAGCCCGCGGCGGGGTTTACCTTTTCCTTCTTGTACAGCTCCATCATGCCCTGCTGCATCTTTTGGCGATCGTCGCCTGCGGCTTCTTTCATGGCCTCCATTTGCGGCTGAAGCTCTTTCATCTTCGCCATCGAGACGTAGGATTTGTACGCCAGCGGGAATAGGATCGCCTTGATGATCAGCGTCAGGCCAATGATCGACCAACCCATGTTGCCGATCAGGGCGTTGATGTTGTGCAGCAGCCAGAAAATCGGCTTGGTCAGGAAGTAGAACCAGCCCCAGTCGATGCTGTCGACGAACTTCTGTACACCGTCAGCCTGATACTCGCGGATGGTTTCCCATTCTTTGGCACCCGCAAATAGTTGGGTGGTGACTTCTTCAGTTGCGCCGGGCGCGACAGTCAGCGTCGGCAGAACCGTTTCGGTCTGATAAATCTTGCGGCGGGCGTCATATTTAGCCGCAGCCTTGAATGCCGATCCCTCTGCAGGGATCAGAGTGGTCATCCAGTAGTGATCGGTAAAGCCGACCCAGCCACCTTCCTTGACCTGAAAGACTTCGGCTTGCGCACGCTCATTCGGGTCAATGTCAAAGTCGCGCACATCGCCATAGTCGATCTCGTCCAGAACGCCGTCAGCCATGACCATAACGCCTTCATGCAGGATGAAGAAGTTTTTCAGATCGGGCAGGTCGCCGTCTTCGCCAATGCCGTGACGGGCCAGGATGCCATATGGGGCCATACCGACCTCGGCCTGGGTATTGTTCTCAACCGACTGGGTGACGGTGAACATATAGTCCTGGTCAACTTCAATAGTGCGGCGGAAGGTCAGGCCCTTGCTGTTGTCCCATTTCAGCGTGACCGGAGTATCGACCCCCAGGGTTTCGCCGTCTTCGATGGTCCACAGCGTATTAGGGCCCGGGACGTCAGCGCCCGCAACACCTGCGCCCGGTGCCCATCCGTACAAGGCATAGTAAGCTGAATCTGAACCAACGGGCGACAGCAGCTCGACAATGGGCGCGCCTTCTTCGATCGAAACTTTGTAATCTTTCAGGAACAGCTCATCAATACGACCGCCGGACAGGGACAGGCTGCCTTTCAGGCGCGGTGTTTCAATCTCGACCCGAGGTGCTTGGGCGTCGGGCTCGATCTCGGTGGCGTCTGCGGTTGCTTCACCAACTGTATTGGTGCCAGCAGCGCTTGGGGTCTGAACCTCTGTACCATCAGTCGCGCTGATCTCGGCAGATTCCGGTGCGGTCGTCGGCTCGGGCGGTGGAAACAGCACGAACCAAACCAGGATCACGAGAAAGCTGAGCGCGGTTGCGAGGATGAGGTTCTTGTTCTGATCGTCCATCGGGGACAGCCACCTTAAGCAGTGAAAGACACCCGCTGGGTTCAACAGAGTGCGGGCCCAAAGGTCAAGCGGAATCGCCCTGTAATTCATCACCGATTGGGGTTCTGTGGCGTTAATTCGCGCCTAAGGACGTGCCTGACGCCCGATTTTCGGCATTCCGTTGAGTTTGTTTTGATGTGCGGCCATCCAGTCCAACGTCTTTTCAAAGGGCATGGGCTTGCCAATTCCAAACCCCTGCACGTGGTCGCAGCCTAGTTGCGCCATAAGTGCATGTTCGCCTTGTGTCTCGACCCCCTCGGCCAGAGTTTCGACATTCAGCCGTTCCGCCATGGTCAAAATCGCGCTGACCAACTGCTGCTGGCTTGCGTCCCGATCCGCTTTTGCCACGAAGGACCGATCGATTTTGATGCGCGAGACGTCAAAGCGCTTGATCGACGCAATGGACGCGTGGCCGGTGCCGAAATCATCGAGGTCAATGCAGCAGCCGAGCTTGGACATGCTTATCACGTTGCGGGTGATCACGTCATCGGGCCGTCTGGAAAACACTGTTTCAAGAATCTCGACGGTCAATCTGTCGGGCGTCAGGTCATTTTGATCCAGCTCCCATTTCAGACGGTCGATCAACGCCGGGTCGCGCAGTTCTTCTGATGAGAAATTCACGCCAATCCGGGGCACGATGACACCGGCGCGGTTCCACTGGTGCATGGCGGCGAAAGCGTGATGGCGCATCACCTGGCCCAAGCGTTCCATCAGATCGGCTTGTTCGGCAAAAGGCAGGAAAACCTGCGGTCCTAACACGCCTTTCTGCGGGTGTTCCCAGCGGGCAAGCGCCTCGAACCCGGTAACGTGGCCGGTGTCGGTGGAAATCTGCGGCTGAAACCAAGGGCGGATTTCGCCGCTATCCAAGGCCGCAATAAGCTCATTGCGCAGGTTGGCGCGCACGCGAGCCCGCCGCTGCGTTTCAGATGAAAAGGCGCGGATGGTTGCAGGGCCGTTTCTTTGCGCTTCGGCCAAGGCTGCATTGGCGGCGTCGATCCACTCGGCAAAGGTGATGTCGGGCAAGGTGGATTGCAGGCAAAACCCGATAGAGCATGACATGTAAACGCTGGTCCCATTCAGCATGATTGGCTCGTCAACAGCGGCCTGAATGCGCCCGGACATCTGAATGCAAGCCTCCAGATCCAGATTCTGCGCGGCGCGCAGGCCGATCGCGATCTTGCCTTGGTCCAGACCTACGGCAATGTCATGTGAGCGGATGACAGAGAGAACGCGGTCGCGGAACTGCTCAGCCATCAGGTTTCCGGCCGCATTGCCGTGCAGATCAAGACACTCAGAAAACCCGTCCAATTCGACCACCATGCAGGCAGCTTCGTGACCGGTGCGTTGGTTTTCCGCGAACAGCGTTTCCATCTCGGCGGCAAATCTATTGAGAGACATGAGGCCGTTATCGTCTTTTTCCCGGTTGCTGGCCTTGTGCGCGGTTGAAACCGCGGCAAACACAAGCGGCAGGGTAAGTGCCACGACAACCAATGCCCGCTCACCACCAATCCAATACGCGGCCAGACTGATCGCAGGCGCGAAAGCCAAGGCGGGCGGGCCGCTTAGCACCATGGCAAGAGAGTCAAAAATTCTGCTGACTGAGATATGTTTCCACATCGGATCTTCGGGCCTCTACCTTGCGTTTGAAACGCTCAGGTCGACCCTAGGAAACCAATCTGAGTCACTCGTTAACGGAGCTGCGGAATTTCGCCCGAATTTTCGTCATTTTCATTCGGTTTGAGTGCAAGATTTTGAAAATCAAACAATTTTGGGTCCAAAAGATGCGACGGACGCGCATTTGTCAGGGCCCGGAACATCACTTGACGGCGTCCGGGGCTGTTCTTTTCCCACTGATCCAAAATCTGTTTGACCTGCTGACGTTGCAACCCATCCTGACTGCCGCAGAGGTCGCAGGGGATAATCGGATAGTTCATCGAGGTCGCGAATTTCTCGCAATCGGCCTCAGCCACATGGGCGAGGGGGCGGAAGACGAACAAATCGCCTTCTTCGTTCACCAGCTTGGGCGGCATGGTGGCCAGTCGCCCGCCATGGAACAGGTTCATGAAGAACGTCTCAAGGATATCGTCGCGGTGATGGCCCAGTACGACGGCCGAGCATCCCTCTTCCCGCGCAATGCGGTACAGGTTGCCTCGGCGCAGGCGCGAGCACAGGGCGCAAAAGGTACGGCCTTGCGGAACCTTGTCCATGACGATGGAATAGGTGTCCTGATATTCGATGCGATGCGGAACGCCCATGCGTTCCAGAAACTCAGGCAGGACGGTGGCCGGAAATCCGGGCTGACCCTGATCCAGATTACAGGCCAACAGATCAACCGGCAGCAGGCCGCGCCATTTCAGCTCATAGAGAACCGCCAACAGGGTATAGCTGTCCTTGCCGCCCGAAAGACAGACCAGCCAGCGGGGCGGTTTGCCGTCCTTGTCATGCGCCGAAGCGCTCACCATCCCGTACTGCTCGATGGCCTCACGAGTCTGGCGCACGATGCGTTTGCGCAGCTTTTTGAACTCGGTGGTCGAGGGTGCGCCAGCAAAGAGCGGGTGGATATCTTCAGCTTCGTCAAACATGCGCAGCCCCTACAGCAGTTGAGGCAACCGGGCAAGTGGCCGGGTCAGCCCAGGCGAGCCAGCAAGGCGTCCGTATCCAGCCCGGACACGGATCCGGGGATGCGGCCGCTGTTGCCTAATAGCCTTGTGGCGATGAACCCATCTGCAACGGCCGCAGGTGCGCGACGCAATAGCTGAGCGGCTGTCAGCAGCAATGCTGTACGTTCGGCAAACCAACGGGCCTCACTCTCGGGCGGTAGCCCGGGCCACTGATCACGATGCGCCTTGAGCGCGGTGTCATAGCCGTGGTCGACACCAGTTGCGGTATCCAGTTCGGCCTGCAGGACCTCAGCGGCCAGCGGGTCGCGAGATAAGCTGCGCAGAATGTCGAGACAGATCACATTACCCGACCCCTCCCAAATACCGTTCAGCGGGGCTTCGCGATACAGCAGGGGCAGGGACGTGTCTTCGACATAGCCCATGCCACCCAGCACCTCCATCGCCTCAACCACTACGGCCGGGCACCGCTTGTTGTTCAGGAACTTGGCCAAAGCGACACTGATGCGGGCAAAGGCCCTATCCTCGGGCGATTGGCTGTCGAACGCCTGCGCGACACGCATGCCCAAAGTCAGGGCACCTTCCCAATCCAATACGAGATCTGCCAGCACAGCGCGCATCAAGGGCTGATCAATCAATCGGCGCTGAAAGGCGCTGCGGTGGGTGACCCAATGATACGCCTCGGTGAGTGCTGCGCGCATCAGGCCTGCCGGGGCCACGGCCGTATCCAGCCGGGTGTGATGGACCATCTCGATAATTGTCCGAACGCCCGCGCCTTCGTCACCCAATTGGTAAGCCAGTGCATCGTGATATTCGATTTCGGCCGAGGCGTTGGATCTGTTGCCCAGCTTGTCTTTTAGTCGCATCAGGTGAATGGCGTTGCGTTCACCGTCCAGCCAGCGGGGGGCGAGGAAACAGGTCAACCCACCGGGCGCTTGTGCCAACGTCAGAAAACCGTCCGACATGGGGGCCGAGCAGAACCATTTATGCCCGCGCAGGCGCCAATGCTCTCCGTCCTGGCTGGCAACAGTGGTATTGGCGCGCACGTCCGAGCCGCCCTGCTTTTCGGTCATTGCCATGCCCAATGTGGCGCTGGCCTTTTGTTCAATCGGTTTCTTCGCCGGATCATACCTGCGCGCCATGAGCTTAGGTCGCCACACGGAGGCGATCTGTTCATTGGCCCCAAGGGCCGGGATCGCCGCATATGTCATTGTCAATGGGCAGCAATGGCCGGGCTCAACCTGGCTGGCCATATATATCATCGCGGCGTGGGTCGCGTGGCCGCCGGGCTGACCGTCCCAGGCCAAGGCCGCATAGCCAGCAGATTGGCTGATCTGCATCATCTCATGATAGGCGGGATGAAATCGTACCTCGTCCAAACGCCTGCCGCCCTGATCGAACAATCGCAATTCGGGGAGGTGCCGATAGGCCTCACGCCCCAGCTCGCGGGTTTCCGTCTGTCCCAACGTTTCCCCGTAAGCCGCCAGAGGCGCTTCGCGCCCGCCCGTGAAATGCACGGCGTTTCGCAGGACGGGATCTGCAGACCAAAGGTTAGAATCCCCGCGCACAGGCGGCTGATTCAATACGTCATGTGTCGGCAGGGAATGGCGGGCGTCGGATGTCATCTGAACCTCGGACAGTACGAATTCAAGTGTTCAGCGCATGTCCGAATGGGTCAAGTCTGACGGAGGGTCATAAAGATCAGCTGTCATCTTCCTTGCGGCTTGGCACGGGGTCGTACCCATCGCCGCCCCAGGGATGGCATCGGCCAATCCGCCGTGCCGCCAGCCAGCTTCCCTTGATGGCCCCATGCTTTTCCAATGCTTCCAGCGCATAGGCCGAGCAGGTGGGCTGGTATCGGCAATTGAAGCCAACCCAGGGACTGAAGACCAGCCGATAGGCCCTGACAGGCAGAGCCACGATATGAGAGAAGAGGGTCATTTCCGCCCGCTGTGCACTTTGCGAAGCGCATAACGCAGATCGTCCAGAAGCGCCTCATAGGGTCGAGCGGCTGTGGTTTCGGCCCGACCAATCAGGACGTAATCCCACCCGTCAAGGCCATTGACGGGCAGAACAGCCCGCGCGGCCTCGCGCAACCTGCGCTTGGCGCGGTTGCGGGCAACGGCATTGCCGACTTTCTTGGAGCAGGTAAAACCAACCCGAATTCCAGCTGCTTCATCCGGGGTACGTTTGCGAGCCTGCACCATCATCGAGGATGTGCCCTGCCTGCGGGCACGCGCTGCCTTAAGGAAATCAGATCGTTTCCTGAGAACGGTCAAAGTTTCAGGCGCGCAAACGGACGCCGCCGGGGGCGTTTCCCCGGGCTGGTTCTTACCATCCACGAGGGGCCTCCGGCGGCGTCATGTTCATAACCTGATCGGTGAGCGGTTTACGCGCTCAGCGACTTGCGGCCGCGTGCGCGGCGCGAGTTCAGGATTTTGCGGCCGGCCTTAGTGGCCATGCGCGCGCGGAAACCGTGGCGGCGTTTGCGAACCAGGTTCGAAGGCTGATAGGTGCGTTTCATCGCTCCGTCTCCAATCTATGCGGTCGGGTGCAGCGCGGATTCGCCTGCCCGTGGTGTTCGAAGCCCGTCCTCTACTGGGTAGTGGGGGTTAAGTCAAACCCCTAGGTGGGGGTTTTCGCGGCTTTTGCAACAATTCTGTAATCGGGTCGGGCAAAAGGTTTCAAAACAGCGGGATTATCGCCCCAAACCCTCACATCCCCTACCAAAAACATCAAGGCAGCGTGAGCCCCCTGTTGCGTAGGCCGCAAGCAGCGCATGTTGGGGTCAGAATGAAACGTAACAAACCGGACAGCCTTATGAGCGAAACGACTCAGGCACCGCGCAATGGGTTGGCGCGGCATATTCCATTGCTGGTGATTCTCGCCGTTGCTGCGGTGGGATTCTTCACACTGGGCGACTACCTGACTTTTGAGACCCTGCGCGACAATCGTGAGGCGCTATTGGCCTGGCGCGACGCCAACTACTGGGCGATGGCGGCAGCTTTCGTTGGCATTTACATTGTCATCGTCGCATTTTCGCTGCCGGGTGCCGCAGTGGCGTCAATGACTGGTGGGTTTCTTTTCGGCCTGTTCGCCGGAACCGTGTTCAACGTGTTTGCGGCAACTATCGGAGCCTCTGCAATCTTTCTGGCGGCACGCTGGGGGTTGGGCGAATCCCTGACCAAACGGCTTGAGTCCTCGGAAGGGACGATCAAGAAGCTGAAAGACGGGCTACGCGAGAATGAGATCTCGGTGCTGTTTCTATTGCGTCTTGTTCCCGTTGTGCCGTTCTTTGTGGCCAATCTGGTGCCTGCGCTGGTTGGCGTGAGGTTCCGCAATTTCCTGATCACCACCGCGCTGGGCATTATCCCGGGCGGAATCGTCTACACCTGGATCGGTGTCGGGCTGGGTGGTGTGTTCGACAGGGGCGAAACACCTGATGTATCGCTGTTATGGGAACCATTTGTGATTGGCCCGATCATCGGCTTGTGTGTGCTGGCCACGCTGCCAATTGTCATCAAATCCCTGCGTGGCCGAAAGGACCGCTGAAATCATGCAAGAAATGAAAACCGACATCCTGGTGATTGGCGCCGGGTCCGGGGGGCTGTCAGTCGCTGCGGGCGCCAGCCAGATGGGGGCCGATGTGATTCTGCTGGAAGGTCACAAGATGGGTGGCGATTGCCTCAATTTCGGCTGTGTCCCTTCCAAGGCTCTGATTGCCAGCGGCAAGGCAGCTTATGGTCAGGCACATTCTGCCGCGCTGGGCGTGGCTGACGTGGTACCGCAGGTCGACTACGCCGCCGCCAAAGACCACGTTCACGATGTTATCGCTCAGATCGAGCCGATGGACAGTCAGGAACGGTTTGAAGGTTTCGGCGTGAAGGTGATCCGGGAGTTCGGCAGCTTCGTCTCTCCGACACAGGTGCAGGCGGGCGACAATTTGATCACCGCACGGCGCGTGGTGATCGCGACGGGTTCTTCGCCGCTGGTACCGCCGATTCCGGGGTTGGATCAGGTGCCATTCTATACCAACGAGACGATCTTTGACCTGCGCGACAAGCCTGAACATCTTTTGATCATTGGTGGCGGACCGATCGGGATGGAGATGGCGCAAGCGCATGTCCGACTGGGCTGCAAGGTCACGGTTGTCGAAGGCCTGAAGGCGCTGGGCAAGGATGACCCCGAGGCCGCCGCGGTCGTTCTGGACAGCTTGCGCGCCGAAGGGGTGGTTATCCATGAACAGGCTATGGTCGCCCAGATCCGCGACAACAAAGGGGCAGTAGAAATTGTGACCGAAGCAGGTGAGATCTATACGGGGTCTCATCTGCTGCTGGCCGCCGGGCGAAAAGCCAACACAGACCGTTTGAACCTAAAGGCTGCCGGGATTGAACCATCCCGCAGCGGGATCAAGGTCGACGATACGCTGCGCACGACGAACCGCAAAGTTTACGCCATTGGCGATGTTGCTGGTGGTCTTCAATTCACTCATGTCGCTGGATATCACGCAGGGATCATCATCCGTTCCGCGTTGTTTGGCCTGCCCTCGAAGGCAAAAACCGCACATATCCCTCAGGCGACCTACACCGACCCGGAATTGGCGCAGGTGGGCCTGACCGAGGCTCAGGCCCGCGAACACCATGGTGACAAGGTAGAAATCGCTCGTTTTGATTACCACCATAACGACCGCGCAATTTCTGAGCGGAAAACCAAAGGGTTCATCAAGGTCATGGTCGTAAAGGGCCGGCCTGTGGGGGCTACAATCGTGGGGCATCAGGCCGGAGAACTGATCAACTTGTGGTCGCTTGCGTTGGCCAATAACCTGAAGATGGGGCAGATCGCCGCGATGGTTTCGCCCTATCCGACGATCGGAGAGCTTAACAAACGGGTGGCGGGTGCCTATTTCTCGCCAAGGCTGTTTGAGAATCAGATGGTTAAACAAGTGGTCAGGTTCGTCCAACGCTGGATGCCCTAGCCAAGAAGGGAGAGCAGATTGAATTCGCTGTCGGGCCGATTTCTGATCCTGACGACGGTCTTCGTGATGTTGGCCGAGATTTTGATCTTTGTTCCTTCAATCGCGCGCTTTCGCGAAGATTTCCTGCTGAACCGGCTTGAGCGCGCGCAGATCGCGTCATTGGCGCTGCTGGCTGACGATATGCTGGCCGAAGACCTTGAGGCCGAATTGCTGGCCAACGCGGGTGTCTATAACGTCGTGCTGCGCCGCGATGAGGTGCGCCAGCTTATGCTGTCATCGCCCATCCCGGAACAGATCACTAGGACATACGATCTGCGAGACGCAGGGCCCTGGGTGTTGATGCGCGACGCGCTGGCGCGACTGTTCACCACTGAGAACGAAGTCATCCGCGTGATTGGGGAACCCGTCAAAGGGGCAGGTCTGCTGATTGAAGTCACCATAGACAGCATGCCGCTGCGAATGGCGATGACCGACTATGGCCTGCGCATTCTGGGGCTGTCCTTCGTAATTTCCATCATCACCGCGTTCTTTTTGTTTTTGGCCGTGCGCGTCGTTCTGGTGAAACCGATCAAAAGTGTTGTTGGTTATATGCAGCGCTATGCAGGGGCACCCGAAGACGCGAGAGGAATCATCTCTCCCAACTCCAAAGTGACCGAACTTCGTGAGGCCGAGGAGGCGCTGCAGCAATTGCAGACCGAGCTGACGCAGGCCTTGAAGCAACGTGAACGGCTGGCGCAACTGGGCGGCGCGGTGGCCAAGGTCAGCCACGATTTGCGGAACATACTGACTTCGGCACAGCTCTTTACCGACCGGATTGAGACCAGCGACGATCCCTTGGTGCGGCGTATGGCGCCCAAGCTGGTGAACTCGATCACACGGGCAGTGTCGTTGTGCGAAAGCACGCTGGCCTTCGGACGTGCGGAAGAACCTGCGCCAACACTGACCATGGTGCACATGCATGATGTTGCCGCCGATGTTGTTGCCAGCGAACAGTTGGCTGTTGCGGATGCCTGCGTCGAGATCGTGAACGACGTGCCCAAAGACCTTGTGGCCCGGGCAGACCCAGAGCAGATATTCCGTGTCATGATGAACCTTGTGCGCAATGCGCGTCAGGCCTTGGTGGCATCCGGGAAGCCGGGAAACATCACGATCGCCGGCTGCGTGTATAAAGACGACTGGTGCGTCGAGATCAGGGATAACGGCCCCGGATTACCGCCCAAAGCGCGTGAGAACCTGTTCACTCCCTTTCAGGGCGGGGTGCGTAAGGGTGGCTCTGGGCTGGGGCTTGCCATCTCGCAGGAGCTGGTGCGTGGGCATGGCGGAGACCTGATACTGGCGCATACCGGGCCCGAGGGGACAACCTTTGAAATCAGGCTTCCGCGGGGCGATGGGACTTTTTAAAAACTTTTTGAAGAATCGACTTGCGTGTCCCGAACACCGGGTCTAAATACCGCCTCACCAACGCGGACCGATAGCTCAGCTGGATAGAGTACTTGACTACGAATCAAGGGGTCGGGGGTTCGAATCCTCCTCGGTCCGCCACTAATTCCAAAAACGCGCGCAAACTCAATGAGTTGCGCGCGTTTTTGTCTAATTGGGCATGCTGGTTAGACAGCTTCACCTCATTGGAAATGTTTGCGGTTGGACATCGCTTGGCTGGAAGCCAGTAATTTTCCTCTTTCATGTGTGCATCCCGCATCAGTTTTTGCCGCTAATCCAGAACTGTTTCCAGTGTGTTGCCTGAGCGATAAATCTGATCATCATATTCAAAGCTACAGAAATTCGCCTGTCTCCAGAGCCGATGGAGTCAGCGCCTTTTTTCGGTCAACGCCTCGGATGTACCGCTCGATTTCCGCCAAAGTTTCGTGCCCGCTCCAAGCCGCGATTTCTTTGCTTCCGGCACCGTTTTCCGCGTGCAAGATCATACGGCTCTTGCGCAAGCCATGTGAGGTTTTGCCTATTAACCCAGCCTTTCGTGCAGCATTCGCAAACCATTGAGATGCGCCTTTTGCGGATCGAACATTGCCCTGAGCAGTTAAAAGCCATGTAGTTTCACGTGTGGGCATCGCTTCGATCGCCTTCAGCAAATGCTCCAAATCGGAAGGTTTCGCGAATCTGGGGAGGGCTCGATACATGGGAACGGATACTTCAGAGCCTGTTTTTTGTTGAACAAAGTTCAGCCATCCTGCCTCATCGACACTTCCTGGACCGAGGGTGCGAGTGTCGGATATACGGGCGCCCGCCCAATACTGAAGTTCGAACGCAAGGCGTTGTTTAGTCCCGAGTGCCCAATACTCACGATACTGAGCAATATCTGCCAAAGTCCAAGGTTTGTGACCTCCAGTGTTGAGTTCAGGATTGGCTTTTATCCCTTCCGTTGCCTTGAAAGAAACGATGCCACTCTTGAGAGCGTATTCCGTGAGATATCGCCAGGTCTTGAGGCGCTGGTTGCCTGGATTGCGCTCGAGCTTGTCCATCTGAAACTCGATGTGTTTTCGCTTGATGGACGAAAATGGAAGCTTTGCGATCGCCTTTTTGTTTTCTTCGCACAGGCGCGTCATGTCGCGCCGAAGAGTGTCTTGATAACCTGTGCTGAGATCTCTGAATTTCCGCGAACCCATGAACTTCTTGCAAATGTCCGCTACGCTTCTCGGAATAACTTTCTCCGGCTCGGATTTCTTTTTGGTGCTATCTTCTGCAGCCAGATAGGCATGGAGAAAATCCGGATGATTTTCCGGAATATCCGAAGGGAGGCGAATTCCGGTGGCGCGATGATAGACGTAGACTTTTCCTTTAACGGGGTATCTTTTCAACCCGGGCAACTTCATTCCGCTGCGATACCGAACGCGTGATCCGCGTTGTTTTGTGCTTCCCATATACTGTCTCCTTCGTAGGGTAAATTATCGGCGTATGCGTCCAGATCTCGGATGTCGTAGAGAACGTTCCCTTCGTCTCGACGACGCGGAATATCCAACCCACGCAATTTGCTTGGAGAAATTCCAAGATAGTGCGCTGCGGCCGGCGCCTGCATTAGTCGCGGGGCAAAGGCAAAGTTCCGAGACATGGTGTCTTACGTGGTTCCGACTTACTTCGTTGCGTTCAGAGCGGTCGCTTGCGCGTCCGTGCATTAGAAATCGGAGTTGCCACCAAAATCGGTAGATGGGTTTGATTCAGTTTCTTTGATTGCGCGCTTCGGACGGGACAAAAATTGCCGCTATAAAAAACTGAAACAAACACCTCTTGAATCTGGACGCGTTAAATCCAAAGCCGTTAGTTGCGTCTTTAACGCACTGAAATTAGGTTATTATTCCGAGCCAGTTTGCATGCTCAAACTTTCTTGGTAACAAAGAAAAGAGCATTGTTGGGGCAACTTCACTCTTTCTACCAGCCCATAGGTAGATTTTTGGTTCGCTCTGGACGGTGAGGTTAGCAAGGTTCACAAACATTGATTTTCAAGGTCTGAAAGATGTTCGCTATTAGTGATAAACGCCCAGGAATCTCGCTGAGAAAGAGAGAATATGAAACTGAGATAGGGGAAACTGTCGAAACGACCCTTGAGACTTCTTCCTCGGGCTCATTCGCAGGCGGATAAAAATCGGCCAATCATCTCTTCGGACGGCATATCACCTGCTGGCGTCTCCAGTGCCTCCACCTCTTCCATTGAAATTCCGGAACGAACAACAACTTCGTCTCGCGTAAGGCCAGCGCGCTTTCTTGCAGCCATCAATTCAAGCGCGAGGCGCCTTTTCGGTTCGGTCTGGTCCAGGTACTCCTTGAGACCTGGACGGCTGTCGATGATGTCTTGACGGATTTTATTGAGAGTCATGCACATCCCCCTTTCTTCAATTTTCTCAGCATCTCCATCTTTTCGTGCGCGCTCGCGGCGTCATCCCTCATTATGATCTCAAAGGTATCACGCCCTTCACACTTGATCGGGATGCCAATCACCGGCAATGCGGCTTCAATGAAGGTCCTTGCTGAAGGTATGACACTCGAGTGGAGGTGAAACACTATAAACGAAGAAACTGAATTTGGGTCAGATCCAGAGTGCTGCTCGAAACGAACATACCCGCCCTCAAATCTGTCTGCGACAATGTCATTCAGAATCCGCAGTTTGACACTACGCGCCTCTATAGCCAGTCGAGTCTCTTCTGTAAGCTCCCTAAATTTGATTGTTTTTTTAGTCATTGAAACGCTCCGTTTGCATCTTAGGTTCCAGCACCAAGAACTCACTGCTTTGCAGCAAAAGCCTCATATTCAGGAGTCGGGTGCGCCATCTCCAGCAATGATCGGCGTGTGTTCCTCTACTTCTTTTGTGCTGAGTGGGTTCTTGTCTCGTTGTTTTGAGAAGAGCCCCAAGAAGCTTCAAGGGGCTCTGTCTTGTTCTTTCTGCGGCGACGTTCGCCTTCAATCGCCTAAGTCCAAGGCAATCCTGTTAGCTCGGCGCCGGTCGAGAAGAGATCGGCGGGCATCCCGGAAAGTTTTCCAACTTTCGGTCAGACGACGTAGCCGTTCTTGACCGACGTGAATCACGAGGTCGTACCGGGTGTCTTCCCTAACGGCATAATCCCCGTAACCTGGTTGAATCGCGTTGAGCGCTTCGGCGATTACACTTTCGATCGCTATCCAGACGTCTTCATCCTCGAAAGACAATATGTCCCTCTGCATTAGGCGCTCCAACGTATCGCGGATTTGCAGATGTGCTGCCCCCACCAATTCGGGTCCATACTGGTTCCAGTCTTCGGCGAATTGTCGCCCCGTTCGAATTGCTCGAAACGCGAGGAATTGAAGGGAAGGGAGATCGGTCACAGAATTTTTCATGTGTAACTCCCCAACTCAGGCTGCCAATTCGAGTTCGAACAGGGGATTGTCTGCCTCTTCATCGACGGCCCGCATATGATCGAGCAGACTGTCTGACAGTAGGCACAGCTGTTCGACGACAGGATCCTCCGGATTTATGTCCGCAAAGAGGACTGTTTCGATCCGATCCGGGTGACCGACATCCTGGAGCGTGAGCAGTCGATGTAGCGCAATTAAATCCATCTTTGCGCGGCGGGTAAGAGTGCGCTGCGTTGCCAGGTGATCGGTTAAGAACTGTACCCGCTTAAGCGCGAGAGATCCCCCCAACAGCAAAGCGGCGTTTTGCAGTGCCATATTGAATTCTTGTACGAAAATGAGAAGAGCCCGGGTGGCTGAAGTGTTTTGATTTTGCATTGATATGCTCTCACTGTTTGCTGTCGTCTCCTGGGACGACCAAGGCTCTGAACGCGGTATCTAATTTGTCTCATCTCATAGTTTCTTTCCTTTGTTTGGATGCACCTTTCGGGCGCGGTCTCACACCGGGGACTGTGCCCGAAAGTGCCATTCCGAACTCGAAAGAACTTGGAATACTTGCTTACAGCTGAGCCTCCCCAACTGAACTGGTCCACCGTTATGTTTAGGAAACGGAGGACCAAGAATGGCAGACAAGAGACCGAAGCCCGAAGAGATTGTCTCGAAGTTACGGCAGGTTGGAGTTCTTATGAGGCAGGGGACGCCCAATCTTGATGCGATCAGGCAGATCGGCGTTATTGAACAGACTTATTACCGTTGGCGAAAGAAGTACGGTGGAATGGGTGTAGATCAGTTGAAAGAACTGAAGCGGCTTCAGAAAGAGAACGAGCGGCTGAGAAAGGCCGTGTCTGATGTGACACTGGACAAGTTGATCTTGACGGAGGCTGTAATGGAAATCTTCTGAGCCCCGCGTGTCGCCGGAGCTGTATCGAGCACGTTCGATGTTAGTTCAGAGTATCGGGACGTCGTGCTTTTTGTGTCCTTTCTCTGTGGATCGGAAGCTGTCCAGGTCCAAGGAGAAAAGTGGTTCGAGAATCCAGCCGACGATATCTTTCTCATTGTTCAAAAAAACACTTAGGCGGAGTCGATGTCTTCAAATGTTAAAAACATAAATCTTTGTACTCTGTCAGCCGAGTTTGTCACGGAGAAGATATTAGTGGTTTGGTTGATGTTTTTTCCTAGGGTCAGGACCCATTGATTTCCGCTTGGCTGCGTGATTCACGGTTCGAAAATCGAGCGGTGACCATGTCTGAT
>NZ_JBXWQI010000018.1:0-67314 GCF_059612305.1 Ruegeria sp. CDSA033 | reverse complement strand
ATACCAACCCCGAAACCCTCTGCGCCGAACGCAAAGAAGAGGGGCAAAGGCCACGAAGAGGAAATAAAACAGGCCGATAAGAACCAGTATAGCGCGCTTGATAAGGCGTATTGGCAATGGGTCAATGGCGCGAGTAGCGCGGTCTTGACCGTCAGGTGAAAGGGGCATGACGTCCTCTGATAGGGCCTGTGGCAGGTGCGTAAGCCGTGAATAAAGGCCAGCGGAGATCCTCCGGCAGCGCTTTGACATGCGCCACTTGCGAAGGAAGACAGCCTCCGCACACCTCTCTATCTGTCGAAGCCAGTACCAGATCAATGAGAAAAGACGACGTAGGGGAATGTATCTTGGTGCTTCAGTGTGACTTGAGTACCAACTGACCGGCCTTGGCATAGAATATCGGTAAGAGCCCTGACCGGACATAGCCCAGTAATCTGGTAGCTGCGAGTGCACAAGGCTGGTTGCAGCACATTTGCCGACATTGGCCGCCAAGTTGCCCGGCAACTGCCTGAGTGACAGGATCGGATGTCAGCTACGAGCCCTTAGTGCACGATGCCGCGCTCAGTACAGATGACCGCATTGGTGCTCCGTCGAACATTTGAGCGCCGGCAGCCAAAATTGTAACTTGACCCATACAACCCTAACATGGAGCAATAAAAGTATATTCAAAGCAGGAGAGATTCCGTGAAGCCTCCCTTAGCGAAATTTTTTGCTACAACGGTCAACGCAAGTTTGTTGCTTCTTATTCCGCAGGCCGTCTTATCTGATGAGGCCAGTAGCCGAGTTTCAAGCGCATTAGAACGGGCTTATGAAGGTTCCCGCTTTGATCAACTTGATGCATCTATTGATCAATGCATCATAAGGTTCCACAGGAGAGATAGCGAAGGGTGTTCCAAAGGAGGAACAATTCAGGGGAACAGTTATTTCGTTGATCTTCGGCATCACACTGCGACATATCTTGATAGATATGCCCGTGAGGTCAACGGTGAGTGGCGGTTCCGCATTGAACTGGAACCTAAAGGTAAGTGGAAGACAAGGGCCGGAGAAATTGACCAAGAACAAGATAATCTTCTAAGTTCGGCGCGCGCAAAATTGGGCTGGGGCCAACATGCGGCAATTGCTGCGAATGAAAAATTTCTTTTGCAGAATGACATGGACAGTTTTCATTCGCTAAGTACTGTCGAATATTGTCCAATGGGCCAATCACAAAGTCCATTTCTCAGGCCAATACCGCTTCAAGGAGAAATTGTGGATGACTTGGTGGAAGCTTTCAATCAACTAATGGTCGATTGCAGCGCTATTTAGACAATTACTCCCAGCATAAATTTTTGGATGGCGTTCTTCATCAGAGAGACTTGGTAGGGAAAGTGCATTATTTTGCGCCTGCGCCGCAACAGATCATGTAGGTTGATCCAAAAGCGGACATAGACACCCTCCGACTTAATGGCAGGTTTGTCCGCGTTGCTGACCTTGATGCCGTCTGACCCGACCCGATGACCTATTGAAACCGTCAGATGACCGGTTTGAGCCCTAAGCCGACCCATTTGGTCACACATCGAGCCCATTGGCCCTGCCAAAGTCAGTATAGAATGACGTACTGGTCAACTTTGCGACGGTTTCCACATCAATCGTTTCAGGGTCCCGAGCAACTTTGCTAATACCTGTCCCCTCAACGAGGCGGTTCACCAAGTTGAACACACCACAAACCTGTACCGCATCAAACAACGCACTTTCCGACCATCCGGCTTCATAGACCGCCTGTGCGTCCGACTCGATCATATGGGAAGGCGATAGCGTGAGCTTCTCTACATAAGCAAGGATGGGCTTGAATCGTTGATCGACAGGCGCTGAATGAAGGTCTTCCATCAGCGCTTCAACCAGTTTTGGATCAATGCCATAGGCGCGGGCAAATACAGTATGCGCATCGTGACAATAGGAGCAAGCATTCAACCCGGAAACGTAGGCAGCGATTAACTCGCGTTCGGAGGCGGAAAGCTCACTCTCTCCTCGCATCACAAGGCTCTCATACTGGCACCAAAGTGAAAGTTTGTCCGGAAACATTTGAAAGACGCTGCCAAGTGTTGCGTCTTCGGGAAGGGATGGAAATAGCCTCTTCATTTGATGACCTCCATAAACAATGGTGTCTAAGCGTTCGTGTTGCCTGGATAGCCGCACGGACCTAAGCCTAACAATATTTGCTTGGTCGACAAATGGCTGCTTAGTCTCGCATAGCGACTGTCCAAGGCTCCAAAATACTGCATCGTTGATTAAAAGTCCGCTTTACTGTGCATTGCCGCCGTCACTGAGTCCTAGTGCTGTGCTAGCAGCGAAGGTCTGCTTGGTGGCCGTACTCCACCAACTCTGATCCTTGGAGGAACGTCTGTTTTATCCGAGGTAGGATGACGGTGGAATGTTCGCATCGGGATGGGTGCCGTCATTTGTCGCGTTTGGCATCAACCCTGCTTCTTGAAAATACCCGTGATTGCCCTTGAGCTGGCACCAACACGATGACCATGCTTTATGACAGATCAGGCACATTAATAAGGTAGACGAAAACCATGGCAGAACGTTTTGAGCGCCACCGTCAAGCTTGGACACAAGAAGAAATTCAAAAATTGCACCTACTGGTGTCAAAGGGCGTCGGCTTGAAGGCCATAGCCAAAGCTCTCACACGCTCTGAGGAATCGACCAAGAGCAGAGCGAAGCTTGACAAGATAAAGATCAAGAAAGCACGTTGATCTTGGTGCCCTTAGTGTACTCCTGTCTTTCTTTGCAGCCGCGACCAATGGCTTCTTTGGCCTGCGAACAATCAATTGAGCTGAGCGTATAGCATGGTGGCAACGAGCCCAGTTTCACGGCTGCTGTGTGGAGATAGAGTGATCACTTTAGGGCCGGTAGAACTGCATCGACACACCATTTCCGCAGTGCTCAAATCTGGTTCGCTTTAGTTGACAAGGCGGGCTCCCATTCTCGAAAAGACGTTTACCCCCGCCGACAACCACCGGAAAGATCCACAAGCGGAACTCGTCGATGAGATTATGGGCACGAAGCGTTTGAATCAGCCGGGCGCTGCCATGAACCTGTAAAAGAGGCCCATCCCTTGCCTTCAAAGCCGAGATTTCGCCGATAACGTCATCGTTGATCGGGTGCGAGTTTTCCCAGCGCAAACTGTCAGGCTGCGAAGTAACGACGTATTTCCTGGCGCCATTCATTCGGTCTGAAAGAGCGGACTTTGGTGCACCCGGCCAATGACCCGCGAAGATGTCGTAGGTTTTGCGACCAAAAACCATGTCATATGGCTCGGACATGGCGTGACGCTCGACTTGCTCCATCACGCCGTCCCAATACGGCGCGGCCCAGCCACCGTGTTCAAATCCTTCCGACGGATCTTCTTCTGGCATACTCGGGGATTGCATCACGCCATCGAGCGTCACGAATGTCAGAATGGCAAGCTGTCGCATGTGTCCGACCTGTCAGCTAACTTCTCTTGCAGAAAGGTACTCAGCGAGCTTGTCAAAGGCCTGATTCCAGCCACCGGCACCTGCCGTGCCCGCCTCAACACCGATGTGGACCATGGTCATCAAAATTTTGCCATTCACCTCAGAGAGTTCAACAATGATCTCGGTGATGTCAGGAAAGTCATCAGGCATGCCCATCGCCTGAGGTGTGATAAGGGTTCCATCCTCATCACACATGCTCTCCGTATAGACGAGGCGATGCGGTCGGGTGACTTCTTTGTACACGCCTGTGAACCACATTTTCATGGGTCGCTCAGCCGACTTCATTTCCATGCAAACCTTACGCATGCCGCCAACAACCACGTCCATTTCGGCTACTGGAACCGACATGCCACGGGGTCCATACCATGCACTAAACAGGGCCGGGTCAGTCCACATGTCCCAGATGGTGCCAATCGGGGCGTCAAATTCTCGCTCGATCTTTACCCATTTCTTCTCGTCATTCATCCGGTGTTTCCTTCATTCCATTCAGAATTCTGTCCATTGCGTCGAACCGTGCTTCCCAGATGAAACGGTATTGGTCGGTCCAGCCTGCAACGGCCTCCAGCGGTTTTGTGTCCAAAGCACAAGGGCGGAACTGAGCATCCTTGCCACGTAAGACCAAGCCAGCAGCCTCCAGTACCCGGATATGTTTGGAAATCGCGGGTAAGGTCGCATCGAAGGGTTTTGCAAGCTCATTCACAGTCGCTGTGCCTTTGGCCAATCGGGCCAGAATTGCGCGCCTCGTCGGGTGGGCTAGCGCTGAAAAAGCTGCATCAAGTTGTTCGTCACCTGTCATGCTGACATATTATACCATTTAGTTAATTAATCAACAGGTATAATATGGTTCTGCAAGTACTTGGTCGCATTCGCCGCTTTTGCGCGGCTTAGGCGAGTCGAAGTTCGGTAGCTGTAGCAGACACCATCAGCTTTGAACTGTTCCCATGCAAATGGTTGACTTCAACCTGTATGGTGAACTAGTTCGATACACATGATGAAAGCGTTCGACATTTCCAAAGGTTATTATCCTCAGCTTGCATAGCTGCGGACGCTTCACTGTGAATTTTCCGCTGCCCTGACAGTGGTCTTAACACGAAGTGATCTCTTGCCAGGCGGCAGTTTTTGAGGTCATGAGATGAAAAACTCGACAGTTGAAAAAGCCACGACATCCGTCGGTATCATCGGTTTCGGCGCATTTGGGCAGCTGATCGCCAAACATTTGAATCAGAAATTCGAGTTGCTTGCATATGATCCGTCACCACACCTGGGAGAAGACGTGTCGAAACTCGGCGTGTCACTTGCTTCTCTTGATCAAGCTGCAAAGTGCGACGTGATTGTAATCGCTTCACCTGTTTCAAGCTTTGAGAGCGTAGTGAAATCCATTGCTGCAATCTGCCGTCCAGGTGCGATCATAGTTGATGTTGGTTCGGTAAAAGTTCAGCCCTCTGAGATTATGGATAGGTTTCTTCCAGAATATGTCAGTATCGTCGCAACCCATCCATTGTTCGGCCCGCAAAGCGTCCGCAACGGTATCAGAGGTCTAAAGATCGCTGTTTGTCCAATACGCGGACATCACTATTCCCTTGTCGCAGCTTTTCTACGAAAACACCTAGGCCTTCACGTCATAATGACGACACCGGACCAGCACGACAGGGATGCGGCAACTGTTCAAGGAATTACCCATTTGATTGCTAAGGTGTTGCTGCGCATGGGGCCTTTACCGTCTCGCATGACGACCAAAAGCTTTGACCTGATCTCAGAAGCAATCTCGATGGTACAGCATGACGCGCCCGAGGTTTTTGAGGCTATTGAGAACGCGAACCCCTACGCAAAAGAGGTCAGGCAAAGGTTCTTTGGTTTGGCGTTCGAACTGAGCTCTATTCTGGAAGACAGCGAGAAGCACGATTGAGTAGCTACCTGCTCCTAACTCCGTTCCTCGCGACGATGAATGCGGCCGAACCGTTCTCCGGGCGCCATTTGTGTTCGATGCTGAATCCGAACGCCTGCATTCTCTCGACAAGGATTTCTTGGGTAAGAACGCGGATCTTGGGCAACAAACCAATGGCCCCGAGGGCCGGTATGGCGTATTTTTCCATGCCTTCCAGGCAAACTGTCGAGCTGAAGAGCAGGCCACCTTCTTTCAATGAGCTTCGAACACGCTCCAAGGCTTCATCAAGATCCAGCACCAGGTGCAGTATCGACATAGCCAATACCGCATCATACTTCTGATCCTTCAACGGAATGGGCCAGCAATCGAACGCACTTACTTCGAAGTTTACGTTCCCAACACCCTGTTCTTTGGCTTTCTCCCGAGCAATTGAGATCATTTCTGAAGAGTAATCGATAGCGTCGATATGAGCGACATTTGGAGCGTGAATGAGTGCCGTCGTTCCCGTGCCGCAACCGATTTCCAGGAGGCGGTCCTGAGAGGAAAGATGTCTCGCAGTAAAGTCGAGCTTGTATTCGTAGGCAGCTTGGTTTCCGACGGGGCGGCGTGCATATGAACGCGCCATCATGTTCCAAAATCGTGGTGGATGGATGAGCATATCTGTTCCTTGGAATAATATGTTGCAGTCGCGAAGACTTAACTGGCGTCTTGGATGTCGAAGACTTTTTCGAGGGGCTTGTCGAAGACGCGGGAAATCAGGATCGCCAATTCAAGCGTTGGTGAATATTTTGCATTTTCGATGGCGACGATAGTTTGTCGGGTGACACCAACTCTTTCGGCGAGCTCTTTTTGAGTCATTTCGTCGGCGTCAAACCTTAGACGTCTGATGTTATTGGTGATCTTGAGCTTTCCCATGGCTCAATACCCGCGCCGATAGCTAACAAACTTGACGATATCTGCCGCAAAAGACCCGAATGCCATGCCGAAATAGATAATGTTAAACCCAATCAAAGCTGATGCATTGAAGGCTAGGGCCAGGACGGCAGAGACAAAGCCAGCACCTGCGAAGACAATGATCGCGAGGCTACCACGGCGTTCGAACAGTTTGTCACGCTCATCGACGACGAAACTGGGCTTGGGTTCGCGTGTGACAATCGCAAAACCGATATTGAACAAAATTGTGCCAATTATGGTAGCGACGATACCCAACGGGATTAACCAGATCACCATGCGGGCCCAGTTATTCACAGCATCAGGACCATCGAACATCCCAGAGGCATTCATGTCCAGAAGCCGAAAAACGACGAAGGCACTAACAGCAAGATTCACAAAGATCGAGACGACAGTGTTGCGATCTTGGTAGGTCATATCTGAGGTCTCCAGAGTGCAGCATTCAATCTGCGAGTGTCCAGTATCTAATACATGATGTATGCATTACCATGCTCTGTGTCAAATATTCTTTACACAACATGTAATCGCGTTTCTGGCGTTGGCTTTGAGACTGGGCATCTATTGACGCTACCATTTCAGACGTTTGTACGCTCATAGCGCGCGCGATTTGGACTGCAACCAGGCCGCAAGGGACTGCGAATCAAAGAGCTCGAAACAGGCTGACTTGGCTCACGACGGCTTTATCGAAAGGTTGAGTGACGCCAATTCACACACGTTTTGGCAGAAGGGTTCCGGAACTACGCGGTGGAAATCCAAAAACTTCAAACATTGTAGGTGCGCTCATAACGCTGCATTCCCAACATTGATTTCATTGAAGAAAATCTTGGAAGATTGCCCAAAACTCTGCGCGGTATTTGCGCATAACTTTGCACGATTTGCCCATAAGTTTGCGTGCTACAGAGAACCCATCAAACAAACCAGCTCCTATAGCTTATCTGCAATGCTCAAATGCAGCTTATTCCCAATCGCCAGCAGACGAGCGCCACATCTTAGCGTCCGCATCCCAAACACTGACGGTGACGCAAGGCGTTGGGTTTATTCCGTCGCAATTGGATCCATGAATATCCGCAACAACAACGCGTTGACGCCCAAAATCAACAACCCGCCAGCCCTGGTTGAGCAAGGGTTGAACCTCCTCTTCAATCAAGAAGTGAGACATGCATCCGCCAGTTCCGCAGTAAAGAGATGCGGCGCTCGAACACTCAAAACCAGACTCATTCAGAACCCAGTCGCGTTGTAGATCTCCGTCGAGATCGATTCTTTCAAACGCGCCCCAGGCTATATCAAACTGACCGTCGTTGAACTCAGCGCAGGCCTGTGCCGCCAGATCAACCTTCGCCTGCAAACCGGGCGGAAGTTGCGAAACATCAGCCGCAACAGCTGGTGGGGTCCAAACAAGGCCCGAAGCAAGCACAATCCCGGCGACCAAGCATTTCATCTGACGCGCTATTTGGAAAGCTGGTTTGCAGGAGGTATCAATTGCACTGATCATACCTGTAGTCCCCATATTCCAGCCAGTTTGCCGAGCCGTCGCTAAAAATCAGAAACTCGGACCTGTCTTCCCCAAGCAGGGCGACGACAAATCCAGCGGGCGGCTCAGAGTTCCCGAAGTAACTGTAGGCCGTCATGGCTCTGATCGACTCGCCGTTGATCGTTACTCTTGCGTCCCACTCCCCCTCCGGGTTGTCCAAAATTACGGGTTCGATCACGCGTTTTATCGCCCCGCCACCACAATAGACGATGCCTTCGGGTGCTTCGTATGAGGCCTCTTGGCTAACATCCGAGTTGCACGCAGAACGAAGGGATCGAATTGCCGCGCCGGAACCTTTCAAGTCAAAGATTCCATAGCTGACATCTTGATCAATCATGGACAGATTAACCGATGCATTTGCTGCAAGCTGGTTCAGTACAAAATCATAATCCTGCTGACTGTTGAAACTGACCTCGACGGGATAGTTGTCGACGATCTGCACGGCAGCGTTTTCTGCGCCAACCTGAAATGCTCCAACTTCGGTGGTGCCGTCCTTCAAGAAACGAATGGAAAGCCCCTGCTTGTCCGCAATGTCCTGGCTGTCCTCATATCCTGCCGGAGCAAAGCGAATACGGTCACACTGAAGTTCCAGCGTCATGTTTCCTGTCTGAATAAACGCATTGGGGTTGGGCCCGGAACTGAACGACCACTCCGCTGATGCTGTGGTCGCCACTGCCATCAGTAGCATTCCAATGGAAATGGTTTTGCAGCTCATTTTTTTCTCTCCATTGAGTTACGGTTCGCACTGTCGTTCAGCAGAAGTTCCAGCCAATTGCCCGAACAGCCAGATCAGGAAATAGGTTCGCCGTATTCGTTTGCGCCTTCTTGGGAAGGTCGTGTCAGCCACCAGATCATCAGAATGGACAGAACTAATTGAAGAATTGAGACAACAACAATACCGGTCACGCCCAGTACTGCCGCGGGTCCCCGTAATGCATCGGGGTTTTCGGTCCCTTGCTCCAATACCGAAAAGAACGCCACCCCACCCAGCATAACAAATAGCGTTGTAATGCTGAGCGCCATCGGCAGTAGCAAGTACCAGCCAGGTCGTCCTGTATCATGTAACCTCCGCCAACCGGCGGCCACCATTGGTATGAGAACGGCCAGTTGGAAAACAGAGGACAGAACCCGAGATCCCTGTCCTGTTTCGGGATCGGTCCCGAATATGATTGTGTCCAGCACAGCAAAAGCCGCACTCACGAGAACCACAAACAAGAAGAACCACCAGTATTCTGAGCGTATAGCCCGACCGGAGAACTGGAAGTATTTCGAGAAACACGATTTAACGGCTTCACCAAATCCCATTTTTCAATCCTTTCTTAATTTCTGTGCGGCCTCAAACGCTTTGCCGCTCAGGAGAACGCACTCGCCCCTACGGATGCTCCCACTTACCTTTTTGTTTAAAAGTAGAAGCCTATCGCATGAGAGCGTAAAGAAGTTCACGCGCGGAAAAAATATTGATTTATTAAAAATTAGATTCAAACATGCGAATTCGACACAGCTTTCATTTTACCTCCGTTGTCGTCGCTGTCGCCCGATGTGTCGGGCCCTTCCGACTGCTGGAGTGAGTGCTGGCGGTCGGAAGGCACTTTACAATGATCGAGCGTTGGGAGGACGCGATGCTCAGGCTTAACGTACTCGCCCTCTTTCCAGAGTTTGATCTAGCATTTGCCAGTGTCGTCATTCGGCCATCACGCATTGTTGGCGGCCCCGATAGTCAACGAAATATCGTTCCGCCGACCAAGGCCCCCGCGCGGCAAGTTTTGGGAAATGTGGTCACAGGATCAAGGTATGTTCTATTGGCTGCAAAGACGCGAGAGCTTCAAAAAAGCGCATCCAATTTCACTAATTTCAACGGAACCAGAGGGAGAAGAAAATGTCTAACAAGATGGTGATGATTACAGGCGCGACATGTTTCGCACTGCTCGCGGCCTGCGACGACACGGGTACATCCAATGCGTCCGCCGAACTCACACCCGCTCAGCAGGCGTGTTTGCGAGATGTAGCCAACACGACGAACAATTCGCAAGTCGTGGTGCTCTCATCCGCGTTTAGCGAGGCGGGAACACAGGTCACAGTCGGCGTTGGCGAGGATCGTGCTCCTTGGAATTGCATTGCTTACAGTGATGGCGCGACGGCCGGTATCGAGTTCCTGGGCGACGAAGGCGCACTGTGAGTAGTCTGTCGCGTAGCCGAAATCGGCTGCGCAGCACTGGCTTGATCTGCTGAGGCTCGACTTGGTTTGTAGAATAACCACCATCGTATTCGCGATCCTTTACCTGTTGGCTTTGTTTGTGTTCTTGACGGGTACATTTGGCTGGTTTGGACAAGAAAAAGACCCTTTGTCTGGGGTGTTCCTTTTGCCGTTGGGACTGCCCTGGATACTTGTATCGGACTTGGTCTCAGAGCAAATCAAACCGTGGTTCGCGGCGCTTGCACCAGTACTTAACCTGTTAGCGCTGGTCTTGATTTGCAGATTGGTAGGCAGATTGCGCCAGAAGTGAAGGCGGAGTTCCTTCTCACCCAAAAGGAGGAAAACATGGGAAAAGTGATCTTGGGAATTGTGATCGGGCTCGTCCTTGGCGTGGTTGGGGCGATGACCTTGGGTAGCGGGGCTGCGATGGGCGTCGGAGTTGCGACAGGCTTGTCCGCCGGTGTCTGCACCACATTGAAAGGAGCACAAGCCGAGAACCTTATCACCGCCGAGCAAGCGGATCAGATCCTCAACCGCGTAAATTCCGAAATGGCGTCACTGCAAGGAATTGAAACGACGGACGAGATCGTCGGCAGCGCACAGGCATGCGATGAATTTCTGTCAAAGTTACGAGAAGCAAAGTGAGGTTCCGCTTTGAACGGAGCAAAACTCTAAGGATTAGCCAACAGGGAACCATCTGATGAAACTCGATTTACTCAAACTCCTCACACCCATGTTCGCAATCGCGGGCGCAGCAGCTTTTGCAATGTCAGAAGCCGACGACGCATGTATCGACCATTTGCGGCAGGTTGGTGGACCAGACGGCCAATCCGGTACGATTGAAAGCTCTCAGTTCTCCGAAGCGGGCACGCTCGTCATGCTACGTGACGCAGGCGGAACGCTTTGGCGCTGCATCGCGTACAAGGATGGTAGCATCGGCGAGATGTCGGTTGTCGAAGCGATGGATGATGGCGGTGGAGCCAAGGCAGGCGCAGCCAAGTCTACTGGAAGCCAACGTGTCAAATTTGATTCTGGCTCCACTGGCGCAGAACTAGTCGGTGAACTCGCGCCCGGAGCGTCGCAGCAATACGTTCTGGGTGCCAAAAACGAACAGTTTCTTTACGTTCGCGTTGCTCCGCGAAATGGCTCCTTGGACTACGTTATTCGCAACCCCGATGGTTCTGAACTGTTGGGATTGATGTCGGCGGACAAGGAGTATCGAGGACAGCTTTGGCAATCCGGTGATCATGTTGTGGAGGTTATCAATCGCGGCAATTCTTCCGTCGATTACAACGTAATTTTCGGAATTGAATAGGTGATCAACCAGAAACCCTGGAACGCTAGTCCAAAAAAGCGAGGGAAAAACAGATGAAATCCAAGGTCCTATTTGTGATCGGCACGGCGTGTATTGCAGCGCTTGCAGCATGCGACGAGAGTGACGGATCGGTGGATGCAAGTGCACCAACTGTGGGTAGTTCTAGCGATCTTACGTCATTTGAAGGGGCAAGAGCGGGCCAAGCTGAAATGGGTATTCAAAGTCTCGGGTTTGAACTCATCCGAAGCGAGGGGCTAACCTCGTACTGGTTTAACAAGGATACCGGTGCATGCGCTCGGATCACGACCTCCGAGGGAAGGTACTCAGATGTAGCTATGCTGCCATCAGGTGACTGCTGACAGACTTCCATCAATCCCAAATCTGAAAGAAGGTGTTCAAGCTTGCAATTCGACCTGGCACACGCGGCGGTCATCGTTGTCGCCTTAATCATCACTAACCTGGCATTGAAATTGGCTGGCGTGATCAATGAAGAAAATAAGCACCAATGGAACTGGAAAGTTGTTCTAGCTTACTTCGTAGTCGTCGTTATCATCAATCTGGTGTGGCCCATTTAAAGTTTCACAGCGGAAAGCTAACTGCCCACTTGATATGGTTGTCGTGAACTAGCCTTTCCGAGAGACTATCAGGTCGCAAGAGTTTGAGCATCAAAGGTTCAAGTATAGAAAGGAGATGGCATGCGGTTTTTGGCGTCCCTCATATTCATTGGTGTTCTCGCAACCACTGCGAATTCTGACGTGACCAGTCGAAATGGCGGTCCAAGCAACAGTCAAATGCTGTCAAAGGGTGGTGACGGAGGCGTTGATGGTGTCGATTTCTTTCGCCCAGTCTTAAGCGGAGTGTTGTATCGATCCGGTTTCAAGGGTGGCGACAAGGATCGAACTGGCCTAAGTGAGGGTCAACGCGAAACTCTGTGCGGTGAAGGGTTTTCAACCGGGTTTTATGCCGACTTTGGCAAAAACACTGAATACGGTCGCACCAGTTGTGGAAACGGATCCTTTGACTATCAAAGTGCCAGATCCTCCCGACCCAGTGCTGTCATGGCTTCCATACACGAGGTGATTCAAAACCCTGGAAAAGGCCCTGTCCTGGTGCACTGCATGTGGGGTGTTCATTCCTCGGGAGCATTGTCGGCAATGGCGCTCGTTCAGTTTTGTGGTTGGACGGAAGAAAGGGCCAAGGAATATTGGAATGATGCCCGAAACGGGGCCCCATGTTCAGGCGGGTGCGACCAGTGGATTGACTCAAAATTCTCCAACTTCAGCGTCGACCCCAAGTTGAAAATCTCCACCGAACAACAGGCAGCGATTTGCCCCAAATGATATTGGGAGGACTATCCAAATGAAGTTCAACCTTCTGGGGTCACTTGCTTTCATTGCACCCACCGTCTTATGGGCGAACGACGATGTTCTAGGTGAAGCCACGACATTTGATAGTCCCAACGGCGGTACTGAACGCTGTATTCGGATCGAAAAAATTCCAATGGGCGAGTATAAGAACAGCGACCTTGAGGAAGAAACAACCTATTGCGAGATCGATTTCTATGCCTCCGAAATTGCGATTTGCCCAAAAACTTGGAGCACCAGCCCAGGAATGGCCGTCTACGATATTTCGGAAGGACCCTACACGGGGAACCGTTCCGAATTCGAGAGAAACGCTTGCAAAGAGGGGAAGGCAGCAAAAGATCTGGCCAAGGACAGGGTGGCTAAGTTCAAGTCCACCATGAACCAAAAGGGCACCAGTGGAACGTTTTCAACCTCGTCGCTGCTTTACTATCATTTCTCCAGATATTTCGACACGACTGTCAAAGTTCCAGTCGCCGTTTGGCGTAGCATGGACGCCCAGGCGCATTTTTCCGAGGTCGCAGAGCCTGGCCTTGCGATTTCTGGCGGCTCTCATGGCGGGCGCATGAACCATGAAGGCTGGCGGGTCTTCGCAGCTGCGGATGCCGACCCGAACTCATACCAACCGACAGATGATCTGTTCACATCGGATCGAACGCAAATATACGGCGTGCTGCTTGATAGCCCTGGGCATCGATACGGCTCGGAAATCAACGGCACCCGTAAATCTGGTTGGGGGAAAGGTCAGAACCGCGATTTTCAGGAAACGCCCGCTTTCTTAGCTTTGCGGTCTTCAAAACCATTGTCAGAGGCAATCGCAGAGGGCGTCAGAGAAGGTCGAAGAGACCGGATGATCAACAAGGATCTCGGCCCCGATGTCAGCGACCAACAGATGGCATTTTGGATGCAAGAACTTACCGAGATTGTTCTCCTAGATTTCATCTTTAGCCAGCAGGACCGCGTAGGAAACATAGACTTCACACCCTATTGGTATTGGGTCGAAGACGGAGACCTGAAGCATAGGAAGGCCAAGCACCATCAGCCAAACGATGGAGACGTTCCCGCCGACGCATTATTGATCCGTCGCAGCAATCTAAACGACAACGATGCTGGTGGGCGGGTTGAGTATGCCAACTTCGCGAAATCTACTCAAATGCTAGAGAAAATGCGGCATTTCTCTCCAAGCACATACCGACGCTTGGTTGCGCTGAATAGTGAGCTTCAAACTCAAGGCCCGGTTTATAACTGGCTGTCGCAAAGCCTTGGGCTGTCAGACAGTCAGATTGCACAAGTCGTCAAAAATACCGCGCTGGCAACGTCCATCCTCCAGAGCAATTGTTCAAATGGTGAATTGATATTCGATTTGGATCCCGCCGCATTTTTTCTGACAAGCGACGCCGAGCAAGAGGCCTTAGACTGTAGTGACCCGTAACCTTTCTACCCTTTTTGCGGCGTGCATTTGGACAGCTCTGCTAGCCTGCAAGGCCGCGGCATTGGATGTCATCGTCATATCGGATCTGAACGGAAGCTACGGTTCGGTAAAATACGATGCCCGCGTCGACAAGGCGATTGAGCGGATAGTCGAGATTGATCCAGATCTGGTTATTTCGACCGGAGATATGGTTGCGGGACAGCGCATTCCCAACTTGTCCGACAAACAGGTCAGGGAAATGTGGAAAGCGTTTCATGAGGCGGTATCAGATCCTTTAACGGCTGCCGGAATTCCGTTTGCGGTCACGCCGGGAAACCATGACGCCTCCGCTTACCGAGGGTTCGAGCGTGAAAGAAAAATATACGCAGAGGAATGGACGCCGAGAAAGCCAGACGTCGACTTCCTGGTTTCAGATGACTACCCGTTCTTCTACGCATTTGAGATGCAGGGCATTACTTTTGCGTCTCTGGATGCAACGACACTAGGACCTCTATCCGGTGACCAGCAGGACCGCCTACAGGAACTGGGTGCAGACGGAGACCCGATTGTCACTTTCAGTCACCTCCCACTTTGGCCGTTCGCGATCCAGCGCGAACGCGAAATCATCGGTGACCCAACACTTGAAAAAATCTATTTGGAAAGCGGTGTGGTTCTGCATCTGTCAGGCCACCATCATGCCTTCTATCCGGGTTGGAAAGATGGTGTTACTTACGTCTCCCAAGCTTGTTTGGGAGGTGGCCCGCGACGGCTTATCGGATCAAAAGCCAGATCACCTCACAGCTTCACTCATGTTACGTTCCAGCCGAACGGAGAGTTTGGGATAGCAGTATATCGAGGACCTGACTTCGAAAGGTCGGTAAATTTCAAGTCGCTTCCGGAAGAGATCAGATCCCCGAATGCAGTGTTGAAACGTTTGGACCTTGTGAAATGACTAGAGGTTGAGTTTCAGCTCAACTTTATCAGGGACCAGATCGTTTATCATCTCTTCTATCCGGGCTTCTGAAAGCCCTCCCGAGGTGATGAAAAGCAATGAGACGCGAGACTTTCCGGGGACGTGGTGTTTTCTGACCAGCTTCCAGCCAGCGTCTGCGGCCATGGCTTCAATGTCCCCGCTGACTTTCAATGAGTGCTCTTCGTTTGAAGCCTTGAGCGAAATTTCCACGCCCTTGTTTCGCCCACCGAGCCAAATGAAACACCAACATACAACCGCCACCAGTGTGGCCATCAAGGGTAAGCCCAGCCCTACCGCCAGCCCAAGCACGGTGACTATAATCATTTCCACCGTGTCGACCGGGTCATCCATATTTGATCGGAACCTTAACAGAGCTCCTATTCCAAAAATCACGAACCCGATCATCGATCCGTGCTGTACGACCAGAAACCCAACCGCCATGCCGACAAGCGCATAAAGGAAGAACAGTCGCGGCATGACGATATCGCTGACACTTCTACGGGCTTTACGTCTCACCGGATGATAGACGATCAAGCCAGCCAGAATGATCGTGACGATCACATCGAGAGTAAAGAAATACAGTTCCTGTTTGCCACGAAACTGCGTCCACTGGCGTTCGATGAGAATTTCCGATTCCGAAGCCCCGGCCAGCATCGTCGCAGGGTCGACTTGTGACACCGCAGCACCTGGCAACAGCAGCATCAACAACACGGTCACAAATGTGAGGGTCGTATTCAACTTGTCTTCCTTCCTGCTCACGCCAAAGGCTTACGCTTAACCAAAGGCACATCATGCCCTATTCAATTCAATCGCAACAGGCGGGATCAGGTAAAGAGATCACAGTGCATTCTTCGGACAACGTATCCGGACTGTGATACGAACGCTGATACAGGGATGTGGTCCAAGCGCGAGAGAATCCAATGACAGAAAACAGAGTGTTTTCGTCAAAAGCTGAAATTTCACGGTGTTTCTGCAAACTTAGACGACTCGCTTTTGCGGCCAGTTTGGTTGCGGCAGCCTTCTTGTCTTGGACCGATTTTGCCTGCGCCGAAAGTGCTGGTTTGGTTCTGGTCGATAAATTCAAGGTGGCAGACAAATCAGAGGGATTTTCAGAGCCTTCCGGCTTGGCAATGTCTAACGCTGAAGGCTTCTTGTGGTCTGTAAGTGATGCCGAACCTAAACTGCACCTACTCGGAGTCGACGGGGTATTGGGAAACTCTTTCAAGTTGCCAGCATTGGCAGGATCAGATTTGGAGGGTGTTGCACCTCGAAAGGATGGGTCTGTTTTGGTGCTTCAAGAAACTGACCGATCAATCCTAGTCGTTCACCCAACTGACCCCATTCAACTGACGACAATACCTCTCGCATCTCTTAAAGGTTACCCGACCGCCGCTGAATTACTCGTCGGCAACCCTTTGAATAAGGGACCCGAAGGTATCGCCGTTGACCCGGAATCCGGGCGGGTCTTCGTTGGCATTGAGGGACAACCAAGGTTGTTAATGGTGTTATCGCCAGAGCTAGACGAAATTATTGAGATCATTCCTTTAGCCCGCGATGCAGGTTTTATCTCCGAGCGTGTAGATGATGATGAACTGGATTTGAGCGGCCTGGCATGGTCCCGGTCCTCGCGTTCTCTTTGGATTGTGAGTGACAAAGGCCGTCAGATCTTCATCTACAATCCAGAATCCAAGTCCGTAAAGTCTATCAGTTTGACGTTCACAGAAGATGGAAAACAAAAAGAAGTTAAACATCCCGAAGGGATCGCTCTCGATGAGATCAGAGGGCTTCTCTATATCCTGACAGATGATGCCAAGAAATCGCGGCTTTATGTTTTTGAGCAACCGGAGTTGTGAGGACTGTCCTACTAGTTCTCTACTCTGCGTGGTTGAAAAGCGGGGTTGTGTAAATGAGTGCCGTCTTATGTGCAGCATATTAAGTAAATCTGCGCTCTGTTCGATATGTTTCTAAAAAACATCACCCATCAATATATTCGAATAGCGTCAGGTTCACACATGCGAACCATGTAATAACGTTGGGCTTCAACATGCTCAGTCACCTTAAGGTTATCGATAATGCCCGTATCCAATTCGGTTGTAATTGCGATCATTTGCACATTAGTGGCCTTTGTTGCAGTTCCAAAATACAGCATTGCCCAAACCTGGGACATCGCATCACAGCACTCTGTCAGCGGCGTAACGGTATATGATACGGATGAGCTGTTAACGTTTGCCGGTCAGTTGGCTTTTGATCGGTCAGGGCGCATCACAGCAGTGGATGTCGCATCAACGATCACGCAGATCTACCGAGAAGACGGTTACTTCTTGGCTGAGGCCTGGCCCGGCCCCGATGGGCAGAGCATAATTGTTGATGAAGGGCGCATTCAAACCATCGAAATTGAAGGTGTAGATACGCGCACGTTCCAAACCCTAGAGAAGATTTTTCAGCCCCTCACCACCTCCTATCCCATAACGCTGAAACGATTTGAGCGGGCGGTTATGCTAGCCGAGGACATACCTGACTTGGAGTTGTCGACCGAACTTGATTACCCGGATCAGGCTGGTGCTCGGCTGAGAGTATTGGGAGAGCCACTGCGAAAACAAGCCGGTAGTGCGACACTCGACAACCCTCCGCGTGAGCTTGGAGAAGCGCTCAGCTTCTATGTCGTGCAAGAGTTTTATTCAACGCTGACCGTCGGGGATTTGCTGCGATTTGAGGGATCAGGCAATTACAATTGGGACAAAGACGATGAGCACTCTTTATGGGGCGCTCTTACCTATCGCACGCCGCTGAACAGCAATGGTCTGTACGGTGAGATCTTCTACGGGAACATAAACGCAAAACGTGACCTCTCAGGGGACTTTGCGAGAACAGATATTGACGGCGAGAACTTCACAGTCGCGATGGGTTACCCCGTGATCCGCGATGTGGCCCGTTATGGATATCTTCTGCTGGACTATCGCCTTTCAAAAGCGGATTCAGTCAGTGGTGGCGTTCCACTATCCAGTGACGCGAGTGTCGTTGGCCTTACATATCTTTACGGGCAAAACTATCCAAAGGGACAAGCTCTGGAAGCGGGGCTAACCTTATCTTTTGGTGACAATGACAACGACACGACAGACGCGAATTTTGACGACGGGGACTCTTCGTTCTGGCATCTACGAGGCGGCATCGGATACGAAAGCCCACTAACGGGCTTGTCGCCCAACACAGCTTGGCGCACCGAGATTTGGGGGCAGTACACAACAGACCGGCTGCCCTCTGTCGAAGAGTACTTCCTTGGTGATCGCTATGCTTTGCGCGGATATCGTTTTGACGAAGTGGATGGTGATTCCGGGATTTCCGCGATTTTCGAAGTGTCTCATTCCTACTTCCCCAGTTCCCAGAGCATACATCGCTTAACACCCTTTGCCTTTTTCGACGTGGGTTACATCTCGAACAATGACCCTGCGAGTTTTGAAGTTGACAATGCTACACTGGCATCGACAGGTCTTGGGTTGGACATTGAGTTTAAGCAAAATCTATTCCTGTCCGGATATGTCGGTGTCCCTTTGAGAGACGGTCCGTTGACCGACTCAGGCGATCCTGGCGCGTATCTTGCTCTGACAACAAGTTGGTGAGGATGTTATGAAACTGAACCGAATTGCTGTACTTACCGCAACTTGTCTAATTGCAGAACTGGCCGCTACTCAGGTCTTTGCCCGCGGAAATCACTACGGGTGGTGCCGAGGCGTAGGGAACCCACACCAGTCGAGCCAAGGGTGCGGGCAGGCTGGTGGGCAAGGGGCAGGTAATCAAGTTACTGGCCCAACTCAGCCGGTGGCAAATCAGTTACCGCCTAAGGGAACGCAGCAAACGCCCACGTCCGTTACTGTTCCAGTCCTTACGCCGGGCGCGGTCCCGAACGCAATTCCCGGTCAGGTTCCTATTGCGACACCAATAGCGGTTCCTGGTCAGGTTCCCACGCCGGTAGTAGCGCCAACTCTAGCTCCGCCTTTGGCACCAAACGCGACACCAAACCGGGTTCCGACAGCCGTTCCCAATCAGGTTCCACCATTGGCTACCGGTCCTACCGCGGTGCCGCCGCAAGTTCCGACTGCAACTCCCAATCAAGTTCCGGTCGCTACCCCTGGCCAGGTTCCGCCTCAACCCACCGGCCCAACAGCGGTGCCGCCACTTGTGCCCACCGCAACACCAAACCAAATACCAGTCGCAGTTCCTGGTCAGGTCCCACCTCAGCCCACCGGTCAAACTGCTGTGCCACCGCTCGTCCCGACTGCAACACCAAACCAGATTCCGGTTGCAGTGCCCGGCCGTGTTCCGCAACCCAGCGGTACTACGGCGACGCCACCGCTTGTACCAACCGCAACCCCCAATCAGGTTCCCACGGCGGTTCCTGGCCAGGTTCCACAGTTGACACCAAAACCGACGGCAACTCACGTGGCAGTCCCAGGACATCCGAAACCACAAGGCGTCGTGACAATCATGCGCCCTAAGCCGAGGCCGACGACCGGTACTGTCCAGCGACCTGGAACAACTCAAGTGACCCACCATATAACCCACCAAAGCAATGCGAAGAAACACGATCACGTCGCAGCAACACCTGGGCGGCATGATCCGCACGACCTACCGAGATTCCGCAACGCGGCGGCCAAGGAAGACTGGGAATGCGTTGCCAGCGGATTTGGGCAACGTCGGTATGATGCCGGGCGCGGCGTGTTGCTGAACAGCGGGGCACTACGACACCTTGGAAATGTGGATGCGATGGCTCGTGATGTACCAGCACGGCACCCGAAGCATTCCGGATGCATTATCTCGGTCAAACGAAAGCGGCAGTAGCGCCAGGCACATCTTGAAGCCTTAGAGGAATTCTTCCGAGTGGGAAGCTGGTTTCCAACCAAGGTTAAGTTGAAGAATAGACATCAACCGAAGGTTGTCATCTCTCAGAAGGTTAATGAGGCATATCCACACTTTCATTGCAAGCCTTTGAGTTTCCGACGATGGCCCTTCAAAACCTCGCTTGCATCGCAATCCAGCCGTCGGAGCGTATAATGCGAATATGACAAGAGATATTGAATCTAACGCTCAGACAATTGCTGATGCCCTGACCTCTGCCCAGCAGATACCTAAACTGTCTTCAGAGGCAGGACAGCTATCGCTGGATGACGCTTATTCGATTGCTAGTCGTGTCCGCGAGATTCTGGACAAAGAAAGAGTTGGCAGAAAAGTCGGCTTCACGAACCGCACGATTTGGCCTGTTTACGGTGTGGATCAACCCATTTGGGGAGAGGTCCACGCAGATGGGCTGTTTTCGACTGATCAGCCGGTAAACTTGGCAAGGTATTCAGAACCGAGGATTGAACCAGAAATCGTACTCGGCCTTAGACATACACCGACGGCTGAAATGAACGATGAGCAGTTGGCAGGTTGCGTGGAGTGGGTCGCTCCAGGATTTGAAATCGTCCAATCGATTTATCCCAACTGGAAATTCTCGGTCGAAGACTCAATCGCAGCACAAGGATTGCACGGCTGCCTTGTTCTTGGCGACAAAATCGAGGCGACGCATGATATCTTGACCGGCTTGGCCGAAGTGCCACTAGCGTTGTTCAAGGGCACCGAGGCTATCGAGGCCGGCAAGGGTGAAAACGCGCTCGGCGGCCCAATTAAAGTCCTGGCTCATCTTGTGTCTCTGCTTTTCAAAGACGACCAGCTTCAGGGAGGCGAGCTAGTCACAACTGGCACATTGACAGACGCATGGCCAGTGTCTCCAGGTGAAGAATGGTCAGCTGGTTTTGGTGGCGTGATGGACGCCGAGCTATCGGTACGATTTACATGAGGCTTTGGTAGAGTGGTAACGCCGACTGCACCAAAGAAAAGTTACTCTCAATAGCTGACCATGATGGTCTTCCACTGGTTTCACCAATTCTGGAATGCAAATTACACGATGCTATCCAAATCAGACTACATGTTGTTTCTCAGGCACCCTGCCTGGCTCTGGATCAAGAAGCATGCCAGGCATCTGTTGCCGCCAATTGACCCTTCGTTGCAAGCACGCTTTGACGAGGGGCACGCCTTTGAACCATATGCAGAGGAGCTTTTTGGTGATCTCGTTCGCCTCGGTTTTTCAGATTTTTCAGAATACCAGGCTCTGCCCGCGCGTACTTTGGAGGCTTGGAGAAACGGTGCAAACGCAGTGGCGCAGGGACGCTATGAAGATGGAACCATAACTTGCATCTCCGACATCGTGAGCCGCAGTGATGATGGGTACGTTCTGACAGAGATCAAGAGCGGGACTTCTGCAAAACCCGAGCACACTTTTGATCTCGCATTCCAGCGTGTCGTGCTTGAGGCGGCCGGGTTCCCCATTACGCGCTGCGAAGTTGCACATGTGAACCGTGATTACGTCAGAAACGGCGAAATCAATCCGCAAGAGCTTGTCGGCATCACTGACATCACGGATGCGGTGACTGAGCAGCTCGAAAAAACACGCACGCTTATCGATCAGGCATTGAGCGTCGTTGCCAGCGGTACGATGCCTGATCCGTCCCCCGAACGTGCGCGCCTTAAATCCTATGGTGAATGGCTGGAGATCCGCGAAAAATTCGACCCACCTCTCGCGCATGACAGTATCCACCGCCTTCCGTTCATGAATGCGGAAAAAGCCTCGGAACTCATCGCAAATGGGATCACAAAGATTGACGAGATCAGTGATCCATCTGTGTTGGGCAAGTCGACACAGCGCTACTTGAGAACAGTGGCGAACGGTGAACGCACAATCGATCATCAGGAGTTAAGCAGGTTTCTGAGCGAGATTGTCTATCCGGTTCACTATTTTGACTACGAGACATCTCAGAGTTTGCTGCCACCCTGGGACGGAACGCGTCCCTATCAGCAAGTGGCTTTCCAGTATTCCTTGCATATCCAGCATGAGCCTGGCGGAGAAATTGAGCACAGGGAGTATCTCCACCGAGACGCCAGTAACCCAATGCCAGCCTTGCTGAAAAGGCTTCGTGAGGACATAGGAAACGTTGGCTCTGTAGTGGTTTGGTATGCTCCGTTCGAGAAATCGCGCAATACGGAAATGGCGGAAACTTATCCAGAGCATGCAGAGTTCCTGAAAGGCGTAAACGCCCGCGTTGTAGATCTTATGAAGCCGTTTGCGGATGAAGTGATCAACGATCCCGCGTTCAAGGGAAGCGCCTCTATCAAGGCCGTTCTTCCAGCGTTTTTGCCAGAACTTTCATACGATGATCTGGACATCAAAGAGGGGGCGAGCGCGTCTCGCCTTTGGAAGGACGTAACACTGACGGAACCGGATGATCCAGCGCGCGAGAAGGTATATGCTGATCTTGTGGCGTATTGCACGCGCGACACCTGGGCGATGGTCGCAATTCATCGGGAATTGCTGGCGATGTGAGGCGTGCTGCGTAGCAAAAGACGTTTTGCGACTTTGCTCTGCTGGGTATCTGTGTGGTTTGTCGGCGTTAGAGCAGCCGCAATACTCAATCTTGCCACTCCAGCCGATATAAGACGTGGTGACCGCGTAGACCTTTCAGGAGTCTCGGCTCTATTTCAGAAAATGAGAAATCGGTTCGTCCTCCGACCATGGCGCGAGTCGCATCTGACACGAGTATCTCGCCTGCCGCACCAACGGTCGTTATCCGTGACGCTTTGTTGACCACAGTACCGAAGAAATCTCCACGAGATTGAACGACATCACCAGTGTGAATCCCAATCCGAACACCGAAAGATGGCTCCACGGATGCCGATGCAATAGCCCCCTGAATCTTGATAGCTGCTGTTAGTGCTTCTTTCGCGGACGGAAAGACGGACAACGTTCCGTCTCCAAGAGACTTCACGAACTGGCCATGATACTTTTCAATGATCGCCGCCAAGACTTGGAAGTGGTTTTCGATCAGCATCGACCAATGCTGATCGCCCAAAGCCTCCGCCAACGTTGTACTGCCCTCAACATCAGTGAAAAGTACCGAAGCCAAACCTTCGGTTTGGATCAGCTCGGGTCCATCTTCGCGCGCAGCATCAACCAGCTTTTGGATGGCCAGCTGCTCTTTACCCACGAGTTCAATATTTGGAGTTGGCACTGAGGCGTGGCGATTGATGATCTTCCATGCCGCTCCCTCCAGGACAAAAATCAGGACGGTGCGGTAGAAGACGGGTTCATCAAAGCCGACAAACTGAATCTTGTGGACGAAGGATGACCATCCCGTTTCTCCGTTTTCGAAGGCCTCAGCTTCAACTTCTTCGAAAACGACGGGTGCCGGGATCTCCGCAAAAAAGCCGCTAACCCCATCGCGAACTGCTTGCCCGCTCCAAAACTCACCTTCGCCTGTCCCAACGAACCTTAGTTCATCTGCTTTCGACAGAAAATCCTGCAACTCGTCAGTATTCTTCATGCTTCTGAGTATTTCATACCAACGCCTCGAAACTGCCAGCAGTTCAGGTGAGGAACGTATCATCACAAATTACTCGAGACGCTAAATGGAATGAGACTTACAAAGTCTTGCAACCGGGATCTCCATTTTCGAAAGATGCAGGTCAATGCTGCCGCTGAGGTTTGTTCAGATCAAGACTTTTGTATTTCTCCAGAACGGAGCGCATCAGACGCATATCAAAAGACGCGCGTCGGTTCAGAGCGAACTATCGACAGAGTTTCTGAGTTCGATTCCGGATCACAGGGTATCGAATCGCTTCGCTGTCTGAGAGCTACTCGACGCTGTACTGACCCGCAAAATAAGATGCATCAGTGTATCGGGCACACGCTAAGCTAGAAGGTTCCCAGAACTACGCGGTGAATTTCTAAGTGCAGCACGCTCTGTCTTGACATGGTTATGCGAACTGGTTCAGCTTTCGGTCATGACGTTAACACGCATCCACTGCCATCGAATATCGGCCTGAGGTCGATAACCCACGCAAAATCCGTGGGAGGCAGCATTGGTATGCGGGCGAGGCTTATATCCTTGTAATTGCTCCAGATTAGAGTGCACGAGTCGGTTCGATTCCGACGCCTCCTACCATCCTCAGGAGGTGTCCGACATGGCGGACGAAGTTACGAACGCAATTGATTTCAAAGACATCAAGCAATCGGTCGAGGAGAGCCTCGGACGCACACCCGAAGGCTGGTCCGGCTTGCCAGATCTCGAGAGGGGTCTTCCATCTCAACAAGACCAAGTTCTGGAGAATGTGATTGATGGATGATGTCGAAAAGAGCTGGAAGGAATTCCGAGAAAAGGTTCGAGGTGTGATCGAGGACCATGGAGCTCCAGATGACCTCCGCTCATTTGACGCCTGGTACGCCGAAGAGATGCGTTTGGTGATGGCGCACAACTACCCAGCTCCGCGCGTCTCTGACGTCACATGGTCGACCGAGGGTCTGCATGTCGAGTGTGATGACCGCGAAGTGGTCGACCGTATGATGACTGCTATGGCGGAGGTTTCACACGATCTCGAAGAGGCGCACGCCCGGAGGTCAGTGATGAGCAGTGTTGTCGACTGGAACGATATTCATGGAAGCGTCTTCAAGCAGCTTGGTGAGCATCGTGCCGGGTGGGCGAAGCAGCTTACGCTTGCACTTAAGAAAGTGAAGAGGTTGATCGACGAGCAGCCCGACCTGTTTGGTGATGAACGCCCGTCTATCGTTCAGATCAAGCAGAAATGGGGAGGCTTGCGCGTCTATGAGGGCCCGGGCTGCAACCAGGCTACGAGTGAAGAGATTCAATGGGATGTCGATCAGATTGAGCAAACCTGTGAAGGTTGTTCTAATTCTGCCCAACGCCAGAGCATCCTTGGGTTTGTGACGACGCTTTGCAGCTGGTGCTACAATGATGCTCTGCGGCGGCGATTTGAGGGCGCCGAAGAATCCTGGCCCGACAGCCTGAGGCTGGACATTGTGGAAAACTATCCAGACCTCGTTTCTCCGGATTGCGCATCTCTTGTTCCTGCTGTCGGAAAGGGCTGGCTCGTCATGATTTCGCAAGCACTCCACAAGCTTTCCTTCAGTCAGGATTTCAGGGCACTGGACCCTGGAACTATTCAGATCTCGGACATTAAGAAAGGCCAGGATGGCAAGATTTGTATCGGTTTCAGTCGATACCACGATCTCATTCAGGAGTACGCTGATTGGATGGAATTTCGATGCGGTGTGACGTGTGAAGAGTGCGGCCACGTAGGCGATATCGTTCGGACAACTGACAAATCACAAGTGCTCTGTTCTCACTGTTACTGTACTCGAGAGAAGTCTGATGGGTGATGGCGACGACGTTGAGCTGGATGAACAAACCTTGCGTTTGCTTAGGCTTAGGGAGGCTGAAATTGCGGCCGGTCGAGCAAAACTAACCAAGCCGATCTCAGCGGATGAGATCCGGGCGCGAAAGGTGCCTGATCCGAAGGGTAAGCCAGATGAGTGACGAGACTACAGAAGAGGAAATCCCAATTTTCGTAATCTGCGAGACTTTGGTGAACGGCCAACTTCGAGCGATTGAAGGAAAAGAAATCACTGTAAAACCAAACAAGATCTTAGTCTTGGCGATCAGTGTCGAGGATGTTGAGTGATGACAGATGATTTTTCAGAAGAAGAGATCTTCGGGCGCCCGTTACAGGATGTTCCTCTGGATGCCTTGATCGCAGAGTTGCAAGCTCGTCGCAGAGAGGGTCCGGAGGTCTGGCTTGCATTGCGCAAAATGATTTTCGAGCAAATCGCCGATTTTGCACAGCGTCCGGCCGATGCGCCCAAATGGCGGGATGAATGGGTCAAAGAGAACACCTGGGATCTAGTGACTGACGACGATGATGTCGAGATCACTGATGGTAGCGGCAACGTGTTCGACGACCTCGGGATCGAAGACCCAAGGAAGAAGGCTTAGTGATGGGGGCCGAGCATTTCAGCTTGATCTTATCCGCCGTGATCATTGTCGCGTTGGCGATCTACGTCAGACACATCGTCCACACTGCCGGAAAAGATCGCGAAGTCGATCCGGAGCGAGTGCAAAGGATCATGCGAGATCTGGACAACAGCCACCTGGGCCGAGTGATGAACCGGCGAAGGAAGGCGTAGCGGAATGTTGAAGGTGGTTGTCTATGTTGGTGATCAAGAGGTCGCCCGAGCTGTGGCTGAGAACGTTTCAGAACTCGCGGACGTGTCCGATTACAATATCCGGATGAACGAACGTGCTGCCGAGCGGTTTGGCATTCAAGAAAAAGGTCTCGGCGGCCGGATTAAAGGCCACCCTCGAAATCAGACGGCCTGGGCGCTCGTCCGCAAGATCGCAGACCTTTGGCTTGCAGGGACTGGTGTAGGTGAAGAAAGCGTTCAGGCAGAGCTGCTGCCGATGATCCGCAAGTCTACCCGCGAACTAGATGAGAGGGTCGAAAAGGAATCGAACCAGAGCGAAGATTGGAATGCTGTGATCAAGCAGATTTCTGATGACGAGCCTTATTCCCTGGGCTTCTACGCTGACAAATTTGAGTGGTGGACAGCAGACGAGATCGAAGCTCTTCGATGTGACGTGGTTGAGACAGCCACAGAGGAAGAACTAATGGCTGAGGTCGAACGCCGGCGAAGAGCTGGTCTACTGCCCAAGGAGGCCTCGAATGATGGCTTCTCAGATCTGGTTGACGATCTCTGGGGCAAACTCGATACAGACCCAGACCGCTAGTACAGCTTACCTGCCGCCATTACCCAAAGTTTAACATAAGAAGTCTAGGGCGACTGTCGTTGTAGTAGTGCGCGCTTCTTCTAAGCGCCTCTCCTGCTAGGAACCAAAGCGTCCCGGATAAGTATTTCCCCAACACTGCTCTGCGGAACCATGTACTACCAGTCTTTACGATAAGCATGGTTGATCGCAACCAGCCCAAACCGGACATTCGCAACAAGACTTTGCAATTTCCGAGATCAGGACAAAGCGGTCGATGACGAGAAGCCTAGAGTTTTTAAATTCCAGTATCGAAAATCGAAGGGCGCACGGCATCCTCTTACCTTCGAACAATATAGTTTTGGCGATGAACAACGTACACTGCTCAAATTGAATTCAAAAAACGCTCTATTTCCACTAGGGCTTTAGGCCAGGCAGGATCATACTCTGGCATCGTATTGTTTGCTGTCTCAAGGCCAATAAAGCGCGCCTTCTGGATGCCGGAGGCGAAAATCCTACCTTGTTCAACACTGTGCATCCTGTCTCGATTAGCGTGCATAACCAGAGCCGGACAGGTGATCCGCAGAAGTAGATCGGTTACGTCGACCCCTGCGACCAGTGGTCCAATCTTGAGCCAATCCTGATGGTCCATTGCCACTTTCATAAATTCTGCATAAGTGCGCTGGTCATGCGGACTTGCGGTTGGAGCAAATGATTGCGCCATCAAGTCTCTTGCAGAAGGGTATTCATCGTTCCAGCCTTCAAGGCTCATATCCATCATTGCTTGCCCAAGCGCGGCAATTCCGGGCTGTGAACGCACCGCGAGTCCTTGTGCAAATCCACCGAGTAGAACCAACCCCGAAACACGGTCAGGATTATTTGCGGCAAAAGCCGCGGCAATGGTTGCCCCAAAAGATATGCCAAACAGCGGAACTTTTTCGATCCCGGCTGCGTCCAGTACGGCCTCTACATCTTCGACGATCCGATTCAAAGACACATCCTGCACGCCCCTCTGGGACAAGCCATTGTTTCTACCATCAAACCGATAAAGGCAGTGATTTTCAGAAAGCAGCGGCAACCACCCGGCGATGGTGTTCATCGTCCAATCGTATTCCAGATGCCTAAGCCAGTTTGGTGTGACCAGTAACTTTCTACCACTTCCAGTGGATGTCCAGGCAAGCGTTGTACCGTCTTTTGATTTTGCAAAGCGGACGTCTTGAGAGCTAGCCAGCAGCTTGTTCTTTGCGCGTCTTTTGTCACCATCTAAATCAATAGAGTAGGCTTCCACTGGATTTGGAATTCCCTTCAACCGTATCGAGCTTTCTGGTCGCAAAGCAACCGCCAGCGAAGTTCCCGCAACTTCAGCAGCTGTCTTGCTGACGAGACAACTTCCAATATGCGCGCTGGACTGAAGGCGCGACGCAACATTCACGGCCTCTCCGAACAAGTCTGTGCCATTTGGCATTACGTCGCCAACGTGGAGACCTCCTCGAAGTGTTACGTCTTCATCTCTCATCTGATTGAAAATCTGGCTGGCAGCATTAATTGCGTCTGTGGCTGCAACAAACTCAACCAAAGCACCATCTCCCATCAGCTTGAATATTCGTCCTTTGTTTTCATGGACCAACGGTCTGATCACATCGTCCAAAATGCGTTGTAGAGTGTTCAGCGTGGTCTCAGCATCCTCTGACATGCGCTTGGTATAATCGACGACATCGAGGCTTAGGATCGCAGCAATTTTCCGCTTCATCAGTCGATGTGATCCTTTTAGCTAAACCAATTCCTCTGAACCAAAATTAACAGACGAATAGATTTTTGTGACCAAAACTTGTGCCTGGCCATTTTGCTAAGCCTGCAAGTTCCCAAACTTGCGCTGAAACACACAGCCGAGCAAAACGTCTTATTGGCTGGCGAAACCTAGAATTAAGGTGAATGATTAACGCATTTCACGTCGCTAACGAAGGTTCACTTCGAAATATCCAATCTAATGGTATCAGTCCGTAGTTCTTCTCATCTGTGACCGATGGCAGCCCGAAGCGGAACTTCGACTCCGAGCTTTGCAAAATCTAACAAGCGGACGGCAGCTACCATTAGTGTGAATGGCTTGAAGGTATCGAGCATTCGCCACGGCGACAATTTAAGAAAAAAATGACTGCGAGAAACAAGGTGGCTGAAACTGCTCTCTGACAGAAAACAGGCGTCCCCGCACACTTTCGCGCAATTCGAGCTTAGTCCAAGGTGTTTCCGGTGATGAAGGTGTACGAGCTTTCAACCAGTTCGATGACGACATCCAGCTCTTCGGGTGTGGTTGGAGTATAGATCATGACAAAGCCGCTCCACCCAGGACGTTGCTTGGCCCAAGGGTGAGCTACGGCCCAGCCAGCCTCAATTGCCCTTCGCGCCATTTCTGGGTCGAGCGAGGCGTGCAAGCTGCCATCAGGATGCATGTGCGCAAACTCAAACCCACCGACGATAGAGTTCGGTTGGGACAACAACATATCGGGATCAAGCTGAAAGCCAATCGCGCCAGGTAATGATATGCGTGTGGGGCCAAGTATGACCCCCGGGAATTGCGCAACTCGCTCCAGCAATAGCTGGGCCAAATCGGCATTAATTTCGACACCAATCTGAGTATGCGGTACGCCGCTTGTCGTTTCAGGACGGGGCGAGGTGCGCTCCGGCAAGGAGCGCTCTTGCGCGGACGCCATCGCGCACATCAATGTCACTACCGTCACAGCAACCGCCAATGTTCTCAGGTGTACATTCATCGTGTTGACCATCCGCCAAAATCAAAGATTGAGTGCTCAGCGCCGTATCGGTGCCCCTGCACGCATCATTCAGCTTTTAACGCTTCGATATTGATCAAGAGCTCTATCTCGTCGCTCACCGCAGGTGCAAAGGCCCCAAGTCCGAATTCAGACCGCACGATAGTCGCCGTGGCTGCCAGCCCCAAGGTCGGCGTGCCCTCCTTTTCGCCAAAAGGGTATGGCGCTGATTTGTTAAGCGTTGTTTCCAGAACAACAGGTTTGGTGACGCCATTCATGGTCAGGTCGCCAGAAATATTCGCGGAATTGTCCCCGGTCACTTCAATGCTGGTTGAGGCGAAAGCGACCACGTCACCGTCGCTCGCACTGAAGAAATCATCGGACATGAAGTGTTGCAAACGGGCATCCCAGCCCGTGATCATGGATTTTACAGGCATAGACACTGTGACAGATGACGCAGACGGATCATCTTCGTTGAACTCTATCTCGCCGTTAAAACCTGAGAACATTCCAAATGTTTCTGAGAACCCGATGTGGTCGTAGCTGAACAATACCTGGCTGTGTCCAGGATCCAGCTCGTAGGTGCCACTCTCGGACAATGCGGTTGTCGCACCCATCGATAAGAGTACCGCCAGCGGGGTTGCTGCCACTTTGAACATTGATACGCTCCCATTTTGACAAGACTTGTTTGCGGAATTGAGTATTGAGCTTTAGTTTTTAGCTGATCATACTTATAGAACAAAATGTTCTATAGAGCAACAAAGTGTTCTACAGGAGGGGCGATTGAAAGAAGATCCTAGGCTGATCGCCACACGACAGACTGCGATTGATGCGGCGCAAAGGATACTGAGGGATGAGGGCGTGTTGCACGTAACTCATGGCGCAGTTTCGAAGGCAACTGGCATTTCGCGCAGTACACTTTACAGGCACTGGCCAGATGCGCGCAGTCTGCGTGATGCAGCGTTCAGGCGCATCGCAACACCGCCGAACATACCACCCAAAACCGATGGCCCGCTGCGATCTGACCTGTGCTGGTTACTCGGCGTACTGATGGGAGCCTTGAATGACACACCATGGGGCCAAATCGCGCCTCAGGTGGTCGCTGCTGCGTCCACCGACGAAGAAGCGCGGTTGGTGATCACTGAATTCATGAAAGACAGGTTCGCAAGTGTTGAAGCAGTATTTGCAGCCGCAATAGACCGCGGTGAGATCGCCACGAATGTTCCGGTTGAACAGCTTATAGAACTAGCAGTCGCGGCACCTTATTTCCGCAAGCTCATACGTCACGAAGCACTGGACGAGGATTGGTTGGATCGACATGTTGATCTGCTTTGCAGTATCGCGAAAACCAATTCGGGACAGTGACCATCGCCTGACTTTGCAATCAAAGCGACCTGCAACAGGCGCGAGATTTCGGCAGAGCAGCAGATTAGATCAAAAGCATATCCAGCTAGTTCCCAATAGCGGTTGCTCCAAAAGGTCTCGGCAAAGACTCGCAATGATCGTTCTTCGAATTTTGCAAAGTCCGCGTTCTGCGCATTTCTGTAATTCGGGCAACGCGCGGCATCGGCCAAAGTGGGCTCGATGCGGCCATTCTCCGCGGCTTGCATGTTTGGCAGGTCCAGCCCAATCCGGACACTTAATCCAAGACTTTGCAATTCCGACTTGCGGACAAAACTGACCTTGGCGTCTACACCTTCGCTGACGCAGGATCCACCGCACTGGCAACAACAGCTCTTCCCTTCAACAGGGAAAATCGCCAAAGCGGCCGTTCCACAACGGGCTTTGGAGCTCCTTGATCGCTCTTTGACCAGACGGCGCTCTGGCATGGAAACAAAGGGGCTTGGCTCAGCGCATAACCAAAGCTAGCGAATAGGCGTCAGGATCATGAAATTGGGCTTCTTCGCGCAAGGAGGGCGAAGACAGGCAACATTGTTACGATCCAGACCACGCTATAAATTGCGGATGGTATGGCATATTCGCTTAACCCATTGGTGTTAGGTAACAGCAAAGTGGCAATTGCGATTCCCAAAGCTCCGTTTTGAACGCCGGTCTCAATTGAAATCGTCTTCGCCTCGATGTCTGTGCATCCGAGCATCCCTGAACTCATGATGCCAATAAACGTGAGTGACGCACCTACAACAAAAAGTGCGGGTCCAAGCCTAAGGTAGTTATCCGCGACCACCACCCAGTTTGAAATGATAGCGCCTCCGATGACCATCGCAAAAAGTAGCATGGAGACCTTGCTAAAGATTGGTTCGACCGCAGCTACAATTCGCGGCGCCAAGGATCGCGCGATCACCCCGGCTAGGATCGGTGAAACTGTTAAAAAAAACATTGCTAAAGCCGTCGAAGAAATGTCGATAGCGGGCGCCGTTGCCCCCATGAACATCTGCATCGAAAACCCCAGGATGAGCGGTACGGTAACGACACAAGTCAGACTGAAGACTGCTGTAAGAGTAACGGACAAAGCGACATCCCAATTCGAAAGCTTGGTCACGATGTTACTGATCGCCCCGCCCGGACAGGCCGCTAAAATCATGATGCCAACGGCTGCCTCAGCGGAAATCCCAAAGATAAAAGTCACCATCAAAGCGATGCAAGGCAGCAAAATGATCTGGTTGAGAGCGCCGACGCAAAAGGCCCGTGGACGTCGTCCGATGCGTTGAAAGTCAGCCGCTGTGAGTCCGAGGCCAAGGCAGAACATGATGACAACAACTGCGAGCGGCAGCAGCACAGATATGAAAATTTCGCCCATCTACCATGACCTCTATGGCTGCATGCTTCCGCACGCTTTCGGACGATACCGTTCAGAAAACCTGATGACGAGTGTTATCAGTTTGGCGCATTTATCCTCAAGCGCCCGAAGATCGAGGCTGTCTCTATTTATTATACCTATCACAGGGTTGGACGATCTGGCGTGAAAGAGCTTTCCAGTGCTAATCTCACTGTATGGCAAGTGTAACTTACGCATTCGCCCGCGCGATGGCCAACGCCGCCGGGATGACGCTAAACGACGATGGCGCCCTGATTTCGAATGGCGCTGTCGTGCTGCGTCTACCAGAAGCTCAAGACGGCCAATTGGCGGATGATGCGTATTTCGATCTGATCGATTGGATTCGTGCGCAACAAGCGGACGAGGCCGCGTTGGTTGAGGCCTATGCGAACGCGATTGCGACCGATGATCTCGGCGTCCTTGGCCTAGCCGTAAAGACAGCTCCGACCTTGCGGCAATCTTTGCAACGGATCGAGCGTTATTTTCGTCTCGTAACGGACACCGCAGTTTACAGACTTGATGAAACCGGCGATCCGGTCCTTTGGATTTTTGAGGGACAAACATCACATCGCGCTGCCTTGGAGCTGCGCAACGAATGCGCGCTTGCGGCCTTTGCGAGGAACATGCATCGGTTTGTGGGTGATGGGTTGTCGCTCGCATATGTCACGTTTCAGCATCCATGCAGACAAGAACCAGAGCGTTACGCCGAATATTTCGGGTGCCCGGTTCGATTTGGGAGCGCCCACAACGCCATTGCTATGCGCCCTGCTATGCTGGAAAGCGAAAATCGTCTTGGCGATCCGGGCTTGTCAGATTTCATGACGAAGCACCTGGATAAGGAGTTCAACTCTCGCGATGACGACACCTCACTGAGCCAAGCAATTGTCCACCGGCTTACACCGGCCCTGAGTAACGGAGCGCCGCAAGCAGCGCATGTCGCACAAGAGATGGGAATGAGCGAGCGCACGCTTTACCGCAGGTTGGCCGAGGAAGGGCTGACCTATCGCGACGTTCTTGGTCAGGCACAAGTTGCACTTGCTCGTGACCTGCTCCGTGACGGTAAGGCTTCCATAGCCGAGATCGCCTTTATGACTGGGTTTTCGGAACAGAGCACGTTCAGCCGCGCCTTCAAGCGCTGGGTTGGCCAGGCTCCGGCACGATTCAGGCAGCAAGCGACCTCCGACTAGGCACACACCTCAAGACCACATGGCAGGTTCGGCCAAAACCTTGGCAGGGCGGGCCGATACCTCAATCGATGTGGTGCATAACTTCTTCTTTGTCAGATCCACCTGGGGCGCTGCCGAGTAAAGCAAACCCATTTGCCCCTCTCAGACAAAGGAAATTTGCAATGAGCAATCATGACCACAAACATGGAGCAAGCTGCGCTTGCGACGTCACGCCCGAACGCGTTGATATGGCGCGCCGGCGACTCTTGCAACAAGCCGCCGGTGCGGCCGCGGCAGGTACAACAATAGTGGCTGGCGGGCAGGCCCTTGCCGCGACCGACGAAGCACGCGCCCACTATGCTGACCCGGAAAATCCAGGCCTTCCCCAAATCGACATGACCATCGAGCCGGGGCGTACTGCGCTTGTGGTGACCGACCCCCAGATTGATTTTTTGTCAGAGGACGGTGTGACGTGGGGCGTCGTTGGAGAAAGCGTGACCGAACAGGGCACGGTCGACAATATCGAACGGCTTTTCATTGCCGCCAAGGCTGCGGGGATGCCGGTCTTCATCTCGCCCCACTATTACTACCCACATGACCACAAATGGGAGTTCGAGGGCACTCTGGAAGCGACGATGCACAGCATCGGCATGTTTGACCGCCTGGGACCGCTCAATTTGGACAACTTCGAGGGCTCAGGTGCCGACTGGATGCCGCAATACAAGAAGTACATCGAGGATGGCGAAACCATCATTTGCTCGCCACACAAGGTTTACAGCCCTGCTCAGAATGACCTGAACCTGCAATTGCGTAAACGCAAGATCGACAAGGTGATCCTCGCGGGGATGTCGGCGAACCTGTGTACGCAGGCGCATCTCTACGAGCTGCTGGAGCTGGGCTACGAAGTCGCTGTCGTTCGCGATGCCACAGCCGGGGCCAAGGTGCCTGAAGGTGACGGGTATCTCGCCGCCATCATCAACTTCCGCATGGTCGCCAACGGCGTCTGGTGGACCGACGACGCGGTTGAGCGCATTGGCCAATCGGCCTGACCCAAATCGATCTTCAAATTTGATCCTAGCATCCTGAAAGGACATATCATGACACGCATCTTTACATTTCCCGCGCTTACAACAGCGTTGACTCTCGCCCTGGCGGCGGCGGCATTGGCTGACGATGAATACAACGTTTCGAACAGTCTTACCTTGACTGGGCAGCCCCTCGGCATGCATGGCGTCGATCCTGTATCGATGTTTGAAGCCGAAATACCCGAAATGGGCAACGCCACTTTTACATCGGCCCATGATGGAGTGGACTACTATTTTGCGTCGCAGGCAGCGAAAGCCACATTCGAGGCGGATCCGACGGCACATCTGCCTCAATTCGGCGGGTTCTGCGCCTTTGGCGTCTATGTAGGCAAGAAGCTTGATGGCGATGTTCGGTATGCCGATATCGTGGACGACAAGCTCTATCTCTTTGTGAATGAGGAAGTCTTCAAGAAGTACCTTGAGGACAAAGAGACCGTGATCCAAGGCGCCCATGCCAAGTGGGCAGACATCCACCACACGCCTGTCGGCAGCCTTTGATCGAGGAATTTGGTGGCTTTTGCCGGTCGGAGCCACCGCTGCCTCTCCCCTCCCCAAAAGGCCGGCATTTCTCCAAGACACCCTGTCCGCAATGACAATTCGCGTGTGTCGAAAACTCTTCCCAAAGGAAACCAGACATGACTGATTTTGAGACATATACAATCGCCTCAGCCCCTGATGCCGCGAAACCAATTCTGGAAGCATCGCTGAAAGGATATGGTTTTGTACCCAACCTTTATGCGGCCATGGCCGAAGCGCCCGCAATTTTGGAAGGCTATACGACACTTTCCAGCATCTTTGGAAAGACCAGCCTGTCAGAGACTGAGCGCCAGATCATCCTTATGACTAACAACCGGTTGAACGGGTGCAAGTACTGCATGGCCGCCCATACCACTCTTTCACAGATGGCCGGTGTCCCCGAAGACGTGATCGCAGCGTTACGCGATGGCAGCCCTATCGCCGACCCCAAATTGGAAGCACTGCGCAAATTCGCCATCGTGATCAACGAAAGCCGAGGCTGGCCCAGAGACGCACAGGTCGAAGCGTTTCTGACGGCTGGTTACACACGCCGATCTATGCTGGAAGTCATCCTCGGCACAGCGTTGAAAACCCTGTCGAACTATACGAACCATGTGGCGGAAACCGCGTTGGATGATGCCTTTGTGCCAAATGCATGGATCGCCTCGGTCGCGGCAGTGGCTGAATAGCGCGACGCCCGCCCATTTGTTAATCTTGCTTTTGGACCTGTGTTTGATTCCCGACAAGAAGGGGATCTGATTTTAGACGTCCGACAGCAAAGTCCGGATTCCTGCGCATCGCTGACCTTACGGCACGGAGAAGCACTTTGTGTTCTCGGCTCAACGCTAGAACTGATCTAGATTTCACGACTGACTGATGTCCGAAGGCAGCGGAGATTGGCTGACGAGAGCGAAAACGCAGCATAATCGCGACTTGTGTTAAATCTCGAAATCCCGGCTTTCTGCCACAAAACCGGTGCGCGTTTTCGACAGTTTCAGGAAAACGAATGTTTCTTCCGGTGATGTCTTGAAGGACGATGCCCGCAGTATCACTATTAGACTAAGTGTCCTAAAACCAAGTCTTGTTCATTGTTTTCACTCCCTGATTGGCTGCGTTCCAAGCCAAAGCAGCTCACCGAAGCAAATCAAAAGCCCGCAAGCGGGCTTGATGCCGAACCGGTTGCGAAGGTCGGCACCAATATCGACCGGCCGGTCATCAATCTTTATCGACCCCACATCACCTCTGGGGATTGTCTGATTGTCACCGGGTATCAGGACTTCTTGTCTTCGCTGTCGATTTTGATGAAGGAATTGCCCGAGCTGAGGGATCTGGAAAACGACAGTATCCTAGAAATCCAGGTTCTCGACGCTCAGGGCATTTTGCTGGATAAACTCGCGGCGTGGTTCCACCACGTCGCCCATCAGTTTGGTGAATAGGTCATCCGCTTCAACCATGTCGTCCACCCGCACCTGCAAAAGCGTACGTGCATCCGGGTCCAGCGTTGTTTCCCAGAGCTGATCCGGGTTCATCTCACCCAAACCTTTGTAGCGTTGCAGCGACAAGCCCTTTTCACCTTCTTCCAGAATGGCGCGCAACAGATCCAGCGGGCCGTGAATTGCCTGCGACCGGTCGCGACGGACCAGCGTTGCCGGGGTGTTGTAGATCTCTTGCAGGCTTTGGGTAAAGCTGCCGGTCTTGCGCGCCTCGCCCGAGCGCAGCATCGGACCGTCCAAGGTACGCACCTCTTCCACGCCGCGCAAAATACGGGCAAGACGAATTCCGTGATCCTGTGTGATCCGGCCCTGCCAACCGCGTTCGTATTCCAGCGCAATCAGGTCGAGACGCGCGGCGACTTTGTCTGCAACGCCTTGCAAATCCGCATCAACCGCGCCCGGCACAAAAGCACCTGCAACGGCGGCCTGTTCCAGGATGTGGCGTGGATAATGGGTTGGGAAGGCGTCCAAAACGCGCTTCAACTGACGCGCTTCGTCGACAATGCGCGTCAGATCCTGACCCAGGATCTCTTCGCCAGAACCGAGCTTCAGAACTGCCCCTTCGACACCTTGGTTGACCAGGTATTCATCCATCGCGGCCTGATCTTTCAGGTACACTTCGGACTTTCCGCGCGCCACTTTGTAAAGCGGCGGTTGGGCGATGTAGAGATAACCGCCCTCAATCAGCTCGGGCATTTGCCGGTAGAAAAACGTCAACAGCAATGTTCGGATATGCGCACCGTCGACGTCCGCATCGGTCATGATGACGATTTTATGATAGCGCAGTTTTTCGATATTGAACTCGTCTCGCCCGATCCCGGTGCCCAGCGCCATGACGAGGTTGCCGATTTCCTGAGATGACAACATCCGGTCAAACCGTGCACGTTCAACGTTCAGGATTTTACCCTTGAGAGGCAAAATTGCCTGAGTTTGCCGATCGCGGCCCGTTTGCGCTGATCCGCCTGCGGAATCACCCTCAACCAGGAAGACTTCAGTTTTGGTCGGGTCCTTTTCCGAACAATCCTTGAGCTTACCGGCCAGAAAATTCACATCCATTGCCGTTTTGCGGCGGGTCAGCTCGCGCGCCTTGCGGGCGGCTTCTCGCGCCAGAGCGGCCTCGATAATTTTGCCAACGATAATCTTGGCCACGTTCGGGTTTTCTTCAAACCATTCAGCCAGCTTTTCGTTCATCAGACCTTCGACCGCAGGGCGCACTTCTGATGACACCAGCTTGTCCTTGGTCTGGGACGAGAATTTAGGGTCGGGGACTTTGACCGACAGCACACAGGTCAGACCCTCACGCGCATCGTCGCCGGTAAAGCTGACCTTTTCCTTTTTCGCGATCCCGCTGGTCTGGGCGTAATTGTTGATCGTCCGGGTCAACGCACCGCGGAAACCGGCGATATGGGTTCCGCCATCGCGCTGTGGGATGTTGTTGGTGAAGGGCAGGACTGTCTCGTGATAGCTGTCGTTCCACCACATGGCGATTTCGACACCGATATCGTCGCGCTCACCCTTGATATAGATCGGTTCGGGCATCGCGGACGTCTTGGAGCGGTCCAGGTATTTGACAAATTCCTTGACGCCGCCTTCGTAAAACAGCTCGGTCTCCAACCGCTCTGCCGGGCGTTCATCAATCAGGATGATCCGCACGCCCGAGTTCAGGAAGGCCAGTTCGCGCAGACGCTTTTCCAGCGTCTCGAATGAATATTCCAGGTTTGAGAACGTATCCAACGACGCCAGAAACCGCACCTCGGTTCCGGTCCGGTCACCGCAGTCAGCGACAACTTTCAGATGCTCGACCGTCTCACCACCTTCGAACCGTGCAACGTGCTCCTTACCATTGCGCCAGACACGCAATTCCAGCCAGTTGGACAGTGCGTTCACCACCGAAACGCCCACGCCGTGCAGACCGCCGGACACCTTGTAGGAATTGCTGTCGAACTTGCCGCCAGCATGCAGCTGGGTCATGATCACTTCGGCTGCGGACACACCTTCTTCGGGGTGAATATCGACGGGAATTCCGCGACCATTATCGCTGACCGAGACGCTGGAATCCGCGTGGATTTTGACGGTTACATGGTCCGCGTGACCGGCCAGCGCTTCGTCAATCCCATTGTCAACGACCTCATACACCATATGGTGCAGACCCGAGCCATCGTCCGTATCCCCGATATACATGCCGGGGCGCTTTCGAACTGCCTCTAACCCTTTGAGAACTTTGATGGAATCTGCACCGTATTCCTGGGGTGCCTGTGCGTCTTCGGACATGCCGTCAGTACCTATATTATTTTGGTAACTTATACGTTTTCTGGGGGGGATTGTCACGCGCTACCCCAACATTTTGTGTCGGCCTCGCGTGATTTAGTTTCTTTCGGCAGCTGACTGCCGAATCCCTACAAACGGTCGATATCGTCCGCTATATCTGCCGCGATTTCATGGGCGTCGACATCACTGCGCTCGGCCGACAAACGCAGCCCCAAAAGGTCGGATTGATAACGCGTCGCCAGCCGGTTCGGATCGTGGCTTGGGGCAATATCCCCAGTCTCTTGTGCCTGACGGAACAGATCTGCAAAGCAGGCCTTCATCTCGGACATCAGAACACCCGCCCGACCGGCGAGCTCGTGATCCTTGGCCTGCAATTCAGCGTAGGTCTTGGCCAACATACAAGCCTTCGCGGGCGCTCCGCTTGCCTCAGTAACCAAACGCGGCTGCGCCTTTAAAGCCTCGAGCGGACCTACCCGGTCAGCCAATGCCCTCAGCCGCGCGGCACCCTCTTGCGCGTAGCGGTCCAACGCCAGCCCGTAAAGCGCGTCCTTGGACCCAAATGCCGCATAGAAACTGCCGGGTTTCAACTTCAACTCGCGCTCAAGGTCTTTCAGGGATGTGCCAGCCCAACCCTGACGCCAGAAAATATCCCTAGCCCGGGCAATCAGGTCATCACGGTCATATTCGGGTTTGCGAGGCATCACCTTCACCAATTCTTGAACGATTGCTCAAATATATACTTGAGTGATCACTCAAGAAAGACTATTTCTGCCTGATCGCGCCAGAAAAGGAGTCCGACATGGCCAATTTCCCGTCACATGATCTCGAATCCGCCCCCGAAGGGTCCAAACCGCTGCTGGAAAAATCACAGGCCGCATTTGGTCGCCTGCCCGGTCTGCATAAGGTCATGGCTGAAAGCCCCCAGCATCTGGAAGGCTATCAGGTACTGCACGGCCTGTTCATGCAGACCGATTTCGACAATGATGAGAAAACCGTCGTCTGGCAGACCATCAATGTGGAAAACGAATGCCACTATTGCGTGCCCGCTCATACCGGCATCGCCAAGATGATGAAGGTTTCCGACGAAATCACCGAAGCCCTGCGCAATGAAACCCCGCTGCCTTCGGCCAAGCTTGAAGCACTGCGCACTTTCACCCTGCAAATGATGGAAACCCGCGGCAACCCGACCGAAGCACAGCTGCAGGCATTCTTTGATGCGGGCTACTCTCACCGCGCTGTTTTGGATGTGGTGCTGGGCCTGGCGCAAAAAACCATGTCGAACTACGTGAACCACATGGCAAAAACCCCGGTCGACGAAGTCATGCGCGGCTTCCTGTGGGAACGTAAGGTCGGCGAGCCGGCCTAAGCGGACACGACCGAGCCCTCAGAGCCATCACTCACGATCAATGATTGGGCCCGGTCGCCCAGTTCCGCAAACAGCTCAGGCCCGGTGCCCGTCATCCAGGCCTGAGCACCCAGCGCACAAATCTCATCATACAGCGCCGCGCGCCGATCCGCGTCCAGATGCGCTGCCACCTCGTCCAACAACACGATCGGGGGCGCGCCGATCATACTCGCCAAGGCCCGCGCGTTCGACAGGATCAATGAGACCAACAAAGCCTTCTGCTCACCGGTCGAACAATCCTTGGCCGGAACGCCCTTGGCAGCGAACACCCCGTACACGTCCGACCGATGCGGTCCGACCAGCGTACGTCCAGCCGCCAGATCGCGGAACCGGCTTTCACTTAGTGCTTCGCGCAGATCCGCTTCCGTTTCCGGCATCGCACCTTCGGTCTGTACCAGCTCCAATTCCGCAGATGGAAACGCAGTTTCCGCCTGATCCTGCGCCGCGCGCAGATGATCAAGCGCCGAAAGCCGCGCCGCGTGGATACGATACCCCATCTCGGCCATCTGCGCTTCAAGTGCTGCATACCAATGCGCATCGCGCACCTGCTCTTTCAGCAGACGGTTCCGTTCGCGCATGGATTTTTCGTAAGTCAAAGACGCCTCAGCATGGGCCGGGTCGAAACTCAGCGCGATCCGGTCCAGAAAACGCCGACGTCCTTCGGCCCCCTCGATCCAAATCCGGTCCATCGACGGGATCAACCAGACAATCCGCGCCAGCTTGCCCAGATCAATCTGGCTGGACGCCTTGCCATCAATGCGGACCTGCCGGGCGACACCGCCCTCGGACCAGGTTTCAATCTCGTATTGTCGCCCCTGCGCCTGCAGCAACCCGGACAGTTTCCAACCTAGCGCCTCGGGGCGTCGGGTCATCTCGGCCGCGCTGGCCCGCCGCATTCCGCGACCGGGGGAAAACAGGGACACCGCCTCCAGGATGTTGGTCTTGCCCGCCCCGTTCGGTCCGTGAATCGCAACAGGCCGACCATCCAAAGATAGTCGCGCCAACTTGTGGGACCGAAAATGCGAGACGGTAAGCTCGGTCAGGGCCAAACCCATGACCCCTCCCTTCATCTTTTCAAAATCTCTCCCGCCGGAGGCATCGCACGTCCGTGCGATCAGACGCGCATCGGCATAACGACGTATACCGCGCTCAGATCATTGCCTTCGCGCATCAGGGTCGGATCAGCCGCTGAATTGAACAGGAACACAGCGTTCTCACGATCCACCTGAGAGGCGATTTCCAGCAGGTACTTGGCGTTGAATCCGATCTCCAGCCGCTCGTCGCCATAGGCGACGGCCAGTTCTTCCTCGGCCGCGCCGCTATCCGGGGCGTTGACGGAAAGTACCAGTTTATCGGTATCAAGCTGAAGCTTTACCGCGCGAGACCGTTCAGAGGACACGGTTGCAACCCGGTCAACGGCCTTTGCAAACTCGGCCGCATCGACTTCCAGCTGGCGCGTATTGCCCTGCGGAATCACACGTGTGTAATCCGGAAACGTCCCGTCGATCACTTTTGAGGTCAGCGTGATGTCCGGGGTTGCAAAGCGCACCTTCGTTTCACTGACCGACACGGCGATATCCATCTCATCGTCGTCCAGCAGCTTGCGCATTTCGCCTACGGTTTTGCGCGGCACAATCACACCGGGCATGTCTGCAGCGCCATCCGGCAGATCCGCGTCGATGCGCGCCAGTCGGTGGCCATCGGTGGCTACACAGCGCAGCACCTTGCCGCCTTCGGACCCGTCGGCCACATGCATATAGACGCCGTTCAGATAGTACCGGGTCTCTTCGGTCGAGATGGCGAATTTCGACTTATCGAACAACCGGCGCAGCAGGGCTGCCGAGGCGGTAAAGTTCGATTGGTATTCCGAAGACGCCATCACAGGGAAGTCTTCCTTTGGCAGAGTCGCCAATGAGAAATTCGACCGGCCTGCTTCAACCGTCAGACGCCCTGCGGCGCTGTCGGCGGTCAATGTCACTAACGCACCATCGGGTAGTTTGCGCACGATCTCATGCAACGTCGTTGCGGCCACCGTTGTGGCCCCGGCCTTTTCGACCTGTGCGGGCGCTTTGTCGACAACTTCGATATCCAAGTCGGTCGCCCGGAACATGGCTTGATCGCCCTCGGCTTCGATCAAAACGTTGGCAAGTATGGGAATGGTGTTGCGACGTTCGACAACAGATTGGGCCTGGGAAACGGCCTTGAGAAGGGTGCCGCGTTCGATGCTGATCTTCATACCCTTAATTCCTCTGACTTGCGTGCCGAAATGGGCGGGACTGGCACGTTAGCGGTTCCGCCCTGAGGCACAAGGATTTTTTATGGATTTCTCGGTCGGATTGCCCAAAGCGTCAAGGGCCGCGTGGCCCAGTAAGCACAGTTCATTTCCAACCGTGGAAAATAGCGCACAAGAAAACGCCCCGGGCGTGAGGGTCCGGGGCGTTTCTCAAGTGATATGAGTAGGAGCTCAGGCCTCTAGCGCGCGCCGCAGCATTTCCACATCTTCGGCAATCTGGCCGTCCGTGGTTTTCAGCTCTTCGATGCGTTTTACGCCGTGCATGACAGTCGTGTGGTCACGTCCTCCGAACCGGCGCCCGATTTCCGGCAGGGACCGGCTGGTTAGTCGCTTGCACAGATACATCGCAACCTGACGCGGGCGGGCATAAGACCGCAGGCGTTTAGGTCCAATGATGTCGGACAGGCGGATGTTGTAATAGTCCGAAACCTTGCGCTGAATCTCTTCGACAGTGATCTTGCGCTCGGATGCGCGCAGCACATCAGCCAGACAGTCCTGCGTCAGCTCCATGTCGATCTCACGACCCACCAACGAGGCAAAAGCGAACAGACGGGTCAGAGCACCTTCCAGCACGCGAACATTGGTCGAGATCCGGTGCGCCAGGAATTCCAGGACACCATCGGCAATTGTCAGGTCGGGATATGTGCTGCTGTACTGCTGCACCTTGTTTTGCAGGATGCCCAAGCGCAGTTCATAGTCGGTTGGGTGCAAATCGACCACCAGACCACATTGCAGACGGGACTTCACCCGATCCTCTAGGTCCTTGATCTCACCCGGGGCGCGGTCGGCCGAGATGATGATCTGCTTGTTCTGGTCCACCAGTGCATTGAATGTGTGGAAGAACTCTTCCTGCGTCGAATCTTTGCCTGCGATGAACTGCACATCGTCCACCATCAACACGTCAACCGACCGGAACAGATGTTTGAAGTCCATCATCCGACGCTCGCGAAGGGCCTGCACGAAACGGTACATGAACTGTTCCGCCGACAAATAGAGCACGTTCAACTCGGGGTGTTTGGTTTTCAGCTCCCATGCGATGGCGTGCATCAGGTGCGTCTTACCCAGACCAACGCCACCATAAAGAACCAGCGGGTTGAAGGTCACAGGACCACCTTCAGACACACGACGCGCCGCGGCATGGGCCAATTCGTTGGGTTTGCCAACGACAAAACTGTCGAAGGTAAAGCGGGAATCCAATGGCGCGGCCTGCAAGGATTCAAACGCGCCATTCGCGGCTTCCATCTGCGGCGCAACAGGTGCATCACGCACAACTGTCGGCTCGGATTCGGCCTCTGCCTTAGGGCGCGCCGGTGAGTTGGCAGCGACGCGGAAGGCCAGTCGTTGAACCGTTTCCCCTGCGGTGTTCATCTCATACAGTATGAGATCCGCAAAGTTCTGACTGACATAGTTGCCCATGAAGTTTGTCGGCACGGAAAATACCGCTACACCGTCCTGCAGCTCTTGGAATTCAAGAGGTTCGATCCAGGTCGTGTAGTTGTTTTTTCCGATGGCCTTGAGCAACTTGTTACGTAGTAGTCCCCATTTCTCTTGTGTCATTAAGCGCCTCACGCATCCCATTCTTTATTGGCCTGTCGGCCTTATTGCTATTTTCCGGTTGCCCGGATTAAGCTTTCACACGCAAAGGGATAACCAACGCCAAACCGCAGAAGTTTGGCGGGTGTGTTTTAGAAAGTCCGCACATCCCTATTTGCCGACGCTCCATACCCGGAACGCCCTGAAAACAGGGTTGCGCAACGCAATCTCATATTCGACAGGGCTTGGTTCCCTGGTGACCCAAGGACCGCAGCAGATTAGCAAACCAGTTGCCAACATTCGTTCCTGACCGTCCTGATGCCCGTCAGTCTAGTCGTTGGAACAGCCTGTCCCCCCAAGCGAGTGAATCGCTGTAACAGTGGTAGCAAGAGGCCAAGGCATCCGGCAACGAAACTCTGATATTGACTCGTATCTTTCGCCGAAAGAATCTCTCGGGTTTGTGAAGGCGCGGCTTTCCGGCAACAGCAAAAAAAAAGCGCCGCAGGACGCGGCGCATTTTCTATCATTTCACCTTGTTTGATTGACCCTAGGTCAACCCAGGCCTTAGCCCAGCGCTTTTACACGAGCCGACAGACGCGACATTTTACGCGACGCGGTGTTCTTGTGGAAAACGCCTTTTGTGACGCCACGCATCAGTTCAGGCTGAGCTGCGCGCAGTGCTGCGGTTGCAGCGTCCTTGTCGCCGGATGCGATCGCTTCTTCTACCTTACGCAGGTAGGTGCGGATGCGCGAACGACGTGCTTTGTTGATTGCGAAACGGCTCTCGTTCTGACGAGCGCGTTTTTTTGCTTGGGGCGAATTAGCCATGTGTGTCTCTGACCTTTGTGTCGGTACGTTGTCTAGGGTTGCGCGCCACGGAATATCCGCACCGGATCAGAAATCACGAGTGTGAGTCGGGCCAAGCGGGCCGCACGCGCATGTATGGTGGCGGTTACTACCCAAGTTGGCCGGGTTTGCCAAGGCGATTCTTTTGATGCGCATAGCTGGTATGAAAAAGGCGGGCAAAGGCCCGCCGGTTTCGATTTGATCAGGGAACCGCTTACTTGTCGCGGAATTGCGCGGCGCGTTTTTCCAGGAACGCGGCCATGCCTTCTTTCTGATCTTCGGTCGCGAACATCGAATGGAACACGCGGCGTTCGAACAGCATGCCTTCGCTCAGCGGCAGCTCATAGCTGCGATTCACCGATTCCTTGGCCGCCATAGCGGTCAGCTGCGATTTTTCGGCAATCTTCTGGGCTGCGCCCATCGCCTCATCCATCAGCTTCTTGGCGGGAACAACGCGGCTGACAAGACCAGCGCGTTCAGCTTCTTCTGCATCCATGAAACGGCCGGTCAGGTTCATGTCCATGGATTTGGACTTGCCGACAAACCGCGTCAGGCGCTGGCTGCCCCCAAGACCGGCAATGACGCCAAGATTGATCTCAGGTTGGCCAAATTTGGCAGTGTCCGCTGCGATGATGAAATCGCACAACATCGCAAGTTCGCACCCGCCGCCCAACGCATAGCCCGCGACGGCTGCAATGATCGGCTTGCGGATCGCGCACACGCGGTCATTCAACGAACCAAACAAGTTCGAGCTATAGACATCCACAAAGCTCATCTCGGACATTTCCTTGATGTCCGCGCCCGCAGCGAACGCCTTGTCCGACCCGGTGATGACGATGCAGCGCACTTTGTCGTTGCTATCCGCATCTTCCAATGCCGAGCACAATTCCTGCGCCAGTTGTGAGTTCAGCGCGTTCAGCGCATCGGGCCTGTCGAGCTTGATAAGGGCGACGTGGTCTTCGATTTCGACGATGATCGTCTCAAAAGCCATGAGGTGAAAGCTTCCGGTTGTTCCGTTCAGGTACGATTCCTTACCACGCGCATTCGCTGGATCAAGCTATCTTTGGCATTGCGCACAGTAGAAGGATGAGCGACCGGACTGGGTGATTCTTTTGATCGGGGTACCACAACCGTCAGTCCTGCAAGGTTCGCCCTCGCGCCCGTAGACGTCAAAGCTGTGCTGAAAATATCCAAGTTCTCCATCGGCTTGACGGAAATCGCGTAGGGATGACCCTCCTGCTTCGATGGCGTCCTGCAACACCTTCCGGATGATCGGAACCAGTGCTGCGACCCGGGTCGCAGAAATTTGACCGGCTTTGCGACGTGGCGACACTCCGGCTCGAAATAGCGCCTCGCATACGTAGATATTGCCCAGGCCGGCAACGATTCCCTGATCCAGCAGCGCCGATTTGATCGGAGTGTTCTTTCCCCGAAACGCATCGATCAGATGTTGTTCGTGAAAATCATTGCCCAAAGGTTCCGGCCCTAGAACCGACAGCAATTTGTTTTCCTCTGCCGTCGCCGTCGGCAACAGGTCCATCGCACCGAACCGCCGTGGGTCGTTGAAAGTCACCCGCGCTCCATTGGCCATATGAAAGACCACATGGTCATGTTTTTCGGGCATCGGATGTTCATGCGCAAATTGCCCTAGCGGGTCGCCGGATACGGTCATCCGGCCTGACATGCCCAAATGGATCAACAAGGTTTCACCACTGCTGAGATCGGCAAGGATGTATTTCGACCGACGACGCAATTGTTGAACCGTCTGCCCGGTCAACCGCTCGACCATCCGTTCAGGGAAAGGCCAGCGCAGGTCGGGGCGATTCACATCTGCCCGGTCGATCACCACGCCTTCCATCGCTGGGCTCAGGCCGCGTCTTACTGTCTCGACCTCGGGCAATTCCGGCATTACACGGCTCCTATTCCAAAGGGCCGCATTGTGCCCCGGTTCCAGAGCCCTATAACAGAGGCGAAATTCGAAGAACGGCAAGGCAAATGTCCGACAACAGCGACAAGACCACTCATTTTGGGTTCGAAACCGTACGTGAGGCTGAAAAGGCCGGGCGTGTACAGGGCGTGTTTAACTCGGTCGCCTCGAAATATGACGTGATGAACGATGTCATGTCGATGGGCATTCACCGGGTCTGGAAAGACGCGATGATGGACTGGCTTGCGCCGCCCCCAGGCCAGCGCCTGCTGGATGTCGCAGGTGGCACCGGAGATATCTCGTTCCGCTTTTTGAAACGCGCCGGCTATGGCCATGCTACCGTGCTGGACCTGACCGAACCGATGCTGGTCGAAGGCCGACAGCGCGCCGAGGCCGACCAGATGGCCGACAGCCTGAACTGGGTGGTCGGCGACGCGATGGCTCTGCCCTTCGACGACAACACATTCGACGTCTACACCATCTCGTTTGGCATCCGGAACGTGACCCGCCCGCAAGAGGCCCTGAACGAAGCATTCCGTGTGTTGAAACCCGGCGGCCGCCTGATGGTGCTGGAATTCAGTCAATTGCCTAATGACGGGCTGCAAAAGCTCTACGATCTTTACAGCTTCAACGTCATCCCGCGCATGGGGAAACTCATCGCCAATGACTACGACAGCTATCAATACTTGGTCGAATCGATCCGCAATTTCCCGGATCAGGAAACGTTTCTGGGCATGGTCCGCGCGGCCGGATTTGAAAATGCCAAGTACCGCAACCTGAGCATGGGCATCGCCGCGCTGCATTCTGGCTGGAAAATCTGATGCGCGGACCACACAACATCATTCGCCTGATCCGCACAGGCGCCACTCTCGAACGCACGGGTGCTATGAACGTCGTGCTGGATGCGTTCGAAGCGCCGCGTGCACTGCGGTTTCTGGCGCATGCTTTGGGAAAACCGTTCCAATGGCTGGGTTACAAAGGCGATCCTGACATGCCCCCCGCCACAAGGGCGCTGACGGCGCTTGGACCGGCATACATCAAGTTTGGTCAGGTTTTGTCGACTCGTCCCGATGTGGTCGGGGATGAGTTGGCCGAACAGTTGCGCGTGCTGCAAGACAAGCTTCCCCCATTCTCCAAAGCCGAAGCCATGGCCGAGGTTGAAAAGGAACTGGGCCAGCCGGTATCCGAAATGTTCAGCGAGTTCAGTGAACCCATCGCCGCGGCCTCGATTGCTCAGGTCCACAAGGCTAAACTGGTTAGCACCGGCGAAGACGTGGCGGTCAAAGTTCTGCGCCCAAACATTGAACGCGCTTTCCGCAAAGACGTTGACGCGTTTTATTTCGCCGCTCGTATCGTACAGCTATTTGCCCCCGGTGCGCGCCGATTGCGCCCGATGGAGGTGATCGAACATTTCGACGGCGTCGTACGCGGCGAGCTCGACCTGCGGCTGGAAAGCGCAGCCGCGTCGGAATATGCGGCCAACACCAAGAACGACGCAGGCTTCTGGCTGCCCCCGGTCGTCTGGTCCCTGTCTGCCCGCCGTGTGATGACGCTCAGCTGGGCCGACGGCGTTCCACTGGGCGAAAATGCCGCGCTGGACGCCGCCGGGCACGACCGCGCCGATCTGGCGGAACGCGTGCTGCGCTTGTTCCTGCTGCACGCACTTCGAGACGGTTTTTTCCACGCTGACATGCATCAGGGCAACCTGAAGGTCGCGGCCAATGGGGACATCATTGCCTACGACTATGGCATCATGGGTCATATCGACGAATATACCCGCCGGGTTTATGCCGAGATCCTCTTTGGCTTTATTCGCCGCGACTACAAACGCGTGGCCGAAGTGCATTTCGAAGCCGGCTATGTCCCTGCCGACAGGGACGTCGATGAGTTTGCCCGCGCCCTGCGCGCGGTCGGAGAGCCTATCTTTGGCATGGATGCCACTCATATTTCGATGGGACGCCTACTGAATTACCTGTTCGAGGTGACAGAACGGTTCGGCATGGAAACCCGCACGGAACTGATCCTGTTGCAACGGACAATGGTGGTCGTCGAAGGTGTGGCGCGGTCACTGGACTCGCGCATCAACATCTGGGAAGTCGCCCGTCCGGTTGTTGAAGATTACATCAAGCAATCCATCGGCCCCCGCGCAGCACTACGGGATTTTGGCAAAACCGCCATGGTGCTGGCCCGCTTTGGCCCGCGCCTGCCCGCTTTGGTGGAAAATGCGCTGATCGCGCAGACGCACAAGGACGACGCCCAGAACAAAGGCCTATCGGCAGCCATTCTTCCGGCAACCATCGGCGCCGCTGCTGGCGCCGCAATTGTCCTGCTCCTAACGGCCTTCACCTAAGGCAAATCCGCCAGTTTCACCTGGCCAAAATATCCTCGGGGGGAATCGCGCGCAAGAGCGATGGGGGGCAGACAGCCCCCCACTGCCCGATCCGGATCAGATCCGCTCGAAGGCAATGGCGATACCCTGTCCGCCACCAATGCACATGGTGACCAGCCCTTTGGACCCGCCTATACGTTCCAGTTCGTACAATGCCTTAAGGGTGATGATCGCGCCTGTAGCACCAACCGGGTGGCCCAGAGCAATTGCGCCCCCGTTCGGATTCACCTTGGTGGCATCCAGCCCCAGTTCTTTGTTTACGGCCAAGGCTTGCGAGGCGAAGGCTTCGTTGCTTTCGATTACGTCAAAATCCTCGATCGACAGGCCTGTGCGCTCCAACAAGTTCTGAACGGCCGGAACCGGTCCGATCCCCATAACCTCGGGACGGACACCGGCGTGACCATATCCAAGAATGCGCGCCTTGGGTTTCAGACCCGCTTTCTCAGCAGCTTCTGCCGTTGCCAGAACCATCGCGGCTGCACCGTCGTTAATGCCTGATGCATTACCGGCAGTCACCCGCCCGTCCTTCTTGAACGCCGGACGCAGCCCTGCCAGCGCCTCGGCCGAGGTCTGCTTGGGGTGTTCGTCGACCGTGAAATCGACCATGTCGCGTTTGACTTTGACCTGCACCGGCGCGATCTGGCTTTGAAAATAGCCGGCCCCGATTGCCGCTGCCGAACGGGTCTGGCTGGCAAGGGCAAATTCGTCCATTTGCTCACGCGTGATCTGATGTTCATCCGCCACGTTCTCGGCTGTCACACCCATATGACCGGTGCCAAAGGGACAATTCAGGGCACCCAGCATCATATCGAGCGATTTAACATCCCCCATCTTCGCACCCCAGCGGGCCTGAGGAACGATGTAGGGGCTGCGCGACATGCTTTCGGCACCTCCAGCCACGGCAAATTCTGCATCACCCAACATCAGAGACTGCACAGCGGACACAATCGCCTGCGCCCCGGACCCGCACAGGCGGTTCACATTCATCGCAGGTGTTTCGTTCGGAATGCCCGCTTGTTTTGCAGCGGCGCGCGACAGGTACATATCGCGTGGCTCGGTGTTGATCACGTGGCCAAAAACAACGCTGCCGATCTGGGTCGGTTCGACCCCTGAACGTTCCATCGCCGCTTCTGTCACCACGGTCGCAAGATCAATCGGCGCGGTTGATGCCAGCGCCCCGCCAAACGTACCAATCGCGGTGCGGGCACCATCAAGAATCACGATGTCTTTCATGTCTCTACTCCTCCGGAATTTGACGGCACTATGCATCTGCGGCATCAGGCTGTCCCATGGAACGTACCGTCACAAGCAGAATTGACATATGACGGACAAACGCGCATGAGATTCCGTCATGACGGAAAACCCAGATGATATCCTGACACGCCTGCCCGCACGCCTGAAAGAGGCGCGCAGAGCCAAGGGCCTGTCGCTTGAAGCCGTGGCAAATCTTAGCGGCGTATCCAGATCGATGGTCAGTCAGATCGAGCGGGGCGAAAGCAGCCCAACGATCTCGACCCTGTGGAACCTGACCCGTGCGCTACAGGTGGATTTCGCGGGTCTTCTGGAGGAAGCGAACAGCACGAACCAGATCGAAGTCCTTAGGAAATCCGAGGTGCCCAGTATCGACAACATGGGCCAAAACTGCCGGATTCGCATTCTTTCACCGCCCGAGGAAGCCGGTGGTCACGAGGTCTACGATATTGAGTTTGACAAAGACGGCGCACTAAACAGCCAGCCTCACGCCCGTGGAGCCAGAGAGCAGTTGACCGTGCTGGAAGGTGCCGTTCGTGTGACCTCCGGTACGGCTGTCAGTGATCTGCAGAAGGGTGATACCGCACGCTATGCGGCGGATGTCGCGCATTCGATTGTTGCTAACGGGGCAGCGCGGGTCTTCCTGATCGTTAAAAACGCCTGACACCTGCAAAATCCGTATTCACGGAAATTTTTCCCGTATATTGTCATTCCCCTATTTGGGAATTATGTCCGCTATGTTAGATATGCGACTCAGATAAACGGAGACCGCCATGGCAGATGCATTCTTGTCCCACATTACGGACACCCTCGCGCAGATCGAATCTGAGGGTCTGTATAAGCGCGAACGAATGATCACCTCGCCTCAGGGCGGTAAGATTACGGTGGGCGACCGGAAGGTCATCAACTTGTGCGCCAACAACTACCTTGGCCTGGCCGATCATCCTGCTCTGATAGAGGCCGCCAAAGGCGCGATGGAACCCAAGGGGTTCGGCATGGCTTCGGTCCGCTTCATCTGCGGTACGCAGGACATTCACCGTGAGTTGGAACAGAGGCTGGCCAAATTCCTGAACAAGGACGATTCGATCCTGTTCGCAGCTTGTTTCGATGCCAATGGCGGCCTCTTTGAGCCCTTGTTAGGGCCTGAAGACGCCATCATCTCGGACAGTCTGAACCACGCCTCGATCATCGACGGTGTGCGGTTGTGCAAAGCCAAGCGCTATCGGTACATGAACAATGACATGAACGATCTTGAGGCTTGGTTGAAACAAGCGCGCGAGGATGGTGCTCGGCACATCATGATCGCGACCGATGGCGTGTTCTCAATGGATGGCTATCTGGCCAACCTGCCAAAAATTCGCGAGCTGGCGGACAAATACGATGCGATCGTCATGGTGGATGACTGCCACGCCACCGGCTTCATGGGGCCAAGCGGGGCGGGCACGCCGGATCACTTCGGTGTCGACGTGGACATTCTGACGGGAACCTTGGGCAAGGCACTTGGGGGGGCTATCGGCGGTTACATCGCCGGGCCGCAGCCAGTGATCGACCTGCTACGGCAGCGGGCACGGCCCTATCTGTTCTCAAACTCGCTGCCACCCTCCATCGTCGCCGCCGGATTGGAAGCAATCCGCCTGGTCGAAGAGGGCGACATGCTGCGCGCGCAACTGTTCGGCAACGCGAAGTACTGGCGTGCAGGATTGGAAAATCTGGGCTTTGACCTCCTGCCAGGCGAACACCCGATCATTCCAGTCATGTTGGGTGAGGCGCAGCTGGCGCAAGATATGGCGTCGCGCCTGTTCGACGAAGGCGTCTATGTCTCGGGCTTCTTTTTCCCAGTGGTCCCACGTGGTCAGGCACGGATTAGAACACAGATGAATGCGGCTCTAACAAAGGACGATTTGGACCGTGCGCTGTCCGCCTTTGGCAAGGTCGGCAAAGAACTGGGAGTGATCTGATGCGCCCCAACACAATGAAAGCTTTGGAGAAATCCAAACCCGAGGAAGGCCTGTGGATGGTGCAGGCCCCTGTGCCCGAAATCGACGCGGACGAGGTTCTGATCCGCATCAACAAGACCGGCATCTGCGGAACGGATATTCATATCTGGAACTGGGATGACTGGGCTGCGGCCACAGTGCCGATCCCGATGATCACGGGCCACGAATTCGCGGGTGAGATCGTCGAAATCGGGCGTAATGTCACCGGTCTGGAGATCGGCCAGCGCTGTTCTGGCGAAGGTCATTTGATCACAACCGACAGTCGCCAAAGCCGCGCGGGCAAGTTCCATCTGGATCCTGGTACACGGGGCATTGGTGTGAATGAACAGGGGGCCTTTGCCCAATACTTGAAACTTCCTGCCTTCAACGTGGTACCCTTGCCTGAAGACGTACCTGACGAAATCGGAGCCATTCTCGATCCTTTGGGCAACGCCGTTCATACCGCGCTCAGCTTCGACCTGCTGGGCGAAGACGTTCTGATCACGGGCGCAGGCCCTATCGGCATCATGGCAGCCGCTGTCGCCCGGCATGCCGGCGCGCGGCATGTGGTGATCACCGATATCAACCCGGATCGTCTAAAGCTGGCTGAACACGTCGTGCCCACCGTGCGGTCCGTGGATGTCAGCAAGGAAGACCTGCAAGACGTCATAACCGAGCTTGGTATGCAGCAGGGGTTTGACGTTGGCTTGGAGATGTCCGGTTCGCAAGCTGCACTGGACCAGATGGTCGAGGCGTTGGTGATGGGCGGCAAAATCGCCTTGCTGGGTATTCCCCCCGGAAAATCCCCGGTGGATTGGAGCCGTATCGTCTTCAAAGCCATCACCATCAAAGGTGTTTATGGGCGTGAAATGTTCGAAACATGGTACAAGATGATCGCCATGTTGCAGAACGGTCTGGACGTCAGCCGGGTCATTACGCACCAGATGAAGGTCGACGATTTCGCCGCAGGTTTTGACGCGATGAAATCAGGTCAGTCCGGCAAAGTTGTTCTGGACTGGACTTAACGCTCTGGAATTGCGCGGGATCAGACCCTAAACAGGGGTGAACTCGGGCGTTTGGAGGAGCACATGGGCGACAAGGACCGGTATCTGGAACGCGGGATCGAGGACACTCTGGTCACCGATTTCGCGGAAACCCATCGCAAGAGCTATGGCGACTTCCTGCAGCTCAAGACCTTGTTGAACCTGCAAAAAACGTTCCAGGACCCTGCGCAGCCGGATGAAATGCTGTTCATCATCATCCATCAGGTCAGCGAGCTGTGGCTAAAACTGATGCACCACCAACTGGTCGAGGTGCGCCGGTTCCTGCAACAGGACGAATTCGGCCCCGCGATGAAGAACCTCGACCGGGTCAAGGCGATTCAGCGGCAACTGATCTCGGCTTGGGAAACGCTGCTGACCATGACGCCGGCCGACTATATGACCTTCCGCGAGGCGCTTGGTAGTTCTTCGGGCTTTCAAAGTTACGGCTATCGTCAGATTGAGTTCATTTTGGGCAACAAGGATGCCTCGACCCTGAAGGTTCATGCACATGATCCCGAAGTGATGGCGATGCTAGACGCCGCACTGACGAAACCGTCCTTGTATGACGAGGTGCTGCATATGTTGTCCCGTCAGGGTTTCGATGTGCCGGATGACTTGTTGAACCGGGACTATGCGCAGCCTTATTCCGGCGACAACCGCGTGGTGAAGATTTGGGGGCAGGTGTTCCGCGATACGGACAAGTATTGGGACCTATACGCATTGGCCGAAAAGCTGATGGACGTCGAATCTCTGTTCCAACGCTGGCGTTTTGACCATGTCACGGCTGTGGAACGCGTGATTGGCAACCAACCCGGCACGGGTGGGTCCAGCGGCGTGTCCTTTCTGCGCAAGGCCCTGGATTTACGCTTCTTCCACGACCTCTACGATGTGCGCACCGAACTGATGTATGCAGGGCAGGAGTAGGCGATGCTGTATCGAGGGTTCTCTCAGGATGAGCTGGAGCGTGAGTACTCCCCCAGTTCGATGATCGGTGGCGATCTGACACCCTATCTAGACAGCTATACCGCACTCAGCGCGCAGCACCGCGCGAGGATGGACGTGAAGGAAAACGTCGCCTATGGCGATTCGCCGGTGCAAGTGCTGGATTTCTTTCCCGCGAAAGGAGCAGGCGCGCCTCTGCACGTCTTTGTTCACGGCGGGTATTGGCAAGCGCTCAGCCAGCGCGAATCGGCGATGATGGCTCCTGCGCTGATTGAGGCCGAGCAATCCTTTGCCACGTTAAATTACACGTTGGCCCCGGATGCGCGGCTGGATCAGATGGTCGACGAATGCCGCGATGCCCTGCTTTGGCTGGCAGAGACCGCGTTCAATCTGGGCTTTGATCCGTCGCGGATCACGCTATCGGGGCACAGTGCTGGCGCGCATCTGGTGGCAATGGTCATGGCGACCTCGGCGGATGCGTTGGCCCGCGCGGGATTGCGCGTGCGCGATGTAATCCTGATCAGCGGCGTCTATGATCTGGAACCGATCAGCCTGACCTCGGTGAACGACCCGCTGCAGCTGACCCCGGTCGAGGTACATGATCTGTCCCCGATCCTGCACCTGCCACCCCCCGGCCCACGCTATCACGTGACAGTGGCGGAACGGGACACGCCGGAATTCATCCGCCAAAGCCGTGATTATGCGGAAGCCCTGCGCAAAGGCGGGCATTCGGTCAGTTTCGATTTGCTAAAGGGCATGCAGCACTTCGATATCATCATGCATCGAGGGACGTTTTTGCCGGCAAATCGGTAGTCAAAGGCATTGAAAATCAACTGATTTGGTATTTTTCCCGGAAATTAACACAACCATTACAAACCTTACCTTTGTAGCCAAGCTTCGAACGCCCGGTTCGAGCCGACCACGTTTCAGTGATTAGCGGGGCAGGGGGGCCTTGTTGCAACTGCACCGAGGTCAGTTCCGAGCCCAGTGTTCCTATTCTAAACCCGCCTAGTCGCACCGCCTTGTGGAAACAGAAGCTATTCTCTAGTTAAATCCTATGCGGAAAAAATCACTGGGTCGAGTGAAGACAGTTGCAGCCATCTTTGGTCTCGTTTTAATCGGTTTGGTAGCTTGGATGGCCAGCGAAGACTGGAGATACAGCAGATTTCCAAATTCGTGCCCGGTTGCTCGAAACCTTCCCGAAAACGCTGTAGTCACGAAATGTAACTACGATGGCCTCATTGATTTTACAGTTGATTTTCAAGCTACTGGAAGTCGAGCGGACATGAATCATTTCATTGAGTACATCCAAAGTGGTCTTTCTAACCCAAGATTGGATTGGGACGCGACCAACTTGATAACTGGCGCAGCACCTAACTCGGAAGACCGTATTCAAATTAGGGCAGACCATGGCGTGTGGGTCTATTTTGAGTGGGATCAGGGCGTGATTTCAATGTTGTACAGCGATGGGTAGCGTCGCTACTGTTTAGCGATGAAGCTTCAACCGCAAAACGGCAGCGTGGTTCGCATAGCGGACATTAACATCGCCAACAAAAAAAGCCGCGCTCGAAAGCGCGGCTTTAATATTTGGTGGAGTGCAGTTCTTAGCCCTGGCGAGCTTTGAACTTGCGCTGCGTCTTGTTGATCACGTAGACGCGGCCTTTGCGACGCACAACACGGCAATCACGGTGCCGGTTCTTGAGCGAGCGGAGCGAGTTCTTGACCTTCATGGGTCTGTCTCCAATCTGCGGCGCCTTCATCAAGGACGTGGCCAGCGCCTGGGTTTGCGGGTGTCCCGGGTCAGACCCGAAACAGTGAATAGATGGTGGGCGGTACAAGGATCGAACTTGTGACCCCTTCGATGTCAACGAAGTGCTCTACCGCTGAGCTAACCGCCCACTTAACCTTTGCGTTGCCCTGCCCCATAACGAAATGGGGCGCGGAACCCCGCGCCGGTAGCGGGGTCTATAAAAGGAGTCGCAAAGGGGTTCAAGGGGTTTGGTAGAACTATTTTCCGGTCTATGTTCAATGCGAACAAGGAGTCACCATGAAGAACGCTGCTTACGTATTGGATATGCCCGTCAAGCGCACGTCTTGCGTTGTATTTTCTTCTCCTCACAGTGGCCGGAACTACCCCGAAGCGATGCTGAACCGGACGGTTCTGAGCCAGAATGTGATTCGATCTTCGGAAGATGCATTCGTGGATCAGTTGTTTTCCGCAGCGACTGACCATGGTGCGCCCCTAATATCCGCAACAAAATCAAGGGCCTATCTGGATCTTAATCGCAGTGCTGAGGAGCTGGACCCGGCCTTGATCCAAGGCGCGCGTCGCCACGGGCATAACCCGCGTGTCGCTTCGGGGCTGGGCGTGATTCCCAGGGTCGTCGCCAATGGGCGCGCAATCTATCGCGGGAAGCTAACGATGGATGAGGCGCGTTTGCGCATCGACACCTGCTGGCGTCCTTATCATGCGCGTCTCAAGTCGCTGCTGGCCGAATCGCACGCCGCTTTTGGTCAGGCCATTTTGATTGATTGCCATTCGATGCCGCATGAAGCGGTTTCGATGGCCAGCACGACCACGTCCCAGCGCCCGCAGATCGTGTTGGGTGACAGGTTTGGCGCTTCGGCTTCGACCGAGATTGTGGACCGGATCGAATCCGCGTTTGCCTCGGCGGGTCTGATCGTGGCGCGCAACGCGCCTTTCGCGGGCGCCTACGTGACACAGACCTATGGGCGGCCCGGGCGCAATCAGCACGCTATCCAGGTTGAGATCGACCGATCTCTGTATATGGATGAGGTCAAAATCGCGCCGAACGGCAATTTCGCTGCGTTTCAGGACGTATTGCGGCAGGTCATACGGGAAATCTCGGGTATTGGCCGCGATCCGTTGCGTCTGGCGGCTGAGTAACCTCAGCGCAAAGCCCGGCCTTTGACAATCGCATCCGTTCCGAATCTGCGCCGGATTTCATCCGTTGCGCGTTCCGCCTGAGACCGCCTTGACGCGTCGGGATCCAAAAGGTCTCCCGAGATGTCCGCCTGATCTTCGGGGCACAGATCGGATATTCCGCAACCCAACAGACGATATGGCCCTTTGTCGCCGACCTGATCGAATAGCCCACGTGCGGTGCGGTAGATGCGGTCTGCGATCTGCGTGGCGTCCCGCAACGAGACACGTCGGGTGATGACCTTGTGGTTTGCTTGTTTGAGTTTCAGGGTTACGACCCGTCCGGCCAGCTCTTTGGCTTTGGCGCGATCCGCAACTTTTTCGGACATGCGCCACAGATGCCCGTCAAGGATGTCCAGGCTGGCTGTATCCTCGAAAAAAGTGGTTTCGTTGCTGATCGACTTCATTGGTTCGTGCGAAGACACGCGCCGTTTGTCCTGACCGCGCGCCAGATGCCATAGCCGATACCCCATAGATCCGAAGCGGGCTGTCAGTGCCTCCTGATCCCAGCGTAATAAGTCCGAGAAGGCGCGGATGCCGGCACGATCCAGCGATTCCTGTGCCGCTGGTCCGATACCCCAGATCAGGCGCACCGGTTTGTCGTACAGAAACTCGGCGGTCTCAGCTTTTCCAATAACTGAAAACCCACGCGGCTTGTCCAGATCTGAGGCGACTTTGGCTAGAAACTTGTTGTGCGACAGACCGATCGAGCCCGTTACACCCAGTTCGTCCTTCATCCGCTTAACCAGCCTTGCCAGCATGGCCGCAGGTGGCGCGCCATGCAGTCGCTGCGTACCGGACAGATCCATGAATGCTTCGTCCAGTGACAGCGGTTCGATCACGGGAGTCAATTCGTCCATCATGGCTCTGATCTGGCGTGACACCTCGGCGTAGACCGACATGCGAGGCTTGATGACAACGGCGTCCGGACACAGTTGCAAGGCTTTGAACATTGGCATCGCAGAGCGGACGCCCCGAATACGCGCCACATAACAAGCGGTCGAGACGACACCGCGTTTGCCGCCTCCGATGATCACCGGTTTGTCGGCCAGATCGGGATTGTCCCGCTTTTCAACCGAGGCATAGAATGCGTCGCAATCCATATGCGCGATGGACAGATCGAAAAGCTCGGGGTGCGTCTTGATCCGCGGGCTGCCGCAGGAAGGGCAGCGCGCTTCCTGTTCCAGAATCGAAAAGCAGTCGCGGCATAAAGCGGGCATTACATTTACATCTCAGTTTTATGCGCTTTGTCATATCAGGCGTTACTGGCTAAAATTTATCTGGTCGGGCAGCAAAGAGAAAGCGCTCATGCAATTCACGGGGGCGAAGGTCGCACTGTTTCTTGGATCGGACCTGTTGGTGATTCAACGGGACGACAAGAAGGACATTCCATTCCCGGGCCATTTCGACTTTCCCGGCGGTGGGCGCGAAGGGGCAGAAACGCCGCTGCAATGCGTCAGGCGCGAAACATTGGAAGAAGTCGGTCTGAACCTCGCCAAGGCTGACTTCGTCTGGTCGCGCATGTATGGGCAAAACTGGTTCTTCGCAGCACACCGGCCAACCAGCGACGTCAACCTGATTAGGTTTGGCGATGAGGGGCAGGGATGGTGTTTGATGTCGCCGGACATTTACCTTGAGAATGCATTGGCGGTGCCGAATTTCGCGATCCGCCTACGTGAGTACTTGGTCCAAGGTAGGCCGTCTTTTGACATGTGAGGTTTTCAGAAGAAGACCCCCCGCGATTGGCGGGGGGAGGTGACGGACCTCAGGAAGAGATGGTCCGCGGGGAGTATCACGTCCCCAGAATCGCGCAAATTCCGGGATTTAGATAGGATCCAGATCACACAGAGAAAACTCGCATATCTCATGTGTGTTTTGGGGCACAGGGACGATTTGGCGCGGAAATGGCAAAAAGTGACGTAAGGTCAACTGCTTGAGTCGCGGAAATCGACAGTAATTGCCTGCGCGGACGCGGCCATCCGGCATCAAACCCTAAAAATTTTAACCTGCAAGGCGTCGAGAATTAAGCCCTGTTCGGTGCTTTTGCCTGCGGTGAAGCCAATTCGGCAAGGATTGCCTCGGCAGCAGCTTTAGGGTCGTCAGCCTGATAGACAGGTCGACCCACGACGATGTGGTCCACGCCATCTGCGACGGCATTTGCGGGTGTAGCAACGCGTTTCTGATCGCCAAGCGCGGCACCTGCGGGGCGGACGCCAGGGGTCACAATTAGACGACCTTCGGCCTGGGGCAGGGCACGGATTAGCGCGGCTTCTTGCGGGCTGGCGATGACGCCGTCGGCACCAGCCTCAAGCGCGCGTGCAGCGCGTTCGACAACCAGATCCTGAACGTCGCCCTCTTTCAGAAGGCTGGCATCCAGGTCGTCGCGGTTCAGCGAGGTCAGGATGGTAACGGCCAAAATCTTGAGGTCTTTGCCAGCGGCCCCTTCTTTCGCGGCTCGAACCACATGCGGATCACCATGCACTGTCAGGAAATCCAGATCGAACTGCGCCAGCCCGCGAACGGCGTTTTCGACGGTGTTGCCGATATCGAACAGCTTCATGTCCAAAAAGATGCGCTTGCCGTGTTCCTGTTTCAGTTCATTGGCTAATGCCAGCCCGCCACCGGTCAGCATGCCCAGCCCAATCTTGTAGAAGGAAACGCTGTCGCCCAGCTGTTCGGCCATGGCCAGCCCCTGCAGGGCGTTGGGAACATCTAGGGCTACGATCAGGCGATCATCGGACATGGGGCAGGCTCCTTTTTGGCAAACGTCTGCGTCCTAGCGGTTTCGGGCGGCTGTGTCCATGCAGGGCGCGCGGGTGATCGAGATCACGCAGCTTTGGACCAACTGTGATATGGTGCCGACCATCCACAAGAATTTTCGATGGGGGAACTATGAAACAGGTTTTTGGAGTTGGGATTATTCTGATCTTGGTGGGATGTCAGGATATGCCACTAGAAAATGAGGCGGCAGATACGGTCATCAAATCTCCGACCAATGACAATTTGCGGTTGGTGGGGGGGTACCGTTCGACCGACGATGACTGCCAATTGACGGGTGAGACGTCGTTCACGGTCAATTTTCTGGATGATGCAGCAGACCTTGTTTCCTGCCCGACGGGCAGCGACGCCGCGCAATCGCTGGTGGACATGTACGCCGCGCGCGAGGTTGCGCAGACCGGTGGCTACACCGTCTATTCCATACCTCGACGATAAGTCTGAAATTGCGCGCCAGCCTCTTGAATGAACAAAGATATTTCCCAGATTGAATGTGAGGCCCAGACCGACGCGTGCCGCCAAGCGGGCGCATCACATTCAGGGCGCTTAGGAAAAGGAGAATACTATGGACTTGAACAAGTTCACCGAGCGGGCACGGGGATTCGTGCAGGCGGCGCAGACGATTGCGCTGCGCGAGGGGCACCAGCGACTGATGCCCGAACATCTTTTGAAAGCATTGATGGATGACGATCAGGGGCTGGCCAGCAACCTGATCACGCGCGCCGGCGGCGCGCCGACCCGCGTGGTCGAAGCGCTGGACGCCGCGCTGTCTAAGATTCCGAAGGTCAGCGGTGATGCGAGCCAGATTTACATGGATGGCCAGACCGCCAAGGTTTTTGCAGAAGCCGAGAAAATCGCGACCAAAGCAGGCGACAGCTTTGTGCCCGTCGAGCGCGTTCTGATGGCGCTGTGCATGGTGAAATCCAAGGCCAAAGAGGCGTTGGAAGCCGGTGCCGTATCTGCGCAAAAGCTGAATGAAGCGATCAATGACATCCGCAAGGGTCGTACGGCTGACACCGCATCGGCGGAAGAAGGCTATGACGCGCTCAAGAAATACGCGCGCGACCTGACCGAGGCTGCGGCTGAGGGCAAGATCGACCCCATCATCGGGCGGGATGAAGAAATCCGCCGCTCGATGCAAGTTCTGTCGCGTCGTACTAAGAACAACCCGGTTCTGATCGGTGAGCCCGGCGTCGGTAAAACCGCGATTGCCGAGGGCATGGCCCTGCGCATCATCAACGGCGACGTACCGGAGTCGTTGAAAGATAAAAAGCTGCTTGCGCTCGATATGGGTGCACTGATCGCCGGTGCAAAATACCGCGGTGAGTTCGAAGAACGCCTCAAAGCTGTTCTGACCGAGGTCACCGAGGCCGCCGGTGAAATCATCCTGTTCATTGATGAGATGCACACATTGGTGGGCGCTGGTAAATCCGATGGCGCGATGGACGCTGCGAACCTGATCAAGCCTGCGCTTGCGCGAGGTGAGTTGCACTGTATCGGTGCGACCACGCTGGATGAGTATCGCAAATACGTGGAAAAAGACGCGGCCCTTGCGCGCCGGTTCCAGCCGGTTGTGGTGCAGGAGCCGACTGTCGAGGACACGATCAGCATCCTGCGCGGCATCAAGGAAAAGTACGAGCTACACCATGGTGTGCGTATCTCGGACTCGGCTTTGGTGTCGGCAGCGACCCTGTCGCATCGCTACATCACTGATCGCTTCCTGCCCGACAAGGCAATCGACCTAGTCGATGAAGCGTCGGCTCGCTTGCGGATGGAAGTGGACAGTAAGCCCGAGGAACTCGATCAACTGGATCGCCAGATTCTGCAGATGCAGATCGAGGAACAGGCGCTGAAGCTCGAAGATGATGCGGCCTCAAAGGACCGTCTGGAAACCTTGCAAAAGGATCTGGCCGATCTGCAGGAGAAATCTGCCGAGATGACCGCCCAGTGGCAGGCTGAACGCGACAAGCTTGCTGGCGCGCGCGATTTGAAAGAGCAGCTCGACAAGGCACGCGCTGATCTGGAGATCGCCAAGCGTGAAGGCAACCTCGCCAAAGCGGGTGAGCTGTCTTACGGCGTCATCCCAGAGCTTGAGAAAAAGCTGACCGAGGCCGAAAATGCCGAAAGCAGCCAGATGATGGCCGAGGAAACGGTGCGTCCGGAACAGATCGCTTCGGTGGTTGAACGCTGGACTGGTATCCCGACCTCGAAAATGCTGGAAGGCGAGCGCGAGAAGCTGCTGCGGATGGAAGACGATCTGCATTCCCGCGTGATCGGTCAGGATGCGGCGGTCACTGCTGTGGCCAATGCTGTACGTCGCGCGCGTGCGGGCTTGAACGACGAAGGCCGCCCGCTGGGCTCGTTCCTGTTCCTCGGGCCCACGGGTGTAGGTAAGACCGAGTTGACCAAAGCCGTGGCGAACTTCCTGTTCGACGACGACAACGCGATGGTGCGTATCGATATGTCCGAGTTCATGGAGAAACACGCGGTTGCCCGTCTGATCGGCGCCCCTCCGGGCTATGTCGGCTATGACGAAGGCGGCGTGCTGACCGAAGCCGTGCGGCGCAGGCCCTATCAGGTCGTGCTGTTCGATGAGGTCGAAAAGGCGCACCCGGATGTGTTCAACGTGCTGTTGCAGGTTCTGGATGATGGCGTTCTGACCGATGGTCAGGGCCGTACCGTGGACTTCAAGCAGACGTTGATCATCCTGACGTCGAACCTCGGCTCTCAGGCGCTGAGCCAGTTGCCCGAAGGTGCGGACAGCGCGCAAGCCAAGCGTGATGTGATGGACGCGGTCCGGGCGCATTTCCGGCCCGAGTTCCTGAACCGTCTGGACGAGACGATCATCTTTGACCGGCTTAAGCGGGAAGACATGGATGGCATTGTCGATATTCAGATGGCGCGTTTGCAGAAACGCTTGGCCGCCCGCAAGATCGAGCTGGTCTTGGATGGCGCCGCCAAGGAATGGCTTGCCGACGAGGGCTATGACCCGGTCTTCGGTGCCCGTCCGCTCAAGCGGGTGATCCAGCGTGCCTTGCAAAACCCGCTGGCCGAGGCGTTGCTTGCTGGTGAGATTAAGGACGGAGAAACCGTCCCTGTAACCGCCGGACCCGATGGCCTGATCATTGGCGACCGACTGGGCACGTCCGAGCGTCCGCGCCCAGATGATGCCGTGGTGCATTGATGAAATCGGACCGAGCGCGGGGAAGCTCGCGCTCGGCAACCCAAATTCTGAGTGGTTTGAACCGAACCGCCGGCATATGTGCTGTCAGCCGCAGGATTGCTTTGGACAAATTCAACTAAATCTGCGAAATACTGAGGTCAGCAGTGCGCCTCAGATTTCGGAATGATTTATGAATTTTGAAAGCCCAGCAACTTTGGATATCGAAATCGATGTAAAACAATCGCGGACGATTACTCGGCTGCTCCGACATTATCGTAACGCTGCGCCGAGTGGCGACGACCCTTTTTCGTTTCTCAAATTCGCGATCGGCCATGTGGGCCGATCAAAGAGCCAGATGTTTCAGGACCTATGGGCTCTTTGGGAATGCGGCGGAAAAAAGGGCGGGTACTTCGTCGAGTTCGGCGGTGCGGATGGCATAAAGAACAGCAATACCTACATGCTTGAAACCGAAATGGGTTGGTCTGGTATTGTGGCAGAACCCAACCCGGTGGTTCAGGACGCTCTGAAAGCCAACCGGAAATGCTTCGTTTCCAATAAATGTGTGTATTCTCGCAGCGGTGAAAGGATCCCATTCCTGTCCTGCGCGAATAATCAGTTGTCGAGAGTTGCTGAAATTGTTCCCGAAGATCGCCAGGAGCGAGATGGTGGCCGTGAAAACGCGGAAATGGTTGATGTAGAAACGATTACCTTGAATGAGCTTCTTGAGGAAGCCGGTGCTCCTGCGGTAATCGATTTCATGTCCGTCGATACCGAGGGCTCCGAACTCGAAATTCTAAAAAATTTCGATTTTTCGAATTGGGATGTTAGGACAATTTGCATTGAGCATTCCAACGCTCCGATGCGGGAGGATCTGTATAAGCTACTGACCTCCAATGGGTACAAACGGAAATGGGCTCATCTAAGCAAAATCGACGACTGGTATGTGAAAACAACTTGATCTACTGCCGCTGTCCCACTTCTGAGGCAATCACCAGCAACCCGAATGGAAGTGAGCCCACTGGGACAGTGGGCTTCTCTAGGTAAGTTAAAGCAATCACAACATCGCGAAAATACGCGCGGGTCCTCCGGTGCCACCAGCGTGTTTCGGGGCACCAATCACAATCGTCGCGCCAGCGGCCGGCACACGATCCAAGCCTGCGATATTCTCAATTCCGAAACGGCCCGTGGGCAGCCATGCATAGTGAGTTGCGAAGCCGGTTGAGATGCCGTGGTCAAGAGACAGCGTGTCTGATGCAATAGAGCGCGCGCCGGTTTCTTCGATCAACATCATTGCGGCTTCGGGGTGGAAGCCGGGGTAATGTTGTGCCTGACCGTCGAAACCGCGATACGCGTCGCTGTCAGCTTTCGCGGCCCAACCGGAATACAAGGCCACGCAAGCGCCATCCGGAATGTCGCCGTTGGCAGACATCCATGCCTTCAGATCATCCGGGGTCAGCAGCGTATCAGCATCCTCGGCGGCCCGCGCCGCGATGTCGACGACGCATAGCGGCGCGACAAGATCAGAGACCGGGATTTCATCCACCGAGGCACCGTCCGCCGAAAAGTGCAGTGGCGCGTCGATATGGGTGCCCGTGTGTTCATTGACCGTCAGGCGCTGCAGGTTAAAGCCGTGTTCGCCGAAATTGAAAACCTGTTCGGACGCATATCCCGGCTCACCAAAAAAAGTTGGGAAATCGGCGCTGAGCGTGTGGGTCATGTCCTCAACCTTGCCCACGCCAGCGGCCAGGGCAATTGGTGCACTGGCCCCGGTGGCGGCAACGGCCACACCAGTGGCGGCGGCGGCTTTGAAGAACCCTCTTCTAGACAGCATACGGTCTTTGACCGCGTTCATCACGCAGATGTCACACATTCGTCTTCTCCCTTTAGTCTTGCCCGACAATCGGGTGGACAGCGGATCTAAGGGCCTGTTGGCCAATCCTGGCAACAAGACTGCAAGTTGCGTGAAGCAGTTGTAAAGATTGAAGGTCCGGGTATTCCGCCCGAATTGGGCGTTGCGAGTTCAACTTGGCGTGACAGGTGCTAATGGTTTTGGCGCAATTCGCCCTTGGGGATGTCTGAGGTGATTTGGTATGGACTTGGCGTGAAACGTTACAGTCTCTTCTCCCAATCGTGACGCATGTTGCCTTGGCGGTGTGGTATCAGCGGATTAACTGGAATCTCAGGCTAGCTTACCAAGGAGACTTAAATGGCGCATCGCTGGACCAATACACTGACACATGCCGACGTCACGCCACAGGCGGCGTTTTTGAATCGGCGGCAGGTGATGGCCGGCCTGGCGGGTGTAGGATTGGCGGGGCTGGCCAGACCGGCAGCGGCGCAGGAAGCTCTTGAACCCAACACTTGGGAAGAGATCACCTCGTACAATAACTACTACGAATTCGGGACCCGCAAGGACGATCCCGCGAAATACGCGCATACCCTGGTGACCGAACCCTGGAGCGTCACGATCGACGGTCTGGTCGACAAGCCGGGTGAATATGACTTCAAGGACATCATGTCCGAGATGACGGTCGAAGAGCGCATCTACAGATTCCGCTGTGTCGAGGCCTGGTCGATGGTGGTCCCGTGGAATGGCTTTGAACTGGCGGACCTTCTGAATATGGCTGGCGTACAAGAAGGCGCCAAATACGTGGCCTTTGAAACGGCATACCGACCCGATGAGATGCCAGGTGTTCAGTTCCCGATCCTCGAATGGCCATACCGGGAAGGCTTGCGCCTGGATGAGGCGATGCACCCGCTGACGATCATGGCGACTGGTATCTACGACAAACCTATCCCGAACCAAAATGGCGCGCCGCTGCGTCTGGTGGTGCCGTGGAAATACGGTTTCAAGTCTATCAAGTCTATTGTCCGCATCACCGTTTCGGATGTCGAGCCGCCCACCAGTTGGAACATGTCTGCCCCGCGCGAGTATGGCTTCTATAGTAACGTGAACCCCAACGTGGATCATCCACGCTGGTCGCAGGCCTCGGAACGTCAGATTGGCGGCGGTCTCTTTGCCAAGCGTATCCCGACGCTGATGTTCAACGGATACGAAGATGAGGTCGCAGGACTTTACGAAGGTATGGATCTGAAGGAATTCTACTAAGACCATGCAGACGCTGAATCAGATATTGCGCCGCATTCCGGTGTGGCTGGTCTACTTGCTGGGGGCGCTTCCGGCGCCCTGGCTGTTTTACCAGGGGCTGACCGGCGGTTTGGGCGTGGATCCGATTGAGGCGTTGGAACACCGGTACGGCGAACTGGCGCTTCAGCTGTTGATCGTCGTGTTGGCAGTTTCTCCGCTGCGGCGGTTCTTTGGGCTGAACCTGCTCAAATTCCGCCGCGCGCTGGGCGTGCTGACCTTTGCCTATGTCAGCCTGCATCTTTTGGTGTGGCTGGTGTTGGATGTGCAGCTGCCCAGTCAAATCTGGGCAGATATCTTGAAGCGTCCCTATATTACAGTCGGCATGGCAGCGTTTATCCTGATGATCCCGCTGGTGGTAACGTCAAACAACCTGTCCCTGCGCAAATTGGGGGCCCGTTGGCGCATCCTGCAGCGGCTTGTCTTTCCCGCCGCGATTCTGGGTGGGCTGCACTATGTTATGCTTGCCAAAGGATTTCAGATCGAACCGCTGGTCTACCTGTCTCTGATCGTCAGCCTGATTCTGCTGCGCATTCCGGTTTCTGGCCTGCTGACCCGGTTCCGTACGGCCGATTCCGCCTGACTCGGTGCCGACTCTGTGGGTAACTCTGTCTAAAGCTCCAAATTCGCCGCCGGTTGCTCTGACGACCGCATTTATTGGAGTGGCTGTTGGTGCATAAATTATTGTTTTTTATCCACAAAATATGATTTTTCGGTTTTTTGCAAGTTTATCGTATTTTCTGCTTGCGGCTTTGTTTGGTAAACCTTAGAACCCCCTTCACCGGCGCTGCTGAGGCGGCGCTGACGGGCCGGAGAGACGGTTGGACGGGTTGGAGAGACAGCCGGACGC
>NZ_JBXWQI010000017.1:0-70712 GCF_059612305.1 Ruegeria sp. CDSA033 | reverse complement strand
GCAGAGAAGACCCCATTACGGAAGTCAGCCTTCTGCGCACACCTGCCATTTGAAGTGATCAGTGTCGCGACCGCAGCTCAGTGGCCCAAACTTACGTAAGCGCCGTCAAGTGGTCCGGGAGATTGCGCCAATTTGTCCGGAAGCTATCGCCGCGCTACAAATACGGATGACGGCTGAATTCACTGTCAAAGTATGGGAGGAATGATGGGTCAAAATCCAACGCCTATAAATTTTCACTTTTATTTTAAGGTATTGGATGGGGTGTTTGGTAGCGGAGGAGGGACTTGAACCCCCGACACGCGGATTATGATTCCGCTGCTCTAACCAACTGAGCTACTCCGCCATGAGTGAGAGGCGATTTAAGCGAGGGGCCGGAAAGGGTCAAGGGGGAAACACCACCTTACAGAGATTATTTTTGCCCCGATCAATCTGCTTTGGTTGCCTGTTGTGCAGCGACCCCAGCAGTATCAGCGATTCTACGAATGAAGGCCGCGCAGGCGTCGGGTGCGGTTATCGGGATCATATGGCCCAACCCTTCTACCTTTTCGTCGCTCAGCCCGAACCGGGTCATGGGGGCACCGTTGGCGTTGGGTGAAAGTATGGTGTCTTGTGCCCCGTACAGAATGCCGCCGGGTACGGACAAGTCGGTATAGCGGTCTACCTGGGCTCCGATACTTTCATCCACCCCTACAACATCCTGCGACGCGGTAATGAAGGCCGAAGGGCGCAACCCCAGCGCACCGCCGGCGCGGTCCAGAAAGTCATCTGGCGCGGGTTCCGGATAGAAAACGGCTCCCAATGTATGCGGGGCGGTCTTAGCCGATATGGGGACGGCAATCGTGTTGCCGATAAAGTTGCGCAACCACTCGGTACGTATTTCCAGCGGTTTGAAAACTTGCGGCGTGTTCGACAGCTTTTGCGTCAACGGGGCGAGCAAAGCGAGCGATTTGGTTTTCTCCGGGTGTTCCAACGCCATGGCCAGCGATACGGCCCCGCCCAATGAGTGTCCGACCAGAACGGCGTTGGAAATGCCTTTGGTGTCCAGAAACTCTTGAATCATGCGGGCCTGTTCGGGCAGGCGCCCAAGATCGGCGCTATCGCGGGTTGAGTATCCGCAGCCAGGGCGGTCGACTGCGATGACGTGATAGTCATCCGCCAACAGGTCCATCAGAGAATAGGTGAAATGCTGCAGCTGCCCCGCAAGCCCGTGGATCATGATGACCGTCTGCTTAGTGGGGTCGCCCTTTTCCACGTAATGAATGCTGCCCCCGCGCACCGGGACAATCTGTCCAAGTTGCGGGACGCGCTGCGACCCCTGCCGGGTCAGTCGCCGGGTCCACAGGTTCATGCCGACAAAAAAGCCGCCGACCAGAAGGATGATAACTAGGATAGTGGTCATCTCATCTCTCTCCGCCTGAGGAAGGGGTAGGGCGGAAATGTTCCAGCCCGGATTGCGCCATATGCTTTTCATACGCGGAAACGGTCCCTGGCCAAAGCGTCGTGTTCCGGTCTTGCGCATTTCCTTTTCGAATGCAGCCTGTTTTTCCTGGCAGGGTGTTACGGCCTGCAGCCCGTCGCGACCCATTTGATCCAGCACTCGGCCGATGTGGCGAACCTGTGCCTCGATCATAAGAATCACCGAGTTGTGGCCGAGGCCAATATGTGGACCGAGAAGGATGAAGAAATTCGGGAAGCCTGCGATGGCGGTGCCCAGATGCGCTTTCATCCCGTCCGTCCAGGCCCTGGCGGAACGTCAGGCCATCGGACCCTGTCATATCCAAGCGCTCTACGACGTCTGTGACATGAAACCCGGCACCCCAGATGAGGATATCGGCCTGTGTTCAGCTTCCGTCCGCTGACAGGATCTGATCGCCCACAGTTGATGCCATCCCGTGTGGGATCAACGTTACATTTTCGCGCGCCAGTGCCGGGTACCAGTCGTTTGAGCTGAGGGTGCATTTGCAGCCGATCCTGTAGTTTGATGTCAGGTGTTTGCGCAGATCCAGGGCGCGATTGGGCCTTCCGGGCGTGGCACCACCTGCACAAGCCCGGCTCCAATCCGGGTTCAGATGCGTTGCCATGGAATAGAGGTGCGAGGGGATATAGGACGCAACATCGGGATATGTGTTTTCACGCCACGTCTCGGCGATCTCATCCGCTTTTTTTAAGGACCGCAGTGTCTTTGATGCTGCATTTGCGGACCTCAATCGCCATGATCAGGCCGGAAAACCCGGCGCCGACGATCAGCATATCCGTGTGATTATCCATGCGCCCGCCCTTCCCAAAACGACTGTTATGGTTGGGTCAGACCATAGGCGCTGAGGTGTGTGTGAACAGCCTCCCGTCGGGTCAGGGGCTGTTCACGGTTTCATTAGCCGCGCAGGATTTCGCCTTTTGGATCAAAGGGCGGTTCGGGCAGAATGGTCGCCTTGTGTGGTTGTCCCAGCACCATCACCTCGACCTCTTCCCCCGGATTGGCACCAGTCACAAAACCGAGCGCCAATGACATGCCTACCGAATAGCCATAGGCCCCAGAGGTCACGCGACCGATGCCCCGTCCGTCTTTTAAGATCGGCTCACCTCCGGTCGCGTCGGCGTTCGATGCGGTCGTGTCAGCCTCATCCAGATGTAGAAGGACCAACTGTTCGCGGGCGGGCTTGGCCAAAACGACCTCGGCGGCATTCTTGTTCAGGAAGTCCTTGCCGAACTTGCACAAACGGCCCAGCCCAACCTCATGCGGCCAGTATTCTGGGCTGTATTCGCGGCTCCACGAGCCATATCCTTTTTCGACCCGCAACGACATCAGTGCTCGGCTTCCCACTGGGCCTGCGCCAAACTCCTGACCGACCAGAAGCAGGGCGTCATACAGGCGGGCCTGATCTTCGGTGGCACAGTGAACCTCCCACCCCAGATCACCCGTGAACGAGACCCGTAGGGCCAGTACTTCGATTCCGGCCAGTTCGATTTTGGCGGATCGCATGAAGGGGAAATCCTCGGTGGCCAGCGAGGTATTGGTCAGGCGCTGCAATAACTCGCGCGATTTTGGGCCAGCGACGTTGAACCCGCACACGGCTTTGGTCCGGCTTTCGAACGAAGTGCCATCGGGCAGGGGGACCAGTTTGAAGAACCGTTTGTGATATCGCTCAGCCATTCCAGATCCGATGATCCAGAATTCGTCCTCGGCCACACGGGTTACAGTGAAGTCCCCGGCGATGCCCCCGCGTTTCGAGATCAGAGGCGTCAGACAGGACCTGCCGACCGATTTGGGCATGGTGTTGGTGAAAACAGCATTCAGCCAGTCCTCGGCCCCCGGTCCCTTGCAGACATATTTGGCAAAGTTCGAGATATCGATGATCCCCGCGCGCTCACGCAGCATCCGGCATTCCGCACCCACGGGTTCCCACCAGTTCTGACGGGTAAAGCCATTGGTGTCTTTGGTTCCTGGCGTATCCGCGAACCATAAGGGGTGCTCCCACCCTGCGTTCAGGCCAAACACTGCGCCCATTTGAGCTTGGGTGTCATAGATGGGGCGCGTGCGCGCTGGGCGGCCTGCGCTGCGTTCCTCGTTCGGGAAGTGGATCTCGAACCGGTGGGCATACTGGTCTTGAACGCGGGCCATGGTGAACTCTTTCGTCGCCCAGTCATCGAACCGCGCCATATCCCATGCGAACATGTCGTACTGCGTTTCGCCCTCGATGATCCATTGCGCCGCCATCAGGCCCATACCGCCGGATTGCGAAAATCCGGGGATGATGCCATTGCAGCAGAAATAGCCGTCGACCTCGGGCACCGGACCCATCAACACATTGCTGTCCGGTGACCAGATCATCGGCCCGTTGATCACACGCTTGATCCCGGCTTCTCCCACGGCGGGCAGACGTTCGATCGCGTTCATCATGTTCTCTTCGATCCGTTCCAGATCGTCGGGGAACAGGTCATGCGCAAAATCCAGAGGCGTTCCGTCCTCGGCCCAGAACTTCATTTCCTTTTCGTAGGCGCCAACCAGCAGGCCCTGACCTTCCTGCCGCAAGTAATACTCGCCGTCACGATCACTGACCGAGGGCAGCCGGGTGCCATGCGCTGCCACGTCCGCCATTGTTTCGGTCACGAAATACTGGTGCTCAGTCGGTTGCAGCGGCAGGCCGATCCCGGCCAGTTTGGCCACTTCGCGCCCCCACAAACCGGCGGCGTTCACGACCCATGGGGTATGGATGTCGCCCTTGGGCGTTCGTACGATCCAGGTGCCATCTTCTTGCTGGTCGGTCGCCGTGACAGGGGTAAAGCGATGGATCTCGGCCCCGCGTTGCCGTGCGCCGACTGCATAGGCGTTTGTGACGCCCGAAGGATCCACATTGCCGCCGTCGGGTTCGTACATGACACACCGAATGCCATCGTAGTTGACCAGCGGGTTCAGACGCTGAGCCTCTTCGATGCTGATCTCATAAAAGTTCATGCCGTAAAGCTTGGCCTTGGCGGCTTGCAGCTTCAGCTGATGTTCGCGTTCTTCGGTTTGCGCGAGATAAAGCGAGCCGGGCTGGAACACGCCACAGCTTTGGCCGGTTTCGGCTTCAAGCTCTTTGTACAGGTTCATCGTATAGTGCTGAATGCGGCTGATGTTGGTGCTGTCGTGCAGCCCGTGGATGTTCGCCGCGGCGTGCCAAGTGGACCCGGATGTCAGTTCATCCCGTTCCAGCAGAATCACATCCGACCATCCCAGTTTGGTCAAATGATAGAGGATCGAACACCCGATCACCCCGCCGCCAATCACCACCGCCTGTGCATTCGTTTTCATGAGCCTGCCGTATCAAAGTTGGTCCCGCCGCCATGTGTCATCATCGCGAAGGCACCGGCAACGGACATAAATTTCATGTTGGGTTGAGCGGGTCTAACTTGAGGCTAAACTCAGAATTCCAGCTTGTTCGCCCGGCCATATGCGACCAGCCGCTGGTTCAGCGCGTCAGCCTCGGGAGCGCCGGATTCCAGCGCGAAAACGAAGGCATGCGTGAGATAGAAACAGGCCGCGTTGATGTCATGCGCCGCCTCACGCTCATCCGCGGCCATCGTGTACAAACGGATTAAGTTGGCATGATCATTGCGATCATGCGCGTCCAGCAAAAGGCGATCCAGTTCCTGTTTGTCCATGGGCGTCCCCTTCTACGGGCAACCGGTCAGCCACCCGGCGGCTGACCAATCCAAAAGGGTTATTCCGCGCGGCCGTTTTCAACTTGCGTCGCGACCCAATGGTGGAAGTTATGCGTAGGGCCATCCATCGCGGGCGAGAACCGTCCGCCGTCGAACAGCATTCCATGTCGGCCCTTTTGCATGCCTTCGACCACAAAGACATCCTCTTCGAACACGGTTTTCCACAGCTGCGCGTTTGAGGCACGTAGCCCGTCATGTTGGGGCGTGTCTTCGATGCTTTTCGCGTAATACAATTCGATATGTTCTACCGTGTTTTCCTGATCGACTGGCTCCAACACGATGGCGAAAGCATGGTCGCGCTGAACGCCCAGCAGAACGTTCGGGTACAGCGCTATATACTCTGCGCCTTCGTCCCATTTGTCGCTTAGCCCGTCGAAGTCCGGGAAGGTCGCGCCGTCCTGATCTGTCAACTGGCGATAGACCATGGTGCCTTGTCCGGAATACTGGCCGCGCACCTCGATGTTATAGTGATCCTCCAGCCGGGAATAGCTGTTCAGACCGGGGTGCACCCACGGCAGGTGATAGCTTTCGCAATAATTCTCGACCGCCAGTTTCCAGTTGGTTTTGACCTCCAGCTTGAACGACGAGGTTTCACCGCCGTGAAAGACGGGTTTGTCAAACTCTTCCCATCGCTCCAGCAGGGCGCCGTGAACCTCTTCGAATTCCGGCGCTGTGCCGTCAACATTCACAAAGATCACATCGCGCCAGACGTAGGATCGCACGCGGATCAGGCCCAAATCATCGCGATTGACGTCTTCGTGCTTGTTCTGGCCGGGACCACCCACATGCGGCGTTGCGCGCAGCTCGCCTTTCAGGCTGTAGCACCAGCTGTGATAGGGGCAGCGGATTGCGCCGCCGATTTTGCGCGGCGTGTCTACCAGGATCATCCCGCGGTGGCGGCAGGTGTTTTGGAAAACGCCAACCTCGCCGTCTTTGTCCCGAACAATCAGCAGCGGCATGCCCAGAAAGTCGACTGGTTTTGCATCGCCTTCTTCAGGAACATCCTTGCCGAAGCCGATCCCGGACCAGTTGGCATACAGCACGGATCGTTTTTCTTCGTTGAAAACGGCCGGTTCGACATAGTGTTCGTTCGGCAGGCCATTTGCGACGTTTACATCGGCCAGAACGGAAGACAGCGCGCTATGCTTGTTCATCGGGCTCTCCTGAGGTTTTGCTGGATGCTATTAATCCCTATTGGCGGATTGAACCTGTTGGTCTCAATATCAGAAAAGCTCATCAGAGAGTGATTTCACCTAAACCGAACCTTCCTGAACCTCATGAACGATCCAGTTTTTCAGGGCGCGGGCGCTTTCTGAGAGTTCTTCATCCGGGCGCCCGACCAAATAAAACTGGTTCGGCGCGGGCACTTGATGCGTGCCGATAGGAACCAGTTTGCCTGATTGCAGCATGGGTTGGATCAGCCGCTGCCAACCCAGCGCCAGCCCGGCACCCTTGCGCGCAAGCTGCAGCGCGACGGAATAGCTGTTGACGCGGGATTCAATGGGCACTGCGCCATTATATCCCAACTGCTGGAACCATTCGGGCCAGGTGGTCCAGGTGCGGTCTTCTGAGTCCAGATGGATCAGCCGTTCAGAAGTCAGATCCTCAAGACCGGCATCCGCAAGCCTTTCTGCCATCTCGGGGCTTCCGACCGGGACTAGCTGGTCGCGAAACAGCGGAGTGTGTGACAGGTTGGGATCGCTGTCCCGCCCATAGCGAATGAAAAAGTCGACGTCAGGGCGATCGCGAAAGGGGCGATCCTGTGACAGCTGATCAACATTGACATCGGGCATATCCCGCCAGAACCGAATGACGGCCGGAGATAGCCACAACGCGGCAACCGCGGTTGTCGATCCTACAGTCACCTTTCCGGCGGTGGATCGGTCCCGGATCATGCTCAGCGTTTTTGAGATGCGCCCGAAGGACGTGGACAGTGCGTCGTAAAGCGCCTTGCCATCCTCGGTCAGATCAACGCCGCGATGCTTGCGTTGGAACAATGGTGTATCCAGATCGCCTTCTAGCGCCTTGATCTGGTGACTGACCGCACCGGGTGTGACAGACAGTTCAGCGGCGGCATTCTTAAAGCTCAGGTGGCGGGCGGCGGCCTCAAAAGCTGACAAGGTTGTCAGTGGCGGCAGGTTGTAGTGGCGTCTGGACATGGAAGCTGGTGAATCGTTTTTCGGTTTAGTTTAATTTTTATCAACTCAGTTTTAGTTTTTTTGAAGGTGAATGCTATAGCGCTTTTGATGATTTGATGTTTTTCTGGCTCAAGTTAAAGGCGGATGTCGCATTTTTCGTCAATGCGTCGGTTCTGGCCGAATTTTGAACGGAGCGCCACTATAGTCAGTTCTACCAACAAACGTTGTGTTTTTCGGGCTTTTCGAGAGAATTTACCGGGCGTCACAAGACGCTACTGCGACACAACGATGTCCCGAACTGACAAACGGGAAAGGTCGAAAGGGGAAGTGAAGGAGGCGCGAACCCATTCCCGGTTGGTAAGACCGAGTATCGCCTGATTGCACGGTGCGTTGAATTCAATGCAACTCAGAAGGCGTAAGACCATGCGGCGGTGCCGCATTTCTGATACACAGAAACGAAACAAGAAAGAGCCGATACGTCTGCTGCAGCACCTTCCCCATCGTTCGAGGCGATTGGGCGAATTGCGTGAAATGCAGAGACAGTATCGCAATTGATACAGCACCACGGAGGAGCAACATGTCGATACCTGAACCCTTTACGGATCTAGAGATAGAAACGGCCGATGCCGGATTCTATGAAAATTACAGTGTCCCAATCGCCCTAATCAGTAAGGGCATCATGGTTGCCCTTGTGCTATGGGCACTTGTCTTCCCGGCCAATGCCAACAGCACACTTGGCAGCTGGAATGGAAAGCTGCTGGAAGTCTTCAACAGCTTCTACGTGGTCATTGTCGGCCTGTTTGTCATCTTCCTCGTCATTGTTGCCGTCCTTCCATCGACCGGAAAGCGGGTTATGGGAACTGTGGGCGAAAAACCCGAGTTTTCGAACTTCTCCTGGTTCTCGATGATGTTCGGAGCGGGTCTGGGTGTCGGCCTGATGGTTTTTGCCACCGCTGAACCGTTGGGTCTGTGGGGATCGAACCCCGAGGTCGTGGCCGGTGCAGTTGCGGGCAATGATCCAGAGTCCGTTCAATCCGCGTATCGGTATACCTTCCTGCATTATGGCTTTCATGCCTGGGCAATTTACGTGGTGACCGGCCTTTCGCTGGCCTACTACGCCTATACCCGTGACATGCCTCTGACCATTCGCGCGGCTCTTACTCCGCTTTTTGGTCGTCTGATGAACGGTTTTCTCGGCCACGTCGTTGACGTTCTGGGCGTTGTTGCAACGATCCTGGGTGTGTCCGTTACGATCGGGTTTGGTGTCAGCCAGTTCATCGACGGTCTGTATGCAATCACCGGCATGGAATGGATCATGGATTTTGGTGGTGAAGTACCCACGCCAAGCAAAGTTGGTCTGATCGCAGGTCTGGTTGTCATCATGGGTCTGTCGATTATTTCGGCGGTTTCGGGTGTTGGTCGCGGTGTTAAGTACCTGTCGAACCTGAACCTTGTTCTGTCGATCATCCTGCTGGGCACCTTTGTGATCTTCGGCTCGTTCGTATTCGCTATGACAACCTATGGCACAGCGCTGTTTGACTACCTTCTGCACTTCCTCTCGCTGAGCTTTGGTGCATATGGCCCGTTGTCGACCGAAGCGTTTGCGGCGGCTCTGCCTGCTGAAGCGCAGGCGCATGCGGCTGATCTGGTGGGTGGCGCAACCAACGCATGGGGCAGCTTTGACGGCTTCAAGAGCGGTCTTGAAGGCGCTGCAGCTCAGTTGAGTGACGACACGCTGGCGGCTGTTTACGCCGCAGGTGAGCAAGGCCGTCAGTTTGGCTGGCAGTCGGGCTGGACCACCTTCTACTGGGCTTGGTGGATTGCGTTCTCGCCGTTTGTGGGCCTGTTCCTGGCGCGCATCTCCAAGGGTCGGTCTGTGCGTGAGTTCATTCTGGGCTGCGTATTGGCGCCGGCGCTGGTTTGCTTTGCCTGGATGACTGTTCTGGGTGGTACTGCGATTGATCTGGAATTGGCTGGTGCAGCTGAAGGCGCGATCATCGGTGCGTCGAACACCAACAAGCTGTTCGTGACGCTGTCTTACATGATCGACGGTGGGCTTCTGTCCATGCTGAACGTCATGTGCGTGATCCTGATCATGACCTTCCTGGTGACTTCTGCGGACTCGGGCATTCTGGTTATGAACACCATCATGTCCGGTGGCAGCCAGGAAACCGGCGTCAAGCACCGTATCATCTGGGGTGTTATCCTGACCGCCGTGATCGGTGCGCTGATCTTGGCCGCTGGTGAAAACAACCCGATGGACGCGTTGCGCAATGCTATGATCATCGGTGCCCTGCCCTTTACGGTAGTTATGGGGTTGATGATGGTTTCGCTGACCAAGGCGCTCTATCGTGATGGTCGGCGCGACAAGCATGCTGATGCAAGCACGCAGGCGGCCGAGTAAATAGGCAACCAAGTGTCAAAACAGGCGCCGCCCCAGTTGGGGCGGCGTTTTTCGTTCCGGGTGTCCATGTCGTTTCCTGCAAACAGATATCGCAATCAGTGAGGTGCGCCGCCGCCGAATCCGCCAGTCTGATCAGCAAGATTGGAGGATTGCCCCGTGAACATTCGTACTGCGACACGCTCGGGCGGACGCTCTGCCCGCCGCGCCCTGCGCACCGCCCCGAACTTTGAAATGCTGCCTGGCCTGACCAGAGGCATCCCCCTGTGTGAGGTGATGGATGGTGCTCAGGTCGAACGCATCGACAGTGCCTCGATGGACATCCTTGAGAACGTTGGCGTTCAGTTCCGAGACCCCATCGCGCTGGAAGACTGGAAGAAGGCCGGTGCCAAAGTCGATGGCGAGCTGGTCTTTCTGGATCGTGGTTTGGTGCGCGAGTTGATTGCCACCATACCCAGCGATTTCACTTATCACGCGCGGGACCCGAAAAAGAATGTGCGGCTGGGCGGTAAGCACTCGATCTTTGTGCCTATGACCGGCGCCCCATTTCTGCGCGATCTGGACGACGTGCGCCGAAATCCGTTGTTGGAAGATCTGGCGATGTTCCACAAGCTCAGCCACATGATGCCCGCGCTGCATTCCTCGGCCCATCACATCGTGGAACCTTATGACCATCCGATCAGTCAACGGCACCTGCGCATCACCTATTCGTCGATGAAACACTCGGACAAGACGTTCATGGGCATGACCACATCACCCAAGAACGCCGAAGATGTGATGGACATGTGCGCGATCCTGTTTGGCGAGGAATTCCTTGAAGATCACCCGGTGACCACCGGTAACTGCAATGGCAACTCGCCGTTGGTGTGGGACGAAACCATGCTGGGTGCATTGCGGGCCTTTTGTCGTCGTAATCAGCCGGTGCTCTGCTCACCCTTCGTTCTGGGGGGTGCTAACACGCCCGCATCTGTTCCGGCCACGGTGGCCCAGTTGAATGCCGAGGCGCTAAGCGCGCTGGCCTACACGCAGGTCATCCGCAAGGGGGCTCCGGCGATCTATGGCCACTACCTGTCGACCGTGTCGATGAAGTCCGGTGCGCCGATGGCGGGTACACCCGAGATCAGCCTGATGAATTTCATGATTGGCCAGATGGCACGGCATTATGACGTCCCTTGGCGTACTTCGAACACGTTGGGTGGGGCCAAAACCTTTGATGCTCAGGCCGGATATGAATCTGCCACCACCTTGCAGGCAGTCATGCATGCGGGTGCCAACTACATCTGGCACTCGGCCGGATGGAATGAGGCCGGGATGCACTGCTCTGTCGCCAAGTTTATCGTCGACGCCGAACAATGCGCGATGGCTTACCGCATGGCCGAGGGGCCGAAATGGCACGATTTCGATCAAGCCCTCGCTGCAGTTCCGGATGTTGGGCCCGGTGGTCACTATCTTGGTCACCCCCATACACAGGACAATTTCCAGAGTGCATTCTTCATGCCCGAGTTGTTCGACAACAACTCGATCGAACAATGGCAGGCCGAAGGGAGCGTCGAAATCACTGCGCGCGCCCTGAACCGCGCGCGCGCGTTGCTGGCCGAGTATGAAGAGCCCAAACTGGATGAGGCGAAAAACGAGGCCCTGCTGGACTACATTGCCCGACGTGAGCGTGAAATCCCGGCCGCTGATGAGCTGAACCAAAGTTACTGAATTTATTCCCCAGTATCCCACCCGCCCGGCCAGTTGGGCGGGTTTGTCCCTTCAATAGCAGTACGGAACACAAGTAGTGAAAATCTCTGAAATTCACATCTACAGCCACGATCTGCCTGTCAAAAACGGCCCGTACACAATGGCCAATGCCGAGGTCTGGGCTCTGGACACCACATTGGTCAAAATGGTGGCCGACAACGGATTGGTCGGATGGGGAGAGACTTGCCCGGTTGGCCCCACCTATGCTGAGGCCCACGCCGCTGGTGCTCGGGCTGCGTTGGCTCAGATGGCCGAAGGACTATTGGGTGCCGAGGTCTCTCCACTAGGACTGCACCGACGAATGGGCGGCCTTTTGAACGGACACAACTATGCCAAGGCGGCTATCGACATTGCGGCACATGATCTGCTGGGCAAGCAGTTTGGGATCAGCGTGTCGGAACTTCTTGGCGGTGCCGAGGTAGACAAGGTTCCGTCATATTATGCGACGGGGGTTGGGGCACCCGACAATATAGCCGTTCTGGCCAAGGAAAAATTGGCCGAAGGTTACCCGCGCCTGCAGATCAAGGTTGGTGGTCGGCCGGTTGAAATCGATATCGAAGCCATCCGCAAAGTGTGGGAGGCAACCGGCGGGTCAGGCATCCGCCTGGCCGTCGACGGAAACCGCGGCTGGACAACCCGTGATGCGTTGCGTGTCAGCCGCGAATGCCCAGACATTCCGTTTGTCATGGAACAACCCTGCGATACGATCGAAGATCTGCAAAAGATACGGTCACAAGTGAGCCACCCGATCTACATGGACGAAAACGCCACCAATCTGAACACGGTTATCACTGCGGCGGGCACTGGTCTGGTGGATGGGTTCGGTATGAAGGTCACGCGGATCGGTGGCCTGCAACCCATGCGCGCGTTCCGAGACCTCTGTGAGGCGCGTAATCTGCCCCATACCTGCGACGACAGCTGGGGAGGCGATATTATTGCTGCGGCCTGCACGCATATCGGCGCGACTGTTCGACCCGATCTTCTGGAAGGCGTTTGGCTGGCTGCGCCATACATCGAAGGAAGTTACGATGCCGAGAATGGAATCCGCATTGAAGGCGGGCATATTCAAGTTCCAACCGGGCCGGGGCTGGGTGTCGTGCCCGACGAAACCCGCTTTGGCGCACCGGTTGCGTCGTTCTGATGGGACAGATTATGGAGTTTAAGGGGAAATCGGCTTTGGTCACGGGCGCTGCAGGGGGGATAGGAACCTCTCTGGTGCGTCGCCTACGTGCCGCCGGCGCGCAGGTTGCCGTTGCTGACCGCCTGACCGACGAGATCGAGGCTGATGCCCATCTGCCCGGCGATCTGCTGGACCCGGTCTATGCCGATGCGCTGCCGAAACAGGCGGCAGATGCGCTGGGCGGGTTGGACATTGTTGTTAACAACGCAGGTGTCATTACGCGGGGTGCCGTCACTGAAACCTCGGATCAGGATTGGTCCCTGTCTCTGGGCGTGAACGTCGAAGCCCCCTTTCGCATTTGCCGCGCTGCAATCCCGATAATGACATCTAACGGAGGCGGGGCGATCGTAAACACCGCATCCTGCTGGGGCCTGCGCCCCGGCCCAAACCACGCTGTCTACTGCATGACCAAGGCCGCGATTGCCTCTCTGACTCAATGCATGGGGATGGACCACGCCCATCAGGGCATCCGCATCAACGCGGTTTGCCCGAACGAGGTGAACACGCCTATGTTGCGATCCGGTTTTGCCAAGCGTGGCTTCGACCCGGACACAGCTGTCGCCAAGCTGGGGCAGACTGTTCCCTTGGGGCGAATTGCGGAACCCGAAGACATTGCTGATGTGATCCTGTTTCTGGCCTCGGATGCGTCGCGCTATATCTGCGGCGCGGTGCTTGAGGTGAACGGAGGCAAGCCAGTATCATGACCCGATTTGAAGGCAAAACCGCCCTAGTCACCGGCGGGCGCAGCGGGATCGGTCGGGCCATTGCTGAACGGTTGCGTCAGGACGGGGCGCAAGTATTTACCGCGCAACGCGGGCAAGATCCCAGGTTCGAAGGGATCGAGGCAGATTTTGGTGATCCGAGCAGCCCGCAATCTGTGGTAAATCAGGTCGTTGAGCGGGCAGGGCGTCTGGATATCCTCGTCAACAACGCGGGCATGATGCAGGAAGTCCTTGTCGAAGACATGAGCCTAGAGGAATGGCAGCGCAACCTGACAGTCAACCTGACGGCCCCTTTTCTGCTGATCAAGGCGGCGCTGCCCCTTCTGCGGCAGACGCAAGGGAACATCGTCAACATCGGCTCCATCGAAGGGTTGGGCAGTAATCCTGGCCATGCGGCCTATTGTGCGACCAAGGCCGGGTTGCACGGTTTGACCCGCGCTGTCGCCGTGGATCACGGGGCGGAGGGGGTCCGGTGCAACGCGGTGGCGCCCGGCTGGATCGACACTGAACTGAACATGGATTTTATCGACGCTCAGCCGGACCCGGATGCATTTCGCCGCGACATTGGCCGCATTCATCCCGCCGCCCGGACTGGCCGACCAGAGGAGGTCGCGGCAGTGGTGGCGTTTCTTGCGTCTGAAGAGGCCAGCTTTGTCACCGGTCAGATTTACACGGTGGATGGGGGCCGCATGACCAAGCTCAGCCTGCCCTGACAGGTCATTCCTTGCCCGAACGCCATTCTTTCCAGATCAGATAACTGTTTGCACCCAAAGATGCGAACGGCTCGGGTGGTAGGCGCGGCGGCATGGGTTGGGCGAGGAAATGATCCGCAACGTCCGATCCGCCCTGCGTGACCAATTCTGCCACTGCTATGCCCTGCAATGTCCCACGGGCAATTCCCAAACCGTTCTGACAACAGGCCGAGAAGACGCCCTCATCCAACTCTCCGAATGCTGCTGATCCGTTTCGGCTAAGGCAAAGCGTTCCGGCCCAACGATGCTCCATTTGCACCTGGGGCAGATGCGGGAACCGTTCGCGAAATTTGCGGTCGTGCACCCAGCCTGCATTGCGCAGGCGCATTGGGCTGGTCTCGATTGTCGGATGAAAAGTTGAACAGGACCGGATCAAAATCCGGTCGCCATAGCTGCCCGAGACCCGCCGGACTGAGGTGCCCATCGGATCGGCCGGAGTGACCGACCAGCGGGATTGACCGCCCAATGCCGTGATCTGTTCAGGCGTCAAACGCTCGGTGATCGACGCGTAAAGGCAGATGTGCATCAGTCGGCGTTCGTAAAAGCCAAAGCTCTCCAGATGGCCGTTATTGGCCAGAATTATGCGGCCCGTCGAAACCTGCGCTTCAGGTGTTTTCACCAGCCATCCCACGCCTTGTTTTTCAAAGCCGGTAACAGGAGAGTTTTCGAACAGATCAACCTGCGGCGATAGGTGAGAGGACAGAGCCCGAATGTAACCGGCGGGCTGGATCATCACTGTGCCGGGTGCATAAAGGCCCGAGCTGTAGTGCGGGCTGCCCGTGATCTCTTGCATTTGTTGGCGGTCATAAAGCGTGCAGGGCTCTCCCAACCGATCCAGATGTGCGGCGAATTCACGGTTGTGCTTGTCCCCGGCTCGTGTGGCGGCGGCGTTGAACTTACCGCAGGGGTCGAACATTTCCTGCGGCAGCTCGCATTCTTCAGCCACGTTCGTTGCAGATCTTATTGCGCGGCGGTTTAGGGCTATGGTTGCGCGGTCCGCTTCCAGCCCGCCTCCGGCGTAATTGTCCGAGGCCAGATCATGGGGCAGATCGATCATGAAGCCCGAATTGCGGCCAGCGGAACCTTCGGCAAAACGACCGGCCTCTAGCAGTACAACCTTGAGCGCCGGGTCAAGCTGGCGCAGCCTGCGCGCGGCGCTCAGCCCGGCAAACCCGCCACCGACAATTGTGACATCGGCTGAGATGTTCTGTTCAAGTCGGGGTAGCGATGTTTGGGGCGGCAGAATGGCGTTCCACCCCGCCGGCCCGATCTGTCGTGGCAGCCGTTTGGCAGTATAGGCCGTCAATCGATCGCCTCGTCCGCGTCATCGGCCAGATCAATCCAGATGGTTTTCAACTGGGTGTACTGGTCGTGGGCGTGGACCGAGTTGTCGCGGCCACCAAAACCGGATTGTTTGTAGCCGCCAAAGGGGGTGGTGATGTCACCCTCTCCGAAGCTGTTCACCGTCACGGTTCCGGCGCGGATCGCCCGCGCGCCGCGGATGGCTCGCTTGGCGTTAGCTGTAAAGATCGAAGCACACAGGCCATAGTCGGTGTCATTGGCAATCTTGATGGCCTCGTCAAAGCCAGACACTTCGATCACCGACAGAACGGGACCAAAGATCTCTTCGCGCGCCAGAGTGCAGTGATTGCCGGGTACTTCGACCACGGTCGCTTCGACAAAACCCTTGTTGGCATCGCCACCAATCACCACGTTTTCGGCTTGTTCTAAGTAGCCGCAGACCTTGTTGTAGTGGCCTTCGCTGACCAACGCACCCATTCGGGTTTCCGGGTCCAGCGGATCACCGATGTTCCACTGCTTCGCGTGATGGGCGATCCGCTCCAGCAACTCGGCCTTTACGTCCTTGTGCACGATCAGACGGGACGAGGCGGAACAGTTCTCACCCATATTCCAGAACGCGCCATTCACGACATGGGCCGCCACGCGGTCAAGGTTCTCGGCGTCATCCATCACGATGGCCGGGTTCTTGCCGCCCATCTCCAACACAACCTCCTTGGCGTTGCTTTCCGCCGAATAGGTCAGGAACCGTTTGCCAGTGACGGTCGAGCCAGTGAAAGAGACCATGTCGATATCCATGTGTCGACCAATCGGCTCACCGACATCAGCACCGCCGCCCGGAACGATGTTCAGAACGCCGCGCGGCAGGCCCGCCTCCATCGCCAGTTCCGCGAGGCGCAGGGCGGTCAGCGTGGTTTCGGTTGCCGGTTTCACCACAACCGAGCAGCCCGCCGCCAAGGCAGGCCCGATCTTCCACGCCAGCATCAGCAGCGGGAAGTTCCACGGCAGCACCAACCCCACAACTCCGATGGGTTCGCGAACCACCATGGCGATGTGGTCGTCGCTGGCGGGCGAGACCTGATCATAGATTTTGTCGATCGCCTCGGCATGCCATTTCAGGCAGTGGATCGTTTCGGGGATATCCACGGTTTCGCAGTCATAGATGGTCTTGCCGCTGTCGATACTCTCCATCACTGCCAATTCACGGGCATTGCGAGTCATCAACTTGGACAGCCGGATCAGTATGTCCTTGCGATCCGAGGGGTGCATTCTGGACCAGCGTCCATCGTCAAACGCCTCGCGCGCTTTTTCGACGGCAAAATCCACATCCGCCGCGTCGCAAGCGGCAATATCGGCCAGATTCTCACCTGTAGCGGGGTTCACCGTCTCAAAGGTCTTGCCAGAGACAGCCGGGCGGAAAGCGCCGTCGATGAAGGCCCCGGTGGGCAAGGTCAGGCCCGCAGCGATGGATTTGTATTCGTCTTGTGTCAGCAATTCCATGCCTTAGCCCTCCGCCACGATATCTGCGATTGTTTTCTTCAGCACGCGCGTCACCTGTTCCAATGCGCGTTTGTCATCCTTGTTCAGCCCCTTAAGCGGGGGCCGCATCGCGCCTGCGTCGATCCCGTTCATGGTGACGCCATGCTTTATGGTCTGGATGAACTTGCCGCCCTGTTCCAGCACCCGCATCAACGGCATCATGGCGGACATAATGCGGCGGCCCTTGGCGAAGTTCCTTTCGACAACGCAGGCTTGATATAGTGCTACATGTTCGGCTGGCAGGAAGTTCGACCCACCGCAGACCCAGAACGGTGCGCCCCAGGCGAAGAATTCCAGCGCCTGATCATCCATGCCGCAGCCAAGCTGGATATGCGGGTAATCCCGCGCCAACAAATGCACCCGGTTGATATCCCCCGAGCTTTCCTTGATGCCGCAGAAGTTTCGGCTGCGCCCCACGCGGTCAAGGAATTCTTCCCCCATCATTGTACCGGTGCGGTGCGGGTAGTTGTACAACATCACCGGCAAGCCAGCGGCCTTGTCGATAGCCAGCGCGTTCAGGGCGTTTTCCCGATCGGTCGGCACAGAATAGGGTGGGCTGGCCAGCAGGATCGCGTCCGCGCCAATCTCACGCGCGCCCGAGGCCAGCGCGATGGAATCCGGCGTCAGCATCGCTCCAGTTCCGACAACCAGAGGCAACCGGCCTTGCAACTGTTTATGCGTGAACGACGCCAGTTCCAGTCGTTCTTCGACAGTCTGGGCATAGTTCTCACCCGTTGATCCGCCCGATATCAGCCCGTGCACACCATTCTCGATCAGGTATTCGATCACGTGGGACAGGGCATCCCAGTTCACGCGGCCATCTTGGTGATAGGGCGTGACCACCGGGGTATAGATCCCCTCAAATCTGAAAATCGGGTTCATTCCGTCCTCATGCAGGTTTCGAAAGGGGCGGGATACCCATCGGGATATCCAGCGCAGCAGGCATCACGAACAATTCGATTTGATCGCGTGACAGGTTCCAGTGATCCTCGGCCAGCTGCGCAGCCGCCGCCTCATCGCCCGCCTCGATGGCGGCGATGATGGCGTCATGCTGGCGACTTGCTTCAGACAGATTCTCGGTCTTGTGCACGGATTGGGGTCTATAGAAGGTCATCCCGATCCGGGCATGGTCGATCAGCAACCGGTTGAATGATGGCCGCAAGTAGACATTGCCTGACATCTCTCCGGTCACATCATGAAAGCGGTTATTGGCCAGCGCCCGATCTTCGGCGGATCCGGATTGCAACGCAGCCTTGAACGCCTGTTGCGCGTCTTTCAGGTCGTTGATCTGAGTTCGTGTGGCGTTCTGCGCGGCAAGTCGCAAAACCGCGCCATAGACCATGGGTGCAGCCAGAAAGAAGTCACGCAGGGTGGTATAAGACATCTCGGACACCCGGGCACTGCGATTGGTGCGCAAGTCCAGATAGCCTTCGCCCGCCAGTTGCCGGAACACTTCACGCAATGGCGTGCGGGACAGGCCGAAAGCGTCGGACAGATGCGCTTCGTCCAAATCTGTGCCTGGTTGCAAGCGCAGCGTCAGGATCGACACCTTCAGGTGCTCCATCAACTCTGCCTTACGGGATTTGGCGTCGTCTTTCATCCGTTCCTCCAACAGTCGCTGCGCGAATCGTGTCGGCTAATTCGTTCATTCTCTGTATTCTAAAAAAATACAAGTTGTATACAGAAAAGAATCGTGCAGCATAGGCCGTCGACCACGTCAAACTGAATCGGACGTCTATGCGCCAACCCCGCCACATCACTTTCATCCTGATTGAGGAATTCTCGCATCTCGCCTTTTCCTGCGCGGTCGAGCCGCTGCGCATTGCCAACCTCGTCAGCGGTCAAGATCTGTATGAGTGGTCTTTTGTATCCGAACACAGCAAGCAGGCCGTCTGTTCCAACGGGTCGGTGACTTTGGTTCATGGGGGACTGGACGCGTTGCCAAAGACCGACCAACTGTTCGTGCTGTCAGGTATTCATATGCGCAACCATGTCTCGCGCCCTTTGCTTGCAACCCTGCGGCGCGAGCGGGCGAGAGGTACGGCCATCGGCGCCTTGTGTTCGGGCGCGTGGTTGCTTGCCGAGGCAGGATTTCTGGACGGGATGCAGGCCGCCATTCACTGGGAGTACCACGATGCCTTTATGGAGGCCTTTCCCGAGGTGAATCTGGTGCGCAGTGTCTTTGTCGCCGATGAAAAGCACATCACCGCCTCGGGTGGCACGGCGACCGCCGACCTGATGTTGCACCTGATTGAAAGGGACCACGGCGAAGAGTTGTCCATCGCGGTTGCTGACCAGATGGTCTACAACGCCGTGCGCAATGCCACAGCCAAACAGCGCGTGTCCCTTCAATCGCGCAACGGGATGCGTAACGCGCATCTCGCCAAGGCAATTCATATCATGCAGGACTGCATCGAGGCACCGGTTTCCCCATCTGATATTGCCGGGGATCTGGGGATTTCAACACGCCAGTTGGAACGGTTGTTCGGTAAATACCTCAACACGTCGCCCAAGAAGTACTTTATGGAGCTTCGGCTGGAGCGCGCCCAGAAGCTGTTATTGCAAACCGAGGCATCCGTGACCGAAGTGGCAATGGCCTGCGGATTCGAAAATCCGGGACATTTTTCGCGCGTTTACCGGTCGAGTTTTGGTGTGACGCCACATGCCCAAAAGAACAAGATAGACTAAGTGATAAAGGACGGGGGGAGCGTCTCTGTCCTAAGGCGAGCCTGGCTGAACAGGCGCTCACCCCCTGATCCTGCTTCGTACCCCCTCGTTAAAACTTTACTGGTAAACTGGACAGCAGGATTGAGTATTCATACATATCGAAGTGGGCATAACTATTACAAGATCGTGTCAGATATGTGTGCTTTTTGTTTAAAACATTAACGTTTGCGGTGTTCACCAGTTGACCAAATGGCTCAAAACAGGCCAACTTATAGGGTGAAATGTATAGACAGACTCGGAAGTTGGCCAAAAAAGACGACAAATCGGGAAATTCTGACCGCAATTCCCATGCCGGCGATGCCGTCAGATTTTATATCTTCATCACAAATTGACGGTGGAGGATATCAATGCACTTGGAAATCGGTAAATCTGACTCCCGCTTCGCCAACGGCGCGGTTTCTCGTGCCAGTCGCGAGCGTCAGATTTGCGATGCGGCCAAATTGGCCGAAGCTGCCTTTTCCGAACTGACCGCTGTTGCGGACCGCGCGCCGGATATGACGGCGTCCAACGGTCAGGTTTTTCAGGTGTTCCGTTGGTATTTCTTGTCGGCTTATTGCACGCGATTGCTGACCAACGCCGCCCATCGGCTAGAGCGTCAGACTTTACAGGTCTCGATGGACGTGTTCAGCGCCGTTAGAATGGTTCTGCCGGACACTGAGGTTGAGGCATCCATGGCCCTGGCTCAGGGTGAAGTGACAACACCGGCCGCGGCGCGCTTGAACAAGATCGGATGCCGCGGACATTCCGCGGGCTGGATCGCCGCAAAGCTGAATCAGCAAGGTCGGGACATCCCATCAGAGATCAAAAGCTCGCTTGCGGGCGCATTGTCGGCGTCGGAACGGCGCATCTGACGCGACCGGGGATCCCGTCACGCGCTGGTTAAATTCGGCAACAAATAATTCAACGCACTGTCGGTTTCTCAATGGGAGAGTGGATCGACAAATTCAAGTTTCGCCCGGCGGGTGGGGCTTGAATACGCCAAGTTCCAACCCCCCGTTTTAGGACGGTTGCATTCATACTCCGCGAACAAGGCGTTGAGCCGAATGGTCTAAAGTAAATTCAATACTTCACGCGCAATTCGAACCGCACCACCGCGGCTTGATGCGTCCAATGCACATGCAAGTGGGTACAGGACTGCCACGCTCTCAATCAAGCAGCGGGCGCATTATTCAATGGAGATTGGATGGTGCTGCTGGAGAGAATTGAACTCTCGTATGGATGTTGCAGTATATTGATTTTATTGCACAAAAATTATTTGAGCACAATCACTGTGTATAAGCCATGTGTAGGGATTTTCGTCTCTACTGCGGAGCTATCCAGGTCATTCCGCTCAGTCTGTCGCTGAGAACACATATGGTGGTCGCGCGGCTCGATTGAGGGAGTTCATGAAGTGGGGTGAGAAAGCTGGCCTTTAGCTTGTCCATTGGATTGTTTCCTTTCCTATGGCCAATCCCTAACTATGAAGTCTCGTCAGTAAACCTCGACAACTCCGAGATCACTCAAATAATCCGCAAAAAAGTTTTCAGGGTAACACTGGGAACCGTAATGTTGATGCAGGGCGGTGAAACCCCACGACATCGACCACTACTGAAATCAGAGAGCGCTTTCCCCCAGCACAATCGGCCTAGGGCTCGGCAGCTTTTTATTGAGGTTATCAAAGATCCAGCCTAAATGCACGGGCTACAAGTTAAGCGAGGTGTGGCGCTTTCGCTACAGTTTTTGCAGAATCTCTATTTTTTTGGTAGTATCCCCAAATTGTAATTTTTGGGGGCTTGAAATGAAATTCTTGGTTTGGGCTGCTGCAGCGGCCTTCTTTGTGACTGGTGCGAACGCGGCGACACTTCATTTATCTGGTGGGCAGTTAAGTGGTGCCAGTGGCGTAGATGTTGGTGGAACTTTGTTCGACGTCTCATTTGGGGAAGGTACCTGCGCTGACTTCTATGCTGGTTGCGCCGCTCAGTCTGACCTTGTCTTCCAAACACAAGCTGATGCCGCAGCTGCTTCAAATGCGCTTTTGTCGCAGGTATTCGTTGGCCTATACGATACTCATCCGGAGCTGACGAACGGATGTCGAGTTTCCGGTTGCTTAGTCTACACACCGTACCTACTCGAACCGACGCGTGTTGTCGGGGCGGTAGCGGCCAATTATGTTGGGGGGGGCCACTTATTTTCAACCAACTGGGGCGTCTTATTATCAGACGGTTTGGCGTACAATGATTGGACATATGCAAATTGGAAGGAAATAGCGCCCGTCCCTCTACCAGCATCTCTACCGCTAATCCTTATAGGCCTGGCCGGCTTAATCGCCGTCGCGCGTCGACGTCGCAATGTCTGAACAGGAAAAATCTCAGAATATCCCTAATCGTCTGTTTTGTTTCGATTAGTCAAGGTACGTGCGCTAAACTGAACTAGATATGATGGCGACTCTCTCACTGAGTGACTTCATGTTTCAATTGCTCGACCATGAATTCACGCACAGTAATGACTGTAGAAACCACTTCGGGGTATACACTAATGAATACTCCTTGGCTCGTTCGGTCGACCCAAAATACAAGTTGAACATCAGAAGTGCCGTCGCCCAATCGGGAACGCTCAGTTGACTTAGAGTGTTTCGTGAATGCCCTTCGTTTATCGGAATTGATACGGCGCAGCCTCTTGTCGGCCTCGCGGGACTGTTCAGTGAGCTTCATGATGTTCCTCCGACGATGAAAAGGACGCCCGCTGTGGACGCCTTCTCTTGTTTCATTTTCCAATACTTCCATAAGGCGGAAATACACCCGCGCCGAAAGTGCGGCGATCTTTTTCAATGGGAGAGGTTCTGGCTTTGCCCGAAGGGACGACCATCGCTTTTGAATTTTGGCATACTCAGCTGCAAATCGCTCCTTGGCGACTGCTGGGTCTCTCGTGCGGAGTGACTTTGACACCTCAGCACGGCCAACGATTCCCTTAAGGCCCGCCGGAACGCGCACCCTGACGTAGTAGATTTAACTCTTTTTGTCTTTGACCGGTGTAGGCATGATAAGGGTCACTGCGTATGACACCTGTGTAGGAGTCTGCAAGCGCAAGCCGTTGGTTCGGCCTAAGTTTTTGAGGAATACATGGAAATCATGGTGCTGCTGGAGAGAATTGAACTCTCGACCTCTCCCTTACCAAGGGAGTGCTCTACCTCTGAGCTACAGCAGCGCTGTGGGCGGGTGATTAGACTCAAACGAAACGCGGCGCAAGGGTGTCTGGACGGTTTTTTTCGTCTCCTGTAGAGAAAGACAATGGCAGACAAAAATTCACCTAAAAAAGACGGTAAATCCGGGGACGCGCGCGAAGAACGGCTTAAGGCCGCGCTTAAGGCGAATATGGCGCGGCGCAAGGCGCAGGCCAAGGCGCGGGCGGCATCCGAGGACAAGACCGGCAAGGACGAGGGATAAGAGCAGATGGATTCGATTTTGGTAACGGGCAACGGGCCGCTGAACGGTCAGATACCGATTGCGGGGGCCAAGAACGCATGCCTGACGCTGATGCCCGCAACGTTGCTCAGCGAAGAACCGCTGACGCTGACCAATGCACCGCGACTTAGTGACATCAAAACAATGACTGCGCTGTTGCAATCGCTCGGGGCCGAAGTGTCCTCTCTGCAGGATGGGCAGGTTCTGGCGATGTCCAGCCATGACCTGACCAGCCAGACGGCGGATTATGAGATCGTGCGCAAGATGCGGGCGTCCAATCTGGTGCTGGGTCCTTTGCTGGCGCGTTTTGGACAGGCCGTTGTGTCGTTGCCGGGGGGGTGTGCCATCGGTGCGCGGCCGATGGACCTGCATGTCGAAGGTCTTGAGGCGCTGGGCGCCGAGATCGAGCTTAAAGACGGTTACTTGCACGCCAAAGCCCCCGGTGGGCTGAAAGGCGCAGTGCATGAGATGCGCTTCGCCTCGGTGGGCGCGACCGAAAACATCGTCATGGCCGCCACGCTGGCCAAAGGCACGACCGTTCTGAAGAACGCCGCGCGCGAGCCTGAGATTGTCGACCTGGTTGAGTGTCTACGCAAGATGGGTGCGCAAATTTCGGGTGCGGGGACCTCGACCATTGAGATTCAGGGCGTTGATCGCTTGCACGGAGCAACGCATCAGGTGGTGACCGACCGGATAGAACTGGGCACATATATGTTGGCCCCGGCCATGTGCGGCGGTGAAGTTGAGCTGCTGGGTGGTCGGATGGCTTTGGTCGAATCTTTTGCGGCCAAGTTGGATGCGGCGGGAGTGCATGTCGAAGAAACCCCAAATGGCCTGAAGGTTGCCCGTAAGAACGGACGTGTCAACGCTGTGGATGTGGTGACCGAGCCGTTCCCCGGTTTCCCGACGGATTTGCAGGCGCAGATGATGGCGCTGATGTGCACGGCCGAAGGTACCTCAGTTCTGGAAGAACGTATCTTTGAGAACCGCTTTATGCATGCCCCGGAATTGGTACGCATGGGCGCGAATATTGAAGTGCACGGTGGTACGGCGACCGTGACCGGGGTTGAACGCCTGAAGGGCGCGCCGGTAATGGCGACGGATTTGCGGGCCTCAGTCTCGTTGATTCTGGCCGGAATGGCGGCTGAAGGGGAAACGACAGTCAGTCGGGTCTATCATCTGGACCGCGGATATGAACATGTGGTGCGTAAGCTGGAAGGCGTGGGCGCAAAGATTGAACGGATCAAAGGCCAATGACAGATGCAAGTTTCGAAGACGGACGCGAAGCCCCACTGAATCTGGGGGCCGAGGACGCCGATGACCTTCAGGTGATCTCGACCCTAGCGCAGGATGCGATTTTCCCAATCACCGAGATGACGTGGCGGCCCTCTGAGCGTCGCTTTGGCCTGTTGCTGAACCGGTTCCGCTGGGAAGACAAGGATGCCGCCGCCCGCCGCGACCGCCCGTTTGAACGGGTACAGTCGGTTCTGGTTTTCGATTCAGTGCTGTCTGTGGCGAGCCAAGGGGTCGAACGCGGCGACAAGGAAATGGTGATGTCCTTGCTGTCGATTGATTTCGAAGCGGGCGAAGACGGTGCCGGGCAGATCATGCTGACACTGGCGGGAGACGGTACGATCCGCTTGTCGGTCGAGGCGCTGGATGTCACCCTCAAGGACGTGACCCGGCCGTATCAGGCCCCATCCGGTCAGGCACCGCACCATCCGGAATAAGCGCGGCATAGCGCAGGCATTCACCGGACCCCCCCAGGGTCTGGTGCTGCGCCGTGCGACCGTTTTCGACGTGTTCGATCTGAGCCGTGTTCTGGTTCGGTCAATTACCAAGCTTTGCACGGCGGACCATCAGGATGATCCTGAGTTGATCGCACAATGGGTCGCAAACAAAGATCCGGCGACGATCAGGGGTTGGATCAGGAACGGCGCACAAATCTGGCTTGCTGAGAATAATGGACAGCCTGCGGCAGCCGGTGGGCTGACCGAAGCCGGAGAAATCACGCTTTTGTATATCGATCCAGGTCACATTGGTTGCGGTATTGGCGGTGCTTTGTTGAAGACGCTTGAGCAGGAACTTATCGCTCTTGGCTGTACCGAGGGACGGCTTGAAGCCACCCGAACGGCACAGGGTTTCTATGCGCGGCACGGCTGGGAAGCCACCGGAAGATGCAGTCAGCGCAATGACGTGTCCTGTCTGAGTATGCGCAAATCGCTGCACCTACAGGACTGAGGGTTGAGGCCGGCCCATCTGGGCGGTATGTCCCGATCAAACGCTCCGGAGTGCCAGAACATGCCTGTTTTCCTCGACACGACGTCGTCTGAATTCGAGACCGCCTTCAAAACACTATTGTCCGCCAAGCGCGAGGACAGCCCGGATGTGGATGCCGTCGTCGCCGGGATTATCGATGACGTGCGGAACCGTGGCGATGCTGCGGTGATCGAGCTGACCGCCAAGTTTGACCGGCTGGAACTGACGCCCGAAACATTGGCCTTCAGCGCAGAACAGATCACTGAGGCTGTGGATCAGGTCTCGACCGAAGATCGGGCCGCGCTGGAATTGGCTGCTGCCCGTATCCGGGCCTATCACGAAAGGCAGATGCCTGAGGATCACGCGTGGACCGATGAAGCAGGCGCAACGCTTGGGTGGCGCTGGTCTGCAGTGTCGGCTGCCGGTCTCTATGTGCCCGGTGGGCTAGCATCTTATCCGTCATCAGTGTTGATGAACGCGATCCCGGCCAAGGTTGCCGGGGTCGAGCGTCTGGCCATCGCTGTGCCAACGCCGGACGGCCAGGTGAACCCGCTGGTCCTGCTGGCGGCGCGGCTTTCCGGTGTGGATACGGTCTATCGTGTTGGCGGTGCACAGGCGATTGCCGCACTGGCCTATGGAACGGAAAGTATCGCGCCCGTAGACAAGATCACCGGGCCGGGCAACGCCTTTGTCGCCGCTGCCAAGCGCCGCGTGTTCGGGAAGGTTGGCATCGACATGATTGCTGGCCCGTCCGAGATTCTGGTGATTGCCGACAAGGATAATGATCCCGATTGGATCGCGTTGGATCTGCTTAGCCAAGCTGAACATGACGAAAGCGCGCAGTCGATTCTGATTACAGATGACGCCGGGTTTGGACAGGCCGTCGCCAAAGCCGTCGACAAACGCCTCGAAACCCTGCAACGCCGCGCCATCGCGGGGGCCAGTTGGCGTGATTTCGGCGCGATCATCACCGTGCGTGATCTGGACGAGGCAGCAGCATTGTCGAACCGCATCGCGCCCGAACACCTTGAGCTGTGCGTGGCCGACCCGGTCGCGCTGAGCGCCAAGACCGTCCACGCTGGTGCGATCTTCCTGGGCCAGTACACGCCCGAGGCCATTGGAGACTATGTTGGCGGCCCCAACCACGTGCTGCCGACGGCCCGTTCGGCCCGCTTCTCCTCCGGTCTCAGTGTGATGGATTTCCTCAAGCGCACGACGCTCAGCCAGATGACGCCGGAGGCCCTGCGTGCGATTGGACCAGCAGCTGAGCAACTGGCACAATCCGAAAGCCTTGAGGCGCATGGGCTGTCTGTCACGGCGCGGCTGAAGCGCCTGAATGGCTGAAGGTTTATGGCTATGGGGTCACACCTGCTGTGAACCTGTATTGGCTTCAGGGATTGGGCTTGAAAAAAATGGGTGTTCAACGGCGCCCTAGCCGCAAGACGACCCGGCACAAAGGAGCCAGACTTGGAACGCGTGGCAACACTCTGGATCGGCAAACGGTTTAGTTTTCTGGAGCATTTGTGCCTGAAGTCCTTCGCGGATGTGGACCAGAAGCCGATCGTCTACCACTATGGCGACCTCGAGGATATTCCCGATTACATCGAGGCGCGCGACGCACGCGAAATTTTTGATACGTCCGAGATTTACCGCGACCCGGTCGCCCGATCCGTTGCCGTTCATGCGGATCTGTTCCGTCTTAAGCTTATGCAGGATACTGACTACATCTGGGTGGATGCCGATGCTTACGCAAACAGACCATTCGAGACCAACCAGGGTTACTTGTTTCCAAAGGCGAATTTGAAACGCCGACGTATGATGAATGGTGTTGTTGCCTTGCCAAGCGACAGTCCGGCCTTGAAAAAAATGTGTGATTTCGCTTTCGACAGTGACCTTGTTCCGCCCTGGTGGACAGAGGATCGGCGAAAGAGCTACATCGACATATTCGGCAGATCAACTGTCTGGAGTTTGCCGCTTTCGACCTTTGGGCCACCTTTGTTCTTCCACTACATTTATGACACGCCGGAACATGAAATGTGTTCTGCCCGCGCCGAGCTTTACGCGATCCCTCTCAGGTACAGAAAGTACTGGAATGATCCGGATATGTCGGCGCTCGAGTTTCTGGACTGGCAGAATAAGATGTCCGTGCATTTCTTTGGATCTTGGTTTCGGAAGATTTTTATGGATCGTGAAATCGCCAAAGGCTCGCTTGTCGACACATTGTTGTTGAAGCACGGAATTGACCCTTCGGATCACCCTTTGTAGCGAGTTTGTCAGGAATTGGTCCGTGTGCGTTGCCCATTCAATTTTGTTGCTATAAGTCTGTGCCGACCTGAACGGACCACGCCTCATGACTCGTATCTCGCACATCGAACTAGACGACCGAAACCTGCCTCCGCCGACCCCCGAGATCGAGCAGGAGCGTAAGGTTGCGATCTATGATTTGCTGGAAGAAAACAGCTTTGCGCTGCCGGCGCGCGATGACCGAGTGGCGCCTGATGGACCATACCGTGTGCAGCTGTCGATCCGCGATAAGCGGCTGGTCTTCGACATCGCCACCGAGGCCGAGGAGAAGGCAGCTGAGTTTCACCTGTCGCTGGGGCCGTTCCGGCAAGTGGTCAAAGATTATTTTCAGATCTGCGAAAGCTATTTCAACGCGGTGAAAACTCTGCCGCCCAGCCAGATCGAAACCATCGACATGGCCCGTCGCGGCATCCACAACGAAGGCAGCCGCGTCTTGCAAGAACGTCTTGAAGGTAAGGCTGACATCGACACCGATACCGCACGCCGTTTGTTCACGCTGATCTGCGTGCTGCATTTCGGGGGCTGACGCGTGAAGCCTTTGCCGCAGTCGGTCCTGTTTTGTTGCGACCATAACGCGGTTCGGTCCCCTATGGCCGAAGGGCTCATGAAAAAGTTCTACGGCACCGGCACCTACGTACAATCCGCCGGTGTGCGAAATGACCTTGAGATTGACGGGTTCTGCATCGCCGTCTGCCAAGAAGTCGGCGTTGAACTGTCCCGTCATCGGTCACGCTCGTTTGATGAAATGCAGGAATGGGGCGACGACCTCAGCTCGTTCGACCTGATCGTTGCGTTGTCGCCGGCCAGTCAACGCCAGGCGCTGGAATTGACGCGAATTTTTCACCTGGATGTCGATTATTGGCCAATAATGGACCCTACCGGACTGGGCGAAAGCCGCGCGGACAAGTTAATTCACTACCGACAGACCCGCGACCAGATCATTCAGCATCTGAAAGGCCGCTGGGGCGAACCTACGGAGTGACCATGAACCAGACCGTCAAAACCTATTTCGACGCTTTCAACGCCGGTGACGTCGACGGCATGTTGGCCTGCCTGTCCGATGATGTGGCGCATCACGTGAACGAAGGCCAGATCCGCACCGGTAAGGAAAAATTCACGGCCTTTTGCGCCCATATGAACCGCTGCTACAAGGAACACCTAACGGATATCGTGGTGTTTGAGGCCGCAGGCGGTACTCGTGCTGCGGCAGAGTTCACTGTGAACGGCACCTATCTGGAAACCGACGAAGGTCTGCCCGATGCGCATGGCCAGACCTATCGCCTGCCGGCCGGATCGTTCTTTGACCTGAAGGATGGCAAGATCACCCGCGTCACCACCTTTTACAACCTTGCCGACTGGACCAAGCAGGTTTCAAATGGCTGAGGTCACGTCTGTTCGTTCCCTGACCGGGGCGGCGCTGACGGATGCCTTGGACGACGTGGCGCGTTTGCGGATCCAGGTGTTTCGGGCGTGGCCATATCTGTATGACGGCGACATAAAATACGAGCGGAAGTACCTTCAGTCCTACCGGGACAGCGATAAGGCTATCGTGGTCGGGGCATTTGATAGAGACCGCCTGATAGGCGCTTCGACCGGTGCCCCACTGACCGACCACGCTGATGATTTCGCTGCCGCCTTTGATGGCTCTGGTCTGGATCTGAACGAAGTCTTCTATTGCGCCGAGTCTGTCCTTTTATCGGATTATCGAGGGCAGGGAGTTGGCCATAAGTTCTTTGACCTTCGCGAGGAACACGCACGCAAGCTGGGCTTCAGAAAATGCGCCTTTTGCAGCGTGCAGCGCCCTGTTGATCACCCGATGCGTCCGGAAAACTATCGCCCCCTGGATGCCTTCTGGCACGCGCGTGGATACGAACCGCTACGTGGTGTGATCGCGCAGTTTTCTTGGAAGGATGTTGGCGAAGAGGGCGAAACAGCAAAGCGACTGCAGTTTTGGATGCGGGATTTATAGATAGTTTTCTGTTCTCTGTGGACGATATCGACGTTCTGCATCCCCGCGCAAACGGTAAGTGCCCGCGATTCACGGCCGAAGCAGGAAACGCTCGTGGCGCATTCCGATGCCTCGCGGTGGACGCGAAGAGAAACTGAGCTACCCGTCATCTTTCGGATAGATAAACCCGTTCACTGGGTAGAAATTGCCATACCGGCCCGGTTGGGTTTCAACACGGACCAAGGTCCAATCATTGCGTTTGGATACGTCCCTGACGCCCATTTTCAACGATACCTTGTTTCGGTGCCAGTTGGCGTGATTCACAATAACTTCCCGGTCCGTGACAATATCCGACACGACAGCCACATGACCCAGGGGCATTCCGCGGGTTGCCCGAAACGACATCACAGCACCGACAGCTGGTTCATTGCCGCGTTCAAATGTACTGCGCGCCCTTCCCCACCAATCCTTGGCGTTGCCACGAATTTGGATGCCGCTGAGGTTCCGTGCGTAGGGAACGCACCACACCCTTTGCCCCCGGGCTTGCTTTTGCGCGACCTCCCGCAAAGCCATTGACTGACGTTCCGGATTGAGGTCCGCATCGGTTGGACGCTCGGAGCAGGCGGAGACAATACAACAAATTCCCACCGCAATCGCGGTTCGGGCGGTGCCGGACAGGCGCGGCCAAATCGTGTTTGTTTTGTGGGCGCTGTATTCCAAGATGCTTCATTGCCGGTTCGAAGACTAACGGGGTTCTACGATGATTTGACCGAAAATGAAAAGGGGCCTGCCAATTCTCACGCAAGATTTTGCCAGCTCCCTGTGCCGTTATTAACCCAGTGGCTTAAATGGAAGTCGCATATGCACTCGTTGTGATGGATGTTGCGCTTGAACAAGAAGTCAGCGCTGGGCTCACAGTGGAGTTGTTCGTTCAATACACATGTTGACAGGATGGGGCTATACAGACCGCGAACTCACACTTAAATTCGCCCGAGTTTGGACCGCAAGGATAGCCCATGAAAGTTGCTACTGCCGCCTATAACCTCGATTGGCTCGACAGTTGGGCGCAGTATGAGGACAAGCTGGATGGTTGGGTCTCGGACGCTGCGGGGCAGGGGGCGGACCTGCTGGTTTTTCCTGAATATGGCGCGATGGAGCTATCTACGCTCGACGGGGCCGAGGTGGCGGGTGATCTGGAGCGGTCAATCCACGCGGTCTCGGATCGGATGGAGGAAGTGCAAAACCTGCACCAGCGCCTCGCACAGGAGTACAAGGCGTACATTCTGGGCGCATCGGCCCCGGTTGTGGATGGCCCCGGTCGACCTGTGAACCGGGCGGCATTCTATGCCCCAGATGGCAAACAGGACCACCAAGACAAACAGATCATGACCCGGTTCGAACGCGAGTCGTGGGATATTGCCCCTGGCGGCCCGCTGAAGCTGTTCGATACTGCGCTGGGCAAAATCGGGGTGCTGATCTGTTACGATAGTGAGTTCCCGCTGTTGGGTCGTGCTCTCAGCGAGGCAGAACTTATCCTTGTCCCATCCTGCACCGAGGCGTTGTCAGGCTATTGGCGTGTGCGTATCGGCGCGATGTCCAGAGCATTAGAAAATCAATGCGTTACGGTGATGTCGTCCTTGGTTGGCGCTAATGATTGGTCCGAAGCCGTTGATATGAATACCGGCACTGGCGGTATATTTGGTCCACCGGACAAGGGCTTTCCCGCGACCGGAGTGCTGGCCGAAGGCACCCTGAACCAACCCGGCTGGACTTATGCTGAGGTCGACATGTCGGCCATCGCCTGTGTGCGTTCCGATGGCCATGTCCTCAACCGAACTCATTGGGATGAGCAATCACCCCGAGTCGATTCGGTCACAATATCCGCCCTATAGGTGATTCCGCCCTTGAAATAGGGCCAAAATAGGCTCATTTAGGCGCACATCCCCGCAGATTCTGCGGGTGCAACTTAAATGTGGAGACAACATGGCCAAGGAAGATACGCTCGAATTTCCCGGTGTCGTGAAGGAACTCCTGCCTAATGCGACGTTTCGGGTCGAGCTGGAAAACGGCCATGAGATCATCGCACATACGGCAGGCAAGATGCGCAAGAACCGCATCCGTGTTCTGGCCGGCGACAAAGTTCAGGTCGAGATGACCCCCTATGATCTGACCAAGGGTCGGATCAACTACCGCTTCAAGTAACGCCTGCCGCAATGGCGTTTATCTTAGGATCGGGCAGCCCAAGGCGGTTGGACCTGTTGGCCCAGCTTGGCGTGCAGCCCGATGCCATCCGTGCACCCGACATTGATGAAACGCCGCTGAAAGGTGAGCTGCCGGTGCCCTATTGCAATCGCATTACGCGGGCAAAAGTGCAGGCGGTACAGGCCGATGGCGACGATGTAACTCTTTGCGCGGATACCACTGTCGCACTGGGTCGCCGTATTCTGGGAAAACCGGAAGACGCGGGCCAGGCGGCTGAATTCCTGCATGCTTTGTCCGGTCGGCGGCACCGCGTAATCACCTCGGTCGCTGTACGGTGCGGGGACCGCGTTCTGCAACGTGATGTGGTGTCTCAGGTCAAGGTCAAACGTCTGTCAGACGTAGAAATCAACGCTTACCTGGCGACCGGAGACTGGCAGGGCAAAGCGGGCGCTTACGCCATTCAAGGCCCCGCCGGGGCTTTCATCCCTTGGATTTCTGGTTCGTTTACCGGCATCGTGGGGCTCCCCCTGTCCGAGACTGCCGCGCTTTTGCAAGGCATCGGCTATCCCCTGTATCGTGAGGTGTCATGAAGGGTCGAACCATTGTTCTGGATCACATCGAAAACCGCGAAGCTGCCGCCCTTATGGTCGACGGTCAGCTGGACGATTTCCTGATTGCAGCTGACGCGCCCGCGCCGGGTACGATTTATCGTGCCCGTGCCGACCGACCGGTCAAAGGGCAGGGTGGCATGTTCCTGACCACGCCTGACGGTCCAGCCTTTTTACGACAGGTCAAAGGGCTCGCACCCGGTGCACTGATGTTGGTTCAGGTGACGGGCTATGCCGAACCCGGTAAGGCGCTGCCAGTGACCGATCGGGTTCTGTTCAAAAGCCGCTATGCGATCGTCACGCCTGATGCGCCCGGTTTGAATATCTCACGTTCCATCCACGACGAAGATGAGCGTAACCGCCTTCTTGAAATCGCTCATGAGAGCATGGAGGGCAGCAGCTATGGCCTGATCCTGCGGTCCTGTTGTGAGGGCGAAGGTGCGGCTGAAATCGCCGAAGATATCGGTGCGATGCTGGCCCATGCGGATCAGGTTTTGAACGAGCCGGGAACTGAGCCCGAGCTGCTGCTGGAAGGTGATGGACCCCATGTTCTGGCCTGGCGCGACTGGACCGACCCGGCTGAGGTTGTGACACAGCCGGGTAGTTTCAAAACGCATGGTGTATTGGACGCATTGGACGTGGCGCGTGGTATTTCTGAGCCACTGCCCGGAGGCGGCCATCTATATATTCAGCCCACCCGGGCCTTGGTTGCTGTGGATGTCAACACCGGGTCCGACACGTCGATGGCGGCCGGAACCAAGGTCAATTTCGCCTGCGCCAAGGGGCTTGCACGTGCCCTGCGCGTTCGCGGTTTGGGGGGGCAAATCACTCTGGATCTGGCACCAATGCCCAAAAAGGATCGCCGTGGGTTCGAGGCCTCTCTGCGCGCTGCGTTGAAGGCAGATTCGGTCGAAACCACGCTGGCAGGTTGGACCCCTCTTGGCCACTACGAGCTACAGCGCAAACGCGGCCGTATCCCGTTGTCGGAAGTGCTGAAATGAGCTGCCCGATCTGCGCAGAAAAGTCTGTAACCGAGTTTCGGCCATTCTGTTCGAAACGGTGTGCTGATATTGATCTGGCCAAGTGGCTGAACGGGTCCTACGCGGTTCCATCGCAGCGGGAAGAGGACGTTGAAACAGAAGTTTCCGATCCCGAAGCAGAGCAACAACGTTCACATTGAAAAAATGTGAAAAAGCCTCTGGACACTGCCTGTGGCAAGTCATAGAAGGCCTCCACCCAACGGCAAACGCCGTTCCCGTGCCCGGGTAGCTCAGGGGTAGAGCAGTGGATTGAAAATCCTCGTGTCGGTGGTTCGATTCCGCCCCCGGGCACCATTAAATCACTGATATAATTGGTAAAATTTGATCGTTGAGAGTTCAGATTTTCAGTCGTAAAAGTTATACACAGTTATACACTCTTCCGACGGGCTGACCTTGGCCAAAGATTCAAAAAACCAAATCTCCAAGCTGAAACATCTCCGAAAAGGTCTGGCGATCTATCGGACGGGCCGCAGCCCTTATTGGTATATTCGATTCAGAGACCCGATAGCGGGTAAGTATGTCCATCGCTCGTCCAAGGAAGAATCACGGCTCGAAGCCATTGAAGTGGCTTATGAGTTTGCTGATACCTACCGCAGCAAGGCCAACAGCGACCATGCCAAGAAGAAAGCCACCAGCTTTGAGCACTACGCCAAAAAGCTGATGGCTGTACAGAAGGGCAAGTCGAAGTGGTCGGACGGTGACAACAAGCTGCTGAACCGATCCAAGGACGGTCTGATCTGCTATTTCGGCAAATACGATGTCACCAAGATCAACACGGGGATGGTTCGGGATTACCTGATTCACCTTGATGAGAACCGGCCAAAGCGCTTGGCGGATTCAACCAAGTCGAAGCACGTCTTCATCATTCGTAAGGTTTTGACGCTGGCTGTGGAAGACGGTCTGCTGGATGTGCTGCCGGTGACGCCGAAGCAGAAAACCGTTGATTCACCCCGACATGCTTTCACCGACGATGAATACGAACGGTTCATTAGAGCAGCCAACCAATGTGTAAAGAAAAGAGAAAAAGTTCGTGGTGTTCAGATCACTGGCCACCATACCAAGATGTTCAGTTTTGTGGTTCACACCTTTCTGCGTCCGACCGAGGGAGAGCTATTCGGCCTAAAGCACAAAGACATTCAGATTAAGGGTAATCCTGCGCATTTGGAACTGAATGTACGGGGCGGCAAGACAGGTGGCCGGAAAAGTGTCACTATGCCGATAGCAGTGCCTATGTATCAAGGCACCATAAATCCATTTGAAGAGAGCGGCCCCGACAAGAATGCCTATGTCTGGATGCCGGAATATCCAAATCGTCGAACGGCCATCAGTACGGCCAGACGTATCTTCAACCATATTTTGGAGAAGGCCGATCTGCTGGATGAGGACCGGAAGCTGTCACCGTACTCTCTGAGGCACTATGCGATCCAAGCACGGCTCAGAGGGTCGAATGGGAAGGTCAACCTCCACACCCTTGCCACAAACGCTGGAACGTCGGTTGATCAGTTGGAGCGTTTCTATCTTAAGAACATGGCCCCGACCAAAGAGCTCATTGAGAATTTGCAGCACAGGGAGTGAAGCTGGGCGGTGTAATGCTCAGCTTTGGTTTCACTGCATCCCTGTCTCTTGGGCTACCGGTGTTCCTTCGGCACCCACTCTTCAGCATGCCCGTTCCAAAACCTATTGGGATTGTCTTCGTCCATGCCCCTGATGTGCGTTGCCCTCAGACACGGCTCCACAAAAACAACAGGTTCTTCGTAGGGGTGTGATGCATAAATTGATTTGAGCACTTGCACAGCCTGCTCTTCATCGTGGGTAAGAAAGAATGACAGTTCGACGCACGGCACTTCGACAGTGTTGTCGGTTGCAATGTTTCGTCCACTGCCAAGCGACCTGAATTGTTGTATTCCGGATGCTGTCTTGAATGTGACGCTGTCGTAATCACCGTATTTCAGGGTGTCGATGGCCAAAACAGAATCGACGATCCTTTGCACGTGGGTATCGGGCACTTGGACGATAACCCTCAATCCTTGTTCTGGGACAAACCGATCATTGTGAAGCTTGGGAAGTGTCATGGAATTCTCCGGCTATGAGGCTTCCGGGATATCCGCTTTTATTCGATCTGGGACAAAAGACGGTTCGGTATCGACCGAACAATCATACTTGGGCTGAGGCTTGCAGTTCCGTTCTGCTCAGGCCGAAAATACGCTTGAAAGCGCCAAATCCTTTATCAGTAATGGTCAATGCTCGGCTGCCTGTACGTCGTTCAAGCCATCCTGCATCAAGAGCTTTTTTCATTATCGTGGTGGCAAATGGACCCGAGATGTGGTGACGCCGCTCTGTCCAATCGAGGCACAGTCTTACAGTTGGTTTGTTGGGTGATGTGGCCGGAACCTCAATCCCGATTTTGTCTAGGAAGCTGTGGTAGTTGGGGCCAAAAGAAACACTGTCGGCGTTTACGATCAGTACATCCATGGCAATCAAGCGATCCGTCATCAAAACGCCGAGCCGCCCTGCTATGTGGTTATAGCAACTGCGGGCCTGACGTGTGTCGCAAGTAGCCTTGCTGTTCCGGTGGAGATGATCGGTTGGTGACAGGCTGGCCAGTTTTTCAAGAACGCCAGCAACGTCTTCATTGGCGATCCGGTGATACACGTGCCGTCCACTGCGCAATGAAGACGTTAATCCAGCCGATTCAAGTTGCTTGAGATGTGCGGTTGCTGTTTGCGGGCTGACACTGGCAGCACAGGCCAACTCCTTGTTTGTGAATGCCCGGCCATCCATCAGCTCGCACAGAATGCGTGAGCGGCTGGGGTCGGCCAGTGCAGCGCCGATAATGTCCAGTCTGGGTTCGATGGTCATGAAAACGAGCTTAGCCCAATTCACATCTGAACACACTGACGGAACAGTTCGCCAATGAACGAAGAGTTGCTTTGCTTCAAGTTTGTCGTTCCACCAAGTCGCTGTGCTCAGTTTCCAAGCCCTGTTGTCTGCAATAGTGAACCAAGGGACACCGTTGGGGTAGCAAAGGAGACCTCAATGGCACTTGAAAAACAATTCAATCTGGAAGCAGCAGAAAAGCCCAAGACGACCCAGCCGTCCCATCAGCGTCGTCAGAAATTCATCGCTGCCATCGACAAGCAGTTGGCCGGAATGGCGGCAGGGGAAGGCAGCAACCCGGCGAAGAGCACTTGGGTTTGGCAGTCGAGTAAAGGGGATTGGTTCATCTCGCCGAGGTACGGCAAAGCCTCGCTGGAACTGTCTCCGGGACTGTCAGCGATCAAATGCACGGATGCAGAAGACGTAGTACAAAACCTCGAAAAGCTGAAAAGCCTGACGAGCGACGGCAAGTTGGATGCTGTCCTTGAGACCGCTGCAACAGCCATCCGCAGCCGGTTCGGAAAGTGACATCTGCCGGTTGCTTTGAGAACTTTATTTGGTCCCGTTGGCATTCGATTTGAACGCAACGGGACTTTTTACCTTCCATGCGGTCCAATTCACGAGCGACAACACCCAAATCATGCGAAGCACTTCACGAAGTGAAGTTGGCCAGCCAAGCGTTAGCTAGATGATAGCGATGGGTGGCAAGTGTTGATCCCACCGGGGTCTGTCAGGTCCAGAATGGATAGCAATGGGATCAAGATCATCATCCAGCCAGCTACCATTGATCCAAGATCACCAGGCACATGCGAAGCACTTCACGAAGTGAAGTTGGTTAGCCAAATAGTAGCCGGATGGTAGCAATGGACGGCAATCATCATTCCATCACGGTCCTGACAACCACCAGATTGAATGCCATGGGACCAAATACTTACCCCGGCCAGCCCAACCAACCAGTTGAATCAAGCTAGCACTTACGAAGTACTTCACGAAGTGAAGTTGTCCAGCGACCTGTTATCCAACTGCTTGCGATGGGTATTAATGTTTGGCCAATCGCTTGCTTCGCAAGACATTCGCTGCGCGAATGTTAATCCTTTTTGATCAATTTGGATTTTGGACATACTTCTCCTATCCGTTGAGGAGAAGTCCGACGAACCCGTGGGCTCTGTCATACCATCCACACACGATTGCTTTTTCAAAGCACGGCTGGCGGTTATCCGGTCTCAGCCTACGTGCTGCTTAAACAGCGGACCGATATGCTAGCTTTGCGTGGATAGCAGCTGGGCTAGCTCGGCGACGGCACTACCCCGTCTCGTAATGACAATTATTTGCTCTGGCTCTCTCATGGGGGCTTTCATCTTTCCCCCGCTTTCGCTGTCTCCTGACCCTACTATTCGATGACGTCATGTCTGCTGGCCTACTGAATTCGGTTCGTCACCATCCGGCGGAAAGTACCTTCTGATCGCATGACGCTTCGGGCTGTCTATATGTGGTTTGTATCGCGTTCCTGATACAAGAGAGCTACGAGCTGTGTGTAATGTGGCGATGTGTGTTGTCGTGTGCGGTGTGTGTCTGCGTATGGTCTATTTAGGGGGCGCAGATCGAAACTTGGTCGGAATTCTGAGAGATATTTGGGTTTACGGCAACTTCGGGAAAATACCCCCTAAGACACGAGAAACGGGGCAAATACTCCCACGGCAGTGCAATCGGGTATAAGCAAGAATAGTAAATGTGCCGTATGGGTGTGGGGGATTACCAGTTACCATTTTTGCCAATATGGCTGTGTGGCACGTTCCAGTAAAAAGGTCGATTTGCCACTCTGGATAATTCAGGTGTCAGTTGTCATTTGAGCAACACACTGACCAGTGTTCAACAGGTATTGGAAGCAAAGGAAATTCGATGAAAATTCTTAGGCACTTCACTGCCAATGAAGAGCAGCTTGAGCGTTTTAACTTTCGGCGAGAACTGTCAATGGAGGCTTACCTTGTTGAGAATGAGGGTGTTTTAGCTCTCGACGAGCCGTTCGTTGATGTCGATGTTGTTGCCGAAGAGCTAACTTTGAAGCAAGGCCGGAAAAGTAAAGATACGGATGGTCGAATTGATCTGCTCGTCACCTACGCACAGGAATACATTGGTGTTGTAGAACTCAAGCTCGGCCAACTTAAGGATGTGCACCTTGATCAGCTTGAGGATTACCTTGGAACCAAAGATAGGATTCTAGACGACTACCCAAACATCATTCCGAATGAGATTTCACCGAATCCAAAGTGGATCGGTGTATTGGTGGGCAGCTCTATCGACGAAGACTTGGCTCGCAAGATCGCAAACGGATACACAACGAAAGACGACGACATTCCGATTGCTGCACTTACTATCCAGCGTTTTCGAAGTGAAAAGGGCAATGTCTACGTCGTCACAGAAAGCTATTTCAAAAGTGCGGCTTCAATCAAAGATACCAGTAAATATCTGTTCGATGGTGAACTTTACGGGAAGGGTCGATTGGTTTTGGCGGCATTGAAGAAGTACGTCTCAATGAACCCCGATATAACGTACTCGATATTGGAGAAAGCTTTTCCAAGGAGCTGTCAGGGTTCTTCAGGGGTGTTTGCAACTCTGGACGAGGCCAACAAAATCGTTTCTGAAACCAGTCGAAAGCGCCACTTTTTGAGGCCTGATGAAGTCATTGCGCTAGCCGATGCAAAAATTGCCATCTCAAATCAGTGGGGTGTTGGCAATATTGATCGGTTTGTTCAGGTGGCGAAGACACTCGGATTGTCCATCGAAAAAGAATGATTGGTTCAACGGCTGTGTGGCGAGCCGTCAAGGATGTCAGGCAATCAACCGGTTTCTTGTGCTGGTTGCGGCATCCATCGCCTGAGCTCAAAAAATAGTAAAAGTGCCGTATGGGTGTAGGGGATTAACAATTACCATTTTTGGCGTTATGGCATCGTGGCACGTTCCAGCATCATGATCTGAACTTGGGGTCCCATGCAAGCCAAACTCACTTTTCAGCCCTATCATTTTTATCCTAAGAACAGACCAAGTTCCCGGCACATTCGTTACCTCGTCATTGGCTTTGACACCGAGTACCAGCGGGAGGGATTTGTGAATGCAGATGATCTGGCTGAGGTTCGCAATCAGGTGCTGTCCTACCAATACAGTTGTCATGTCATCACACCGGACAACGCAGGGGATGAACAGCACTGGTCAGGCATTGTGTTGCCTAAGGGGCCAGCAGACGACGACCGGCTGACCTTGGCCGAGTTCGTGGAACATGCGCTGCGGGATGGATTTACGAAACACCCCAATTTGAAACTGCCCGTAGATGTTTATCTGGTGGCCCACTTCACCCGTGCAGACGTGCCGGGGTTCTCTGACTTCAAAGACGAGAAGTCCCGGAAGGCGATGAACTTGGAGAATGTCCGTAACCTGTTCATGAATGTCAGTGACGATATCGAGGTTAGCCTGAAACGGGGTAAAAATCTCAAACCAATCAGGCTGCACGTCAAAATCCGGGACACAATTGCCCTTGCACCAACGGGTGCCAAAAGCCTTGCCAAGCTGGGGGAAATCCTTGGCTTTGAGAAGATGAAGCTGTCCGACGATCCAAAGCAGGAACAGCACTACAAAGAGAACATGTCAGAACTGCTGGACGCCAATTGGCCGCTGTTTCGAGATTATGCCATTCGGGATGCAGAGGTCTGTGCCCAATACACCATCCGCATGATCCGGCTCTATTTTGAGAAGACGGGTAAGTTCAAGCTGCCTGTCACGCTGACCTCGATTGGTGTTGACCTCATTCAGAAGCACTGGCTGTCCCAAGGGCTCGATCCGCTGGAAATCGTCGGGAAGGAGAAAGTGACTGAAAAGTACTGGAGCAACAAAAACAGCCGCTATGTGACAAAGACTGAAGCCAAGACGGTTCAAAAACTGTTTTGGAGCGAAGATTTCTTCACCGAGTGTTATCATGGGGGCCGCAATGAGCAGTTCTGGTTTGGTCCGGCACCCGAGGGGGTCTGGTATGACTATGATCTGACCAGCGCTTATCCATCAGCCATGGCGCTTATCGGCGAGCCGGACTGGTCAACAATTACGCACATCACCAGCACCGAAGAACTGCTCGGCGGTGAATTGACTGTCGAAGACCTGGCCTTTGCCAATGTGGATTTTGAGTTCCCGGATGATGTGCGTTATCCGGTTCTGCCGGTGCGGACTGAAAATGGATTGTTGTTCCCCCGCAAGGGCAACAGCACCACCCATATCAGTGAAATCCTGCTCGCCAAGCAACTAGGGGCAAAGATCGAACTGGTTGAGGGGCGGCGGATTAACTCTGACCGTGTTATCAGCCGTAGGGAAGATGGCGGCAGGGAATACGGCGGCCATGCTGAAAAACCGTTTTTGAAATTTGCCCGTCACTGCATTGAGGAGCGGGCCAAGCATCCGAAGAAGACACTGCACAACCTGTTCTGGAAGGAACTGGTCAATTCCACATACGGCAAGACGGCTCAGGGTCTTCGGGAACGTCGGATATACGATCTGAGGGATGCTGAAACCAAGCCCCTGAAACCCAGCAAAATCACCAACCCGGTCTATGCTGCTTTCATTACGGCCTTCTGCCGGGGTGTGCTGAGTGAGATTATGAATGCTCTGCCTCGTGATGTGCAAATCTTCAGCGTCACGACGGATGGCTTTTTGACCACGGCCACGGATGAGCAGATGCGGGAGGCTGCGAAAGGCACGCTGGGCCGGAAGTACCTGAACTCCCGAATTGGTCTGGCCGGGCAATGGGGCATCTATGAGGTCAAGCATATCATCCGTCAGCCAGTGGGGTGGCGTACACGGGGGCAGGCCACATTGGTGCCGTCAGCACCCGAAGACTGGGACGAAACGGGTATGGCGCCCAAAGAGGATGAGACAGTTGTACTGGCCAAGGGCGGCATTAAGCTGGACGCTATCCTGTCCAAGGCAGAGCAGAATGGCAAAATCGTCGATCTGTTCTTTGACCGCAAACCCACCGACACGATGACCGTCACGATGGGGGCTGGCATCCGGGAGATGTATGAACAGGGCATGGACTTCGTTGACAAGACGATGACCAAGCGGCTGTCCATGGAGTTTGACTGGAAGCGGCGACCAGCGGCAGCGGGCGACGTGTCTGTCACAACCGAAGGCGAGCAAAGCCGCGATCACTTGGCATTCTCAACGCAGCCATGGGACACTGTGGATCAGTTCAACACCACTCGGGCGATCTGGGCAGACTACAACAAGCAGGCTGCGCATTGTCTCAAAAGCGTGAGCGACTATCGGGCATGGGCGGCGTACTTTGAGGGCAAGCTGGCTGCTCAAGGTCCGGCTGGTGCTTACATTGCCAAAGAGGATGGTGTCCTGAAACGTCTGCGCCGGGACCTGATCATAGCGCACAAGTTGCGGAAAGCAGGGACACACAAGATCAACGTGGCGACATTTGATCCTTCGGGCGACAATGGAATTTCCTCTGACTTCAAGCTTAAGGCAAAGCAATTGGCCGAAATCCTGAATGACGGCTTTGACATTCCATGCACCAAAATGGACGTGGACAACACCCGGAAGAAAAAAGTGTTTGTGCCGCATCAGGTGCCACGGACGGCCCAATCTGTTGCCGTGTTGAATGATATCAAGCAGACGCTATTCCCCGAACTGGACGTGGAACAGTTCCTAACGCCGAAAGCTGCGTTCGATCTGGCAGTGGAAGAAGTTGATACGGGATTTCGGACGGAAGCTCATGGTGGCGTTGTGGATCGTTAACAAGTTCGTCGTCCCTAATCTTGCAGGCTCTCTTGCTCTCGGTGCGTCGATGTTTATAGGTTTCGGTCCGCATTCCACCAAAGGACATAGTCGTGACATCGTATTCAAAAGAGGTGTTGGCCGAGATCGAGGTCTATGCCAATTATCTTCAGGAGCTTGAGTTTGATTTTACGGACGGCATTTTCAATGTGACTTGGTTTTGTGGACACCTGTTTCAGTGTCTGGCGAGTGACAGGAAAAGGCAGTCGCCGTACGTTCCCGAAATGGAGCTTCTGCTGGAAGATGTGATTGAGCGGTCAAGCGATACTCTGCCTGAAAGTGCATCTAAACTGGGAAAGACACCCGTCATTGATTGGACACCGGATATGGCCAACCTTTATCCGGACAAGCAGGCGACGATTATTCATGTCAACACTCTGCTTTACGTGCATGAAAGATGGATTAGCGAACTTGGCAAACTGCTGCCTGATCGTGCCACTGATCGCGGTCCTGCTTACATTTCTTGGCCGAAAGCTGACTGGGTGCTCACCAACATCCTATTGAACAGGTTCCATAATCAGTTTTGGTCGATGATCAGGGAAATCGATGTGAAGGCATCAAAGCAGAGCGGATACTCTAACTTTGAGGTTTGGTTTTATGCTAAAAAAGAAGGTGAAGACCTAGACACTGCGCGAAGTCGACTTGAGTCCCGCAACGCAGGTTTCCTTGCAGCCATGAACCGCGCAAAACAGGCTCTTGAGGCCGACTTCCCGCTCGAAGCTATCGCCATTGAAGAAAGTCTTATCTCGGCAATACTGTATCATTTCGTGATGGCAATGGGTCAGAATAGGCCACCTGAACTATTCGGTAGGCTTATTTCAGAATTCCGTTCCAAGGCTGATGCAGCACAGAGTTATCCTGTCGATCTGATTGATCGAATTGATGCTTGGAGGCTCAAGCGCAACGAAGCGCTGCATCGTTTTGTGGCCATTCGACCAGAAAATATTGGAAAGGGGCAGGATTCCTTCTTGGATGACGCACGGGAGGCTGGTCGGGCAGGTCACACGCTTTGTCAAGAGTTGGTGGACTGGCTGCGATACGAGGCTGCGTTCTTCTTTAAGGAGGATTTCGAACTGCCGGGCGGGACACTGCATTAGAACTATCCGAAATATCCATGGGTTGCATGGTGTTGGTTATCAGCATTCATGGATTTTCAGAAAGACAGCATAGTTCTTCACGGTCTGCGGATACCAGCGGCCACTCTTGCACGTTGTAACCCCACGTTCGTTCAGCAGTCGTGCCGCGCCTGAAAACGATCCAGCCTCGGTCAACGCCCGTTCGAACTCGGGGCGGATCGTTTTGAAGAATTCTCGTTTCTCTGACTGCCGTTGGGCGGCCAACGCCTGCGCATTTCGACCAAGGACGGTTCCTCGGTTCTTTGCCGCTCTGAGTGCTGCTCTAGTGCGTTCTGATATCTGTCGGCGTTCCTCCTCGGCAAAGCAGGCCAACAGGTGCAGGAAGAACGTTGAGACGTTTGGGTGTTCGCAGACGACCAGTTCAATTCCTTGGTCGATGATCCCGGAGATGAACGACACCTTCCGGGAAAATCTGTCCAGTTTCGGGATCAGCAGCTTGGACCGGGTCTTCTTCACAAGGTTGATGGCGTTCCACAACTCGGCCCGGTCGTCACGCTTGCCAGATTGGATTTCGGTGAACTCCGCTATCACTTGATCGGCGGGTGTTAGGAATTGCTCGACCATTGCCCGTTGTGCTTCCAGCCCGAGACCGGAGCGTCCCTGCCGTTCGGTCGAAACCCGATAATAGACAACATATTCGGCCATGCCACATCCCTCCGTCACCGACAAACGTTGGTTTGTCGTAGAAGGGGTCGGATTTTTCGGATCGGTGGGCAACGGAAGGGAAAAGTGCGGCAATCTAGGAATGGAAAAAAACGAGGGACCCGAGCCTGGTGTTGATCCTCATCAATGTATTCTTGTCAAAAAAAGGAGATGTTCTCGGCCCTGTCCGTGAAGTCGCAGGTACGGAGCACAAATACTTACCTTACTTTTGGTTGTTGTAGCTGTAAGAACACAACCTTTCCTTTATTTTTACACCCCCTAGGGTGAAAAGATGATCTCGTTTAGGTGGAAGAAAACTGACATCCTTGGAAACGGGCCGACATAGTCTTATGCAAAAATACTTCTTCGAGTGCTCAAACGATCTTCACAGCGAGATTGTCAGGCTGAACGACATTGCCCTTCCTATGTGTAGTGCCCTGTGGAACTTCAGAAAGACGATTTCAGGTGAAGTTGCAACAAATTGTAATGTTTCTCCAAATTACCTGAGGGAGAAATATAATGATGCTCCTAACACGCGGAGTTCTGCGGATTTGCTAAAGGCATTTAAGGAAACAAGTTGGAGCGAACAACTGCACAATGTCGCAGAGCTATACTTAATTGGAATAGTTTCGATCTATGAATACTGGTGCGAGAGAATAACGGGAACAATGGAGCGCCCAGATCTTGCGATCAAACTTCAATTTCCTACTAACCCATCTGAAACAAGCGGTGTTCGATACGCAGTGGCCGAAATGGCGTTTGACGAAAGCTCAGTTATTCGAGACGCAATCTATCCATCACTGGTAAGCTCGAAAAAGTACTCCTTCGAAAAATTGGATAACTTATTGAAATGTTTTAGGTATTTTAAGGAGCTACGCAATGTCTTGTTACACCGGGGTAAGCTTTGTGAAGGAAAGCTTTTCGGCGCTCAATCTGTTTTTATCCCACTCGCAAACGAAGCGTCTCTTGGGATGGATTTTGTGCCAACCTACCATCGTGCAAATTTGGACGAGCCCGTCAGATTAAGTTTCAATGGCGTTTTGGGTTTTACCGAAGTTATCTTGAGGATCGTGACTACCCTAGATGCCGAATTATCAAGAGGGGGAAACTCTGAAGAACACATTCTTGGCAGATTAAAGGTTCGGTCCGATCTGCCTGCTATTTCTACATCGAATATTCCCGCAATTTTTAACGAGTTAGGTATACCTGGGGTCAAAGCGACGCCAGAACTCAAAGCTCTGGTTAAACGAAGCTTTGTGGTTGAGGACGATGTGGTTGCCTAGGTTTTTATGTTCTCTTGGTATCACCAGCAATAAGACGGTCTGGCAAGTAATTTGTGACAATACGGGTCCTGCGGCCTTGGCTGGAGCCTGTGGTTCTGCACAAGAATCCTGAGCATAGATCTAAGATGTTTAGGGGTTATTTTTGCTTGAACAATCAGGCTAGATGTTCTTTCCGGAGAGATGCCAGGATTTTTTGAGGTTAGGAATGGGTCAAGCAAAACGACGAGCTGAGGCGTATGAAAGGGCGAAAGCTGCTTTTTTGGAGACGACCAGCGGTGACGCTCGGGTTGTTGGAGAAACTGCGATCAAATTATTTGACCGCTTTGTTTTCCCTAATAAATTTTCAGGGGGGTGTTATCAGATTACGGCAACACTTCACCGATACCTTTCAATTGGCTAGGTATCCCAACGCTACCAATAGTTGGTTACGTTAATGACGGTACTGATGACGTAATGATTTCGCACGCTTGGCTTGAGTATCAGGGGCTAATATCAGATTTGACATTAGTTGTAACCTACCCTGCAATTAGGCAGCCCCCTGGGGACCTTTTAATTCTTGGAAAAACACTAAAACCGGGACAGCTACATTACAGCTACCACACTAAACCAACTGATGCTGCTCTAACCGTTTTAGAAGAGATGAAGCGAGATCCCGAAACTGCTCAGATAATAAAAAATAAAGAGTTAGAGCACAAAATGATGACTCGGTATTTTCAGAACTCCGAAGACCTCACGGCCTACCTGGATGCTGCCCCGGAAGAGCATGGTTATGCTAAGATGACTTCGGTTCTGCGCTAAGAAAAATTAGGCGGTCTAGCTCAGGTTTCGTTTAACAGATTTGCATTTGCCCAATATCTGATGGGTACTATGTTTCCTCACTTAAGGTTCTCGACATAGTTTGCATAAGAGATGTGTCCGAGTACTGATTTCAAATCTTCGTTTGAAATCTTCCCCTGAGCTAAAAGGTGTCTATAGGCACGAATTCTGTTTCTATATCCTTTCGTGAGCCTGACTGAATCACCGTGAACCAAAAGACCGTGAACTTTTAGCCTTTTAGGTAGGGTGGCAGAGTAAACTTTGTCGTTCGATACAGCCCATCCATCACTGGCGACTTCGTTGACTATGCGTGCCAACAATTCCTCGGGAAGGCTCCCTTTGCCCGAAAACACTATATCATCCGCGTACCGAGTATATACCGTCTCGGTTTCCACAGAGAGGTTCGATAGGCGTTCGTCTAGTTGTTGGAGCACAATATTCGACAAAACAGGGCTGGCGGGTGATCCTTGAGATAATGCTTCATTAAAGCACAAGATATCGGACAAAAGTTGTGGTCCGCTGCCCGCTTCATACCCAAGATTAAGTAGAGCATTCAAAACTCTATCTTTCTGAATCGAAGGGAAAAAATTCTCGACGTCAACTGATATGACCCACTCTGCACCCAGATGGCACTTGGCGGCATGAACGTGTGAGTTTCCTGGAATAAAGCCAAATGAATTTGGGTGATGATCAAATTTTTTTACCCAATTCCTAGAAAGCCAAGTTTGAATTGCCTTCAACCCAACTTTTGGAGCATTGATCGTGCGAGGAGGCAGTCCTTTTCCTTTTGGAATCGAAAAAGTTCTATAGTGCTTGTTAGGTCTTGAGGTTATCGACCAAATGAATCCCGGATTGAACCCTGTCATAACTGACAATGACGCAACAGAAGTAACTGGTGGCAACCCTTTTGCGCAGTACTCATTTATTAGTTTGCGCTCATCTTCGTCCGCATAACTGCCAAGCGCTTTGATTAAAGTGCCGGGATTCTGCGCGAATAGGCAAAGCTCTGAAAAATCGGGGTGTGGGAACCTCATTAGCAAAGTAACCTTTCATAAGTACCGCCATCTTCGATTGGCGATCTGAAGGAGCGCCAATCGAAGATGGCGGAACCTTCTATCGTTTAGCCTCGGCAAACAGGTGTGATACACACCTTCGCCCGAGGTTCCCACGTCACAAATCTAAGTTCCAAGACGCGGCAACGCAAGTGCCCGTGAAACATCCGGACTGAACCGGTTCCGCTTGCTCCCCAAGGTCATAAGGGACTGCAATGTAAGTATATATTTTCCATCCTCTCTACGAATAACCTGACCTTTACGCCTTGCTGTCTCTAGAAACCTCTTTACGTCTGCTAAGCCGATTGGGTCGAAGCCCGGAAGGTGTAAGTGTTGTGTTAGCTCCTCGACACTACATGGCGCGTTACGTCGCAAAACACGCAAGCAGGCCGTTGGCGAAGGGTAATTTTTCTCAGCGCTGAATTTGACAATGGCATCGTCGACTTCCAATTGGTTGAGAAACCTTTGAACTGTACCTTCGATTTTGTTTTTAGTGTCTTCGTCGACTTCGGCTGGCAGGTTTACCCAAGCGGCGGCGCTGTTTGTTCCTGTTGCCAATGTCACATCTAATTCTAACTCAGGCAGGGCAGCCTTAAGAGATGCGACAAGGAAAGCTTCAGTCTTCTCAACACCTTGATTTGGGGCTACGATCTTGGCCAATACCCCTTCGGCCGCCAACTTGCTTTCTAGCTTTTTGACCAACCTGTTTGTAGCTGCTGAAGTGCCCGCATCGGATCGGATGAAAATAATAGCGCCGCCGTCCACGTCAGGATCGTCGATTGGGTCACCAATGAGCGAAAGACCAAGTTCCATTGTGACCGAATTTATTTTATGTTTATCAAACATTTACCTGTTTCCAAGCTACACTTATTTCAGCGCAAAATGTATCACACTTAGAACGCCAACCATGTGCGGACGTTATTTCGACTTCATTGAGTGAGAACCGGTCCGCGCCGTCAAATTTTACTTCCCGTTCTGGCTCATAGTCGGCAACCACTCTGATTGCGTAAGCCTTCTCCAACAAACCACTCAGCGCATCAACGGCTCTGAGGGCTGCCTCGACATCTCTCATCAATTTGGTGTCATCGTCTCTGCGGGCACGTGTCCAGCCTGCCTTAAGTTGTTTTCGCACTGGCTTTCTTAAGGTGATTGGGTACTCAGCATGAGGCTTGCGAGACCAAGCAGGATCTAACGATCTGAAGAGTTCGCGAGTTTTGAGAAATATGCTGTAGTAATATCTATTGAACGCAGAGCGAGCATATGCGTCCCGCTCCGCCCCTTCAAAGTTATGCGCATAAGTTTGGAGATGAAGCCCTACTGCGTGGATACCTCCTTCAAATGCCATTTGTTCAGTTCTACCTATACATGAGTCTTGGGCTCAACAACTGCAGACTAAAGCTTCCGCGGGTCAATACCTTGATGATTGGCACAAAATGTCGAAGATGCAAGCAACTTAGGGGCGACCTCTGAGAGAGCCCTGTTGCATTGTTCGCGCTAAGGTTGGTGCCGATTTTTTCCTATGGTACCATGACATTCAACCCTCTCCGAGTTTACACTCTATGATTTTCTTCATAATTGGCGACTTGACCTAAACCAACTTTCAAAGCGGTGAATGTTGTCACAGCCTCTGGTGTGCTGGTATTGACGACGTGAGGTTCGTGCTTTTGCGACGTTAGGCCGGAAAAGTAGCCTCACTGGCCAACCACTGGTGAACTGTACCCGCCAATCTACATTGACGTCACTCTCCAGAGGGCTGATAAGTGCTTGTATTTATAATCAGCGCAGTGAAGGTTGAAGCATGACGCTGGATATTCGAGGCAGTTTAAAGAATACTAGAAAAAGCAAGAACACACACGTCGTAATTGACGAGTTGTTGGCCAATTCAATCGACGCCTTTTTGATCAGACGAGCAACTACTCAGGATGTCTTGTCTCTAGATGTTAAGTTGTCGATAAAGGCAACGAAAGCTGACTTGATTGGTGAGGAATATGACCTTCAGGTGGAGTGCCGTGACAATGGCTGCGGACTTGGTCCGGAGCAACAAAAGGCCTTCCTCACCAAAGACACTTCATACAAAGACGACCTCAAAATATCGGGGATTGGTCGGTGTAAGGGGACGGGTCGAGTTCAGTTTTTTCACCATTTTGGTGAAGTTTCGGTTTCTTCGATCTATGAAGACGAAGGAAGAAAATTTCACATAAGCCTTCCCCCAAAAGACAATCGAAAGGAAATCGACCAGAGCGATTTTACAATTGAGCACCAAGAGGACGGGGAAGTTGGAATGCTGGTGAGACTTTCCAGCGTGCTCCCCAAGATTCGCGAGTCTGTATTCACAACCACTAATGTCCTAAAGTGGATGCAGGCTGATGCGTTGAAGCAATATGTTCTGTTCAGTGTGCTTCAACGTTTCGTTAGCCTTAAAAGCGAACTGGGTGACTTCCGCATTAGGTTCGAAAGTGACTTAGATGGTCAAATTTCAAAGTCGATTTTGCAGGCTTCTGACATACCTGAACACACGTCGGTCACTCCGCTTGAGGTTGAACACGTAGAACAAGACAAGACGATTTCGACAACACTGACCGTCACACACTACAAGCTTGACGAAAAGGTCTATCCGCTCCCCAGTAACGTTGTTGGCTTGTGCGCAAAGTCAGCAATTGCGGAACTCATCACAGGCCGTTACTTGAGAACCAAGACGCTGGAAAACAACGCAATCAATGGGTTCTTTCACATCATATTGGTGGAGGGAGACATTCTTGACGAAGGAGTAAATGAACAGCGCGATGGCTTCGACAAGATTCCAGAGGAAAATGGCACGGACGACCTGTTTGATGGCATTCAAATAACATTCGAAGATATCTTCTCCGTCCTTGATGACAAGGTTCAGGAATTAATCACCCCCCCAGATTGGTCCCGCGACAAAATCGTCACGGACCTTGCAGAAGATTTCGGCGTTTCCGAAGAGATGCTCTCCTATTCCAACACCCGGGTGAAGTTTGGCGATACACCGACCAGTGTCGCTAAGCGAGCTCTGACGAAATTGCAGGAAAAGGTTGTAGACGAAACGGCTAGCCTTCTCATGATGAAGCAGGCCATTTCTGAATTGGAGCCGGATAGTGATGACTTCCGCCGAAAGATTGACGACTTGTCGTGGCAATTCACTGCTTCCCTCAAGACTGTAGATATGGCGAACCTCTCACAACTTGTAGTGCGCCGATCAAATCTGATTGACGTGCTCGATCTCGCCGTCACGGAGGGTCTTAAGGTTCAAACGGACTTGGATGATGGTCAAAGGCGAAAAAATGAAGCACTGATCCACAACATCTTTTTCCCGATGCGCAAAGACAGTGAAGAGGTCGCAGATCACGATGTCTGGTTGTTGAGTGAGGAGTATCACTATTACGACTACATAGCTTCGGACAAGCCTTTAAGCCAAATTAAGTGGGGTGATGGCGCTCTGTTCGAAGATGGAATTGACGAAGAAATCGACGCACTACTCGAACGGATCAGTGACGAAAACCGAGCCTGTCGACCAGATATAGCATTGTTCCACGAGGAAGGTTCGGTTGTAATCGTGGAGTTTAAGGCTCCTGGGGTGAGCCTCGATCAACACGACAACGACCTAATTGAGTACGCCACAATTCTGGCTGCAAAGTCAAAAGGGAAGCTCAAGAAGTTCTACGGGTACCTGATCGGGGATACCATAAACACAATACGTTTGCGGAACTACAAACCTTTGCCAGGAGCCAAAGGTTGGTTCGATACGACGGATATAAAGGAGCCGAAGACCCAATATTCGATCGGCCAGTTGTATTCTGAGCTATTGCATTATGACGATGTTGTTGATCGGGCTCGAAAACGTATTGGTGTTTACCGAGAGCGGTTAAAGCTGCCTCCACAGTGATCGCCTTGTGTATTCTGTTCTCGTTGCCTTCCAAAATGGTTGCAGCAAGGCTGTTTAGAAGTGCAGTGCACTGCAGTAAAAATATTTATATTTTTAAAATCTTAAACTCTCATCTCCTCATCTATTTTCAATAGTTATACACGAAGTGATGTACTTTGATGCAACCCATTGAAATCACGTCTGGTAACTTGATTGAAAATCCTCGTGTCGGCGGTTCGATTCCGCCCCCGGGCACCACTAAATCACTGAATTACTTGGTAAATTTCGGTCGTTGAGAGTTCGTATTTTCAGCCGTAAAAGTTATACACAGTTATACACTCCTCTGACGGGCTGACCTTGGCCAAAGATTCAAAAAACCAAATCTCCAAGCTGAAACATCTCCGAAAGGGTCTGGCGATCTATCGGACAGGCCGCAGCCCCTATTGGTTTATTCGGTACAGAGACCCGATAGCGGGAAATTACGTCCATCGGTCATCCAAGGAAGAATCACGGCTGGAAGCTATTGAAGTGGCTTATGAGTTTGCCGACACGTTCCGTAGCAAGGCCAACAGTGACCATGCCAAGAAGAAAGCCACCAGCTTTGAGCACTATGCCAAGAAGCTGATGGGAGTGCAGAAGGGCAAGTCCAAATGGTCAGATGGCGACAACAAGCTGCAGAACCGCTCCAAGGACGGGCTGATCTGCTACTTGGGAAAGTACGATGTCAGCAAGTTCACTACGGGAATGGTTCGGGATTATCTGATTCACCTTGATGAGAACCGGCCAAAGCGGCTAGCGGAATCGACCAAGGGTAAGCACACAATCATTATCCGCAAGGTCCTGACGCTGGCAGTCGAGGACGGCCTGTTGGACGTGCTGCCGGTGATGCCGAAGCAAAAGACGGTTGATACGCCAAGGCACCCTTGCCACGGATGCTGGAACGTCCGTTGACCAGTTGGAGCGGTTCTATCTGAAGAACATGGCTCCGACAAAGGAACTCATCGAGAACTTGCAGCACAGGGAGTGAAGCTGGGCGGTGTAATGCCCAGCTTTGGCTTCACTGCATCCCTGTCTCTTGGGCTACCGGTGTTCCTTCGGCACCCACTCTTCGGCTTGCCCGTTCCAAAACCTATTGGGATTGTCTTCGTCCATATCCATCGGCCATGGCACTTATCGGCGAGCCGGACTGGTCAACAATCACGCACATCTCCGGCACTGATGAATTGCTTGGCGGTGGATTGACTGTCGAAGACCTGGCCTTTGCCAATGTAGACTTTGAGTTTCCGGACGACGTGCAATATCTGGTTCTGCCGGTGCGCACGGAGAATGGGTTGCTGTTACTGAGGGATTGCGTCGAAGGATACTTGGAGACCTCGTCATTAGTTGTTGCCGCGCGCCCCGTGTTTCAACTAAAGTTCCCTTGTGCCGGAGTTGAGTGACCCAGAAATACTTGTTGATATTTATGATCTTGTGGTGGTGCCGGATGCTTGGCCTACTATACTTGACCGTATTGCCAAATCGGTTAATGCCCGAGGTGCCATAGTTTTTGGAATTGACGAGGGGGACGACGGGTTGCCGCGGCTTTTTGCACCTTACATGTCGTCCAATTACGATCCGGATCAGGTATCGACTTATCTGCACAACTTTCAGCAGTTTGAGCTGGAGGACCAAAGAGTATTCGCCCGTCATTCGGTTATGGGAGACAATGTAGATATCGTCGGTGACGATGTTCTTGCCAAGACCAAGGAAATTCTTGATGCTCGACCAAATTCGCGCGCAATGGCGGATTTTGGTATCGCTCATCGCGCCGGAGCTCTCTTAAGCAAAGACCAACCGTTGCGTGACAGATTCTCACTGCAGTTTTCACAGAAACAAGGGCCGCTAAGTCCGCACCAACGCCGTATTCTGAGAACCATTCTGCCGCATTTGGCCAAGGCCTGCGAGCTGGCACGTCCCGTCCGACAACTTGATTTAAAGGGCGCCTTGCTGGCCGAATCGTTGGAAAATATGGCGATTGGAATCTGTATTTTGCGTGCAGATGGCGCCGTCATAACCCAAAATCAAGAATTTTTGCGACAAATTCAGCAATACCATCTTTTTCGGATTAATCCGCGTGGACGGCTGGAACCGACACGCAACGAGGACCGCAATTGGTTCCAAAAGCTCACTTCAAGCGTCTCCGAACATGGTCAATTTGGTGCCAGACCCAGGAAAGAAGCCATGGCGGCAGCGTCTGACGATCCGCCTCAGCTTGCAGTGGAAGTCGTTCCGATAAAAGGAAAATACGCGATCGGAGACTCGGCGGCTGAGGGCTTTATGGTATGCAGCCTTGACACGGCACTTGGCCTGCAGATGGATTCCGAATTGATTGGAAAAGTGTTGGGGTTGAGTGTCGCCGAAGGTTCCTTGATCGAAATGCTGGCCGATGGGCTGAGCAATCGCCAAATTGCAAAAAAACGCGACAGATCGATCGAAACAGTTAATACTCAGGTCAAGGGCCTGCTTGCAAAGACAAATTGTGCGAACCGGACACAACTGATTAGACGCGCGGCAAATGTTGGAGCACATTTCGTGAAATCCAGTTAACCCATTTGGGTGATTTCCCGATTTCCAAAGTGTGCCACTTTCAAAGCGGCCAAGTTGGGAGGGAGATGCCAGGTGATTTATTTTAGCATCAAGTTATTTTCGCAACTGGTGAGGGGCGGAGTTCTCGTGAGTGGTCTCGCCGCAGCCTTTCCGGCTTGGTCACAACCTGTCTCAGAATTTGAAACCGCCTGCACGTCTGGTGAAGTGACGTGTCTCACGCAGGGATGGAACGAAGAACAAAGATCGTGGTGGTACACTACAACGCAAGGATCGCGTCTGCTACCGTTGTCCTGGGCATTGGCACTAAAGACCGCCGATGGTTCTACGGCGATGTACGGGTCGGCCAATCTTGAGGGACTGGGATATTTGACGAACCCGGTTTCGCGGGATAATCCCTACGGCCTTCCCGTCGGTTTTGTTGTTGACCACGAAGACAGCAGGCACGCGGATTTGATGTGCGACAGATTCCCCGAAATCTGCCAGTCCCGCACCATGCGAGAGCCGTGGGTCGGATTGAACTGCTCGGCTTGTCACACTACCGAAATCACATTCCAAGACACGCGTTTCAGGGTAGATGGCGCGCCAACGCTCGCCAATTTTGATGGCTTGGTGAATGGGACCGAGGACGCTTTGCGCGCCACCTTAGCGGACGGCCAGCGGTATCGCCTGTTTGCCAAACAAGTATTGGGCGGTTCACTCGACCCCGACAAAGTCGCGTCGCTTGAACTTCAGATCATTGAGCAACTGGCTTGGATGGAAGAACTACGCCTTCTCAATCACAGCAATGTGGCGGCTGGCCCTGCGCGCCTTGACGCCCAGGGGCACATCCTTACCAAAGTTTCGATGATTAACGGCGCGCAATCACCCTCAGCCGAGTTCTCCTCGGATGCGCCGGCGAGTTATCCGTTTATTTGGAATACTCATCAGCAAGAGAAGTTGCAGTGGAACGGGATTGTCGGAGCAATCCTTAATGTTCCTATATTTGGTCGCACCACGGACATTGGGGCGTTGATCCGCAACGTGTCCGAAGTCATCGGCGTTTTCGCCCATGTCGAAGCCAACCGAGGTTGGGCTGCGCTGGGATATGATAGCAGTGTGCGCGTCACCGAGATGGTGGGACTTGAACGCCTGTTGGCCCAACTCCGGTCACCTGAATGGCCCCAAGACATTCTTGGTCCGATCAATCCGACCCTGGCCGCCGAAGGAAGGCAACTTTTCGAAGAGAATTGCCGCGCATGCCACGCGCATCTCGCGTCAAGCGATCTGGCTACGCCCGCAGGTGATCAGATGGTCAACCTTCTTAAATCTGGCACGGACGTCTTTCTGGCCTGCAACACTTTTTTGCGCACGACAGATGCAGGCAACATGAGCGGTCAGTGGACTTTCGGAGTTTTCGGAGATCGGATTGGCGAATTTGACCTGACACGAAAGATGTTGGTCAATGCGGCTGTCGGCTCTATATTTGGTAAGGCAAGCGAGTTACTCGTGGCGCTGTTTTCCGATATCGAACCATCGCGCGAAGCGGTTGCCATGGCGTTGCCCGCCGGAGAGATTTTACCGGGCGTGCCGGAAGGGGTCCGAAAGGACCGGGCCCGGGAATGTCTATCGGCGGACGATCCACTTTTGGCCTACAAGTCACGCCCACTCAACGGAATTTGGGCTACAGCGCCATACTTGCACAACGGCTCGGTACCCACGTTATATGACCTTTTGCTCCCGCCGAAGGCCCGCAACATCGCCACTGCGGATCCTGAACCAACAGGACCAACGCGCCCCGAAAGCTTTGGTGTCGGTTCACGGGAATTCGATACCAGGAACGTCGGATTTATGACCGATACCGGGCAAAGCCCATGGGTTTACAATGTGCGGGATGAAGACGGAAACATCATCGCTGGCAACTCGAATGCAGGGCATGACTATGGAAACGCATCCTTTACAGATGAACAACGCCTTGCAATCGTTGAATATTTGAAAGGACTATGATGACTTTCTTTTAGTCCTTTACCATTCTTGAAAGGTAGGGCTTGGACATGAAAACGCAGGTTGGTACATGTGCATTGGTTTTGGTGCTTGCCACATTTGGTGGTTCCGCATCTGCGCAGGATCGTGAAATCGTCTGGACCGAACGTGCTGAAAGCACCGTGCAGGCGCAGCTCGCACAGGAACAATTTCTGCTGACTTTGTTCAACACCGGGCGGCTCCCTTTCAAAGAAGTTCCGATGGACACCCGAACGACACTCGAACAGGTCATGCGAGCAGAGGGGGCCTGGGTCGGACCGATGACCGAGCAAGTCGCCAGCATGCTGTGTGAGGTAAATCGCGACCATTGCGATCAGGACAGCAAAGAAGTTGAAGCGAATACCCTGGCAAACCAGTCTAAGCATGTCGGCGGAACACGCAGCACTGATTTGCGCTGGACGGTTGGCAAGGACGAGACGGTACGTATCCCCGACTTGAGGATTGCTCAGGTCTGGAAACCGGAACCTGCCGACAAAGGCGCCAAGGTCGAGGCGACCGGCATCAAAATTATCCAAAATTGCCTGACGGATCGGATCTGCATTGATGATTATGTGCCCCAAGAGGGGGCCAACGACCGTTTGGGTCGATTTCGCGGCGTCAAGGTCGCCACCCGGTCAACAGATGGCAGTGGCCTGGCATTGCGCCTTGTACCGCAGTTGAATGCGGTTGTGTCCGTATCAGAAGCGCCTCTGGCGGATTACGAGGAAATTGTCAAAGACCGCGCGATCAGGTTCGATTTCAACGACAACCAATTCGAGAAGCTGAATCAATCATTGTCCCGCGGCATCGTCGGTGGCGTACAGCTTCGTCTGGAGCACGGACATGACACCGGCGCTTTGTCCGGTTTTGAATCTGAGCCATTGGCGCCGCACACAAAGGACGTCTTTGACTCGTTTTGCAATCGTGCCGTGCATGGCGAATGCCCGATTATCAACACTGATGGGCTGGCGTCTATGGCCGTCGCAATTGTCGATCAGGTGCCGATTGTTGATGACGAACTGATACTTTCACACTGCGATCTTGGAAAGGTTTCGATCATCCGCTTGTCGGATCGCGTTGTGTTGGAACATCAGGCCGGATTAGATGATCCGAATTTTGATTGCAGCACAGTCGTCTTGCCGCATCAAGTGCTGCCCGAGCATCATGGGACACACGTTCTTGGCATGCTTGCTGCAGAGCGGAACAATCGCGGTATTAGTGGCCTGCTCAGCGGTCTGCCCAACCTGTCTTTCGTCGTCATACCCTTTGATAGCGTTCGCGCCGATCAGGGGGATTCGAACTTTGCAATCGATATCGCGCAAGCGATCGATGCAGCAATTTTTGAACAGGTCAAAGTCTTCAACCTCAGTTTCAGTTACAGCCCCCCCCAGAACGGAGGGAAAGATGAAATCCGTGACCGCATCAAAAAATGGGAAGATCACGCGCTATTTGTCGTAGCGGGCGGTAAAGAGGGCGATGATGCCAACGAAGGGCCGTGCGAAACGCGTCCGGCCTGCTTCGCGGAATCGCTTGAAAATGTAATCAGCGTGGTTGGTCTGGAAACTGTCCCGGACACCGTCGCGCTGTTGGAAAATCTTGATGAACCTGGCAAGTTCTTGACGAATTTTGGCGACAAGAATTTTATGTTGGGCGCACCTGCACGCAACATTGTCTCAACCGTTGGCACGTCGTCTTTCGGGCCCGCAACCGGTACTTCACAGGCGGCTCCGCAAGTCACCGCAGCGGCGGTCCTGTTGATGAGCAGGGGAAATGTTTCACCCAAGAAGGTGCGGGAACGCCTGATTTATTCATCCCGACTGTCGCTTGATACCATTGATCAAATCAACGGCGGCGCACTGGATGCGACTGCCACGCTGATGAAGGACAGGGATCAGGTGCAACTGATTGACGGTTGCCGGATCACGGGTTCTGCACTGGACTTACGGCGAGAGGTTGGTGGAAATCTGGATCAGGGTAGTTTCGACCTAACATTCCTCAGCGGACCACAGCTTAGTCTTCGGCTCAGGGACGTTCGGCGTATGTTTTTCAGAAATAACAAGGGGATATTCTTTCACACCCTGAACGGGACACTTAAACGGGAAATCGCGACATTCACCAACAATCCTGAAAAGCACTTGTTACGGCTGAGTGTTAAGTCGTTTTCGGATGAATGCGCGGACAGGTTCGCTGTAGATGACCTTGCCACGATCAAACTGTCGGAGATCGCGGATTTCATCTCAAGAATGCAATGAGGATTGCCACTACAGTTTTGGTAACTTTCCTTGTGCTTGGCAATTCAGAATTAGACGCTGAACCGCATGTCAGCGGGCGTGTCGCCGAAGTTTTGGTACGCTATCCCCCCGAAGGCATTGCTCTGGCTCCCGGTGATCTGGTTTGGGCCCACACGGTCACACCGCCGGTCGCGATAAGTGCCGGAGCGAACACAAAGATCCGTATTCGAATTTCAGGGGTGAACTTACCGCACGGGGATGACGTCAGGATCGAGATCGCCGACGGCAACGGTCAGGTTCATGATGTCCTGGACCGAGACAGGTTAGAGGGTCAGGAAGACATCTGGTCCATGTTCATCCCAGGGCAACAGGCGAGCCTTCGCGTCCGTGGTCAGGACGCAACTGACGGATTTACCTTCGTTGTCGACAGGGTGCTGTTTCCGTTCACAACCGTCGCGGTTGAGTCATTTTTTGGGGAAGGTCAATTGACGGATATCGTAGAATATCAAGGGAACCAGGCGGATGTGATCAAAGCCGTTGCAACATCGGTTGCCAAAGTCGACTATGCCGTTGGTGGTCACGGCGATACGTGCACGGCGTTCAGAATAGGTGCCGATCTGGTACAAACCAGTGCACATTGCGTTGCAACGCAAAACGTGTGCGCCACGACAATTGTCCAGTTCGGATTTCAAAAAAACGCATTCGGCGCCTTTGATCGTGGACAAAGTGTTCGGTGCGTCGAAGTTGTCGCCCAAGAAGGCGAAGAGAGCGCGGACACCGCCATTTTGCGCGTTACCCCAGCGCCCAAGGATGAGTATGAGATCGTAGATTTCCGCGACCATGATACCGATGACGACGAACCGCTTTTTATTGTTCAGCACCCGGGCGGGGAAACCAAGAAAGTCTCGATCATAGATTGTGCTGTTTTTGACAACGCAGAAACTGAGGCGTTTCTGCACGGCTTTGGGCACAGTTGTGACACCAAAGCAGGTTCTTCCGGGGCGCCGGTGTTTGACCTCGCCGGGCGTGTGGTCGGGCAACAGCGTGCCGGACACCGAAATCCGGATGTAACGGACAAGCCCAACCTTGCCACATTCGGCTCTCTCTTACGGATTGACTCGGTTGGATTGGTGCAAGATGGGGCCCCTGTTGGCATCGAAGCTGCTCCCGGCGGGCAGGATTCCGAAATCCCAAGCACTGCGGTTCCCTTACCTCTGCCGATCGCTCCGGATGAGCCCACTGCGCCAGAGGAACCACCGGTATCTGATGCACCAAGTATTTCTTCTCCGGGATCGGGAGGGTCTGACACGATAGCCCCGGACACGGATTAACTGATCGCTTTGAATTTCACAAAAGGAGAGTTTTCATGCATTACAATTCTTATCCACTATTGAGTACATTTTTTTCGGTTGCCCTGATTGTCTTTTCCTCTGACGCCTTAGCGCAAGAAGAGCCATTGGGAATAGAAAACCCGGATTTCGAACCGACCGAAGACCGTGATCCGCTGGGACATTGGACGCCTCAGGCGTTTGCCGATGCTCAAAGCCAAGGCATTCCAATTCCCGAAGCTTCGTTCGAGGCCTTGGTGGAAGGCGCCGAGATTCAATCCGATGCAGAATTGCCAAAGGTTGTTGAAAGTGGGCGTTACGCGGTTGCAAGTGACCAAATTCAGGCCAATGCCAACGACATGCTTTTCCCGGACACAAAACCGATCGACACGACAGCACCATTTGTTCCGGAAGCTGCGGGCACCGAAGGGGCCTATTTCACGAGCTCAAGATTGATACCGGAAGATGCGCGGCTGCATTATCCCTATCGCGTAAACGGAAAGATTTTCTTCTCTAAGCCTGGTGTAGGCGACTTCATTTGTTCGGGGACTGTCATCAGGCCCCGGCTGATCCTTACAGCGGGCCATTGTGTTCACGAGGGGGCCAATGGAAATGGTGGGTTCTTTTCAAACTTCATTTTCATACCCGCGTACCATCGAGGAAACGCCCCGTATCAGGCCTGGAACTGGACGTGGGTTGCAACGACGGGCTCGTGGCTGCAATCAGATGGCAGAGTCCCCAATGCCGGCGATCTTGCAATCATCGAGGTAGAGGACCGTGACTTTGAAGGAGAGACCAAGCGCATTGGCGAAGTGGTAGGTTGGGCAGGATTCCGCACCAACGCGCTCAGCCCGAACCACACAAAAAAGGTTGGCTACCCCGGAAACCACGACAGCGGTGAAGTGATGCACCAGGTCGATAGTGCCTTCCACAGAAGCGCGTCCGAGAACACGGTTCTTTACGGATCTGACATGCGTGGTGGTTCGTCTGGCGGTGGTTGGTTTGAGAATTTCGGTGTCAAAGCCGAAGGGCAAGATGGCGCCATGCACGACAGCCCGAACCGAATAGTCGGCGTTACCTCTTATGGATTCCGAGATACTGCACCAAAAGTTCAGGGAAGCTCCAGGCTTGGCGATGAGTTTCTGGATCTTCTGAACCTTGCCTGCAACCATCAGGCAGGTAACTGCTGACATCAATCCTTTGGACCGTCTTGTCAGACCAGGTGGTCTGTTATCCATAGGGTTCCAATTCTATGGTCCCTCGCCGCTCTGAACGGTCAATTTCCATTTGGAAAAACTGCGGCCCTAATAAAATGTCAGGGTGGCGGGGAAGAGTGCAAGAACCGGTCGCCAAGATATTGGTCGGGCTTTGGCCTGACATGGCGGAAGGCTGTAAGTGGCCGAATAGATAGTATCCGCGCCACCTCTGGTACGGCCGGGTTCACTGTATGGGCGCTTTGCGGCTGCGTCTGCTTAGGTTCTGGACCCATTAATTGGTTGCCGTGATCTCGACTGCGTGATTCAAGCCCCTGAATTTCAGGGGTGTGAAATGAGCAATCTATTCTGGCTGACTGACGAACAAATGGAGCGTCTTCAGCCTTACTTTCCGAAGAGCCATGGCAAGCCGAGAGTTGATGACCGGCGTGTTCTGAGCGGGATTATCTTCATTAATCGCAATGGGTTGCGGTGGTCTGATGCACCTCGTGAATATGGGCCGCCAAAAACCCTCTACAACCGCTGGAAGCGGTGGAGCGACATGGGTGTGTTCGCTCGGATCATGACAGGGCTTGCTGCGGAGGGAACCGATCATAAGACCATCATGATTGACGCGACTTACCTCAAAGCGCACCGCACGGCTTCCAGCCTGCGGTTGAAAAAGGGGGGAGTGGCAGGCTGATAGGGCGCACCAAGGGTGGCATGAATACCAAACTGCACGCCGTTACTGACAGCCTCGGACGCCCCATCCGCTTCTTCATATCGGCTGGGCAGGTTAGCGATTACACGGGGGCCAGAGCTTTGGTGAATAGCCTTCCATCGGCTGATTGGCTACTGGGTGCTCACCAACATCCTGTTGAACCGGTTCCATAATCAGTTTTGGTCGATGATCAGGGAAATTGATGTGAAAGCTTCAAAGCAGAGCGGATACTCTAACTTTGAGGTTTGGTTTTATGCCAAAAAAGAAGGTGAAGACCTAGACACTGCGCGAAGTCAAGTTGAGTCCCGCAACGCAGGTTTCCTTGCAGCCATGAACCGCGCAAAGCAGGCTCTAGAGGCCGACTTTCCGCTCGAAGCTATCGCCATCGAAGAAAGTCTTATCTCGGCAATACTGTATCATATCGTGGTGGCAATGGGTCAGGATAGGCCACCTGAACTTTTCGGTAGGCTTATTTCAGAATTCCGTTCCAAGGCTGATACAGCACAGAGTTATCCTGCCGACCTGATTATTCGAATTGATGCTTGGACAACAGGGTTTATCGAAGGGTGGAGTTGTATTGGTAGTCGGTGGGAAAGGCGCCCCAATACGCCTGTGAAATACAATAAGAGGCGCTACAAACGACGTAATCGAATCGAGATCACGTTCGGACGTCTGAAAGACTGGAGGCGAGTAGCCGCATGTTGCGATAGGTGTCCGAAAGTCTTCTTGTCAGCAATCATTCTCGCGGCTCTGGTCATTTATTGGTTATGAATCCTGACCCTAGTCAGGCAAACAAGAAAAATTTCCCACTTGATACGCCTAAGTTTTGCCTGATTGCGCCGATATTGTTGCCCATATCAATCTGGGTTTACGACAGATATCCTCAGGAGCCGAAATGGTAGCGAACAGACAAACGTTGCAGACTACGGGAGAAGCAACAAACGCCTCCCGACCCAGCAAAGCAAAATTGGTTTCGCTTGTGGTGCCGGTTTGCAATGAGCAAGAAGCCATCGGGCCTTTTCTTGACAAGATCGAAGAAGTTTTCGCCCCGCTTGAGCCCGATCACCTCTACGAGGTGGTTTTTGTCAATGACGGCAGCCGCGACGCAACAGAGTTTGCCATTCGCAGTCGAATGCAGAAAAACTGCCAGGTCAGTCTTGTGAATCTTTCGCGAAACTTCGGCAAAGAAGCCGCTATTTCAGCCGGGTTTGAACACGCTCGAGGTGACGCATGCATACCAATGGATGTCGATCTTCAGGATCCGCCCGAGATTATTCCGCAGATGCTTGATCATTGGCGTCAGGGCGCAAAGGTGGTTAATGCAAAACGTATTTGCCGTGACAGCGACACCTGGCTCAAACGTAAAACAGCAGATGGATTTTATAGCCTCTTCAACGCCATGTCGGATCACCAAATCCCACATAATGTCGGCGACTACCGCCTGATGGATCGCCAGGTCGTAGACGTGGTGCGCGACATGGGTGAACGGGTGCGCTTTAGCAAGGCGATGTTCAGCTGGGTAGGCTTTGATGCCGTCGAAGTAACCTTCACACGCCCACAACGTAAAAATGGAACAAGCGCTTGGTCTTTTTGGAGCCTTTGGAAATTTGCGCTAGATGGGATATTTTCGTCAACGACGGCCCCGCTTCATATTTGGACTTATGCAGGTGCCATTCTTGCGACCCTGTCGTTTCTGTACGCAGTCGGCATTTTGGTGCAGACATTGATCTTTGGCGTAGTTGTACCAGGTTACGCTTCGACTCTTATTCTGATCCTGCTCTTTGGGGGGCTCAACCTCTTTGCGATCGGCATTCTCGGCGAATACATTGGGCGCATTTACTCAGAAGTCCAAGATCGACCGCTTTACGTGCTTAGATCGGTTCACAAAGGGCAGGACGACAGCTAATGGATCGTGCTGTGTTTGACCGCATGGCTGCACTCGAAGAAGTGCAATGGTGGTTTGTCGCCCGCCGCGAAATCCTATCCGCAGTCATCTCTAGGCTCGTAAAACTGCCAGACGACGCCTGCATTCTCGAAGCAGGATGTGGTACGGGTGGAAATCTTGGCATGCTGGCGAAATTCGGCCATATTCGCGCGTTCGAACTTGATGCCGATGCGCGCCGGACTGCCGAAGCCAAAAGCGGTATTGCAATTGCCGAGGGCTCAATACCTGACGCGGTGCCCTTCGCTTCCGAAAAATTTGACCTTATTGGGCTTTTCGACGTACTCGAACATATCGAAGACGACGAAGCCACTCTGGGTGCCTTGGCAAACCGCCTTACATCAGACGGGCGTATTGTGATGACAGTGCCAGCTTTCCAATGGCTTTGGTCGCGCCACGATGAACGCCATCACCATTTCCGCCGCTATACCCGTGCGCATCTCGCAAATGTTGCCGCGAAGGCCGGGTTGCAAATGGAGTATGGGTTCTATTTCAACACAGCCCTCTTTCCGCTGGCCGTAGCCAGTCGGGCAATTAAGTCACTGTTCCGGATCGAAAAGGCTGATGACACACTGCCTGCGCCACATGTCAATGCGGCACTCCGCGCTGTTTTTGCGGCTGAAAAACACCTTGTTGGCCGTCTCAGCCTGCCCGTCGGCCTCTCTCTCTGCGCCGTGCTAACAACCAATCCAGCCTCTCAATGATTGGGCAGATTTCGCGCTTTGCCGGGGTTGGCGTTTTGGCAACCATATTGCATGTCGTTGTTGCAATTGTCGCATTGAAATTCTTCGGCATCGCACCCTTGCTGGCAAACAGTGCCGGATTTGCCGCCGCCTTTAGCCTGTCATATCTGGGACACGGCAGAATTACCTTTGACACATCACTCGAGCATCGTTTTCACGCGCCACGGTTTTTGACCGTGTCCGGTGTTGGCCTTGTACTTTCCACAGCCATTACCGAGCTGATAGCGGTACAACTTGGCGGACCTTTCGTTCTCGCAATGGCGATTGTTGCCTTAGCCGTGCCCTTTTCAACCTTCTTGCTATGCAAATTCTGGGTTTTTGCCCACCCTCATTCCACCGACCCGTAAAGCGCCAATGTCTTCGTCAGGATCGGACGCGGTAAGTCAGGGCACTCGGGCGCTGTTTCGTCTGATGACACGCGGCGCAAATAATATTGCGCGCCCGTCTTCGCCAACATTTCAGCCATATTGGCACAAGTCGCCTGACGGTTTTGTTCGTAATCCCAAAGGTACGCCGCACCCCAACCTTGCAAAGAGATATGTTCAGGTGCCGGGCGCGCAACCTGTTCGAGTCGCGCGCGCGTCAATGAGGCTTGATCAGGCTGCGCCACTGAGAACAGCTTGAAATCCACATAAGCACTCCGCTGTGCATATTGACGAAATTCTATCAAGCTCACAGGAATGACGAATAAGGCATCAACCGGTGTTTCGGTTCGGATCTGTTCCAACGCCAGAAGCGTCGAATCAGGCAGATAAGGCGGGCGCGACTGGGCAGGAAACCATATTAAGAGCGCAGCCCCAACGCCGCATAAAGCGGCGGTTTGAGTCCGCGGTACGTTGCCTGCCGCCATCATCGCAACACCGATTGCGATGAGAACAAGCCCGGCCGGCGTCATATTGAGGAGCAGAAGCGTCGCCAGTAGAATCCCTGTCAACCAAACCCCGCGACCAGTCTTGGCGAACCACATGCCCGCAACGGCCAAAGATGTGCTGACGGCAAAAAGAACTGGCGTAGAGCGGTTGGCATCCAGAATGAAAAACCCAACCCACTCAGCAATGGCAACCTTATAGACAACCAGTGTGACAAAATGGAGTAGCGTAAACCCTAGCAGCAACCCTACCGCAAAACGCGCTATGCTCGATTTCTCGCGATGCAACAAAGCAGCACCAGCATAGCCCGCCAACAAGTAAAGTGTGGTGATCAAGATATCGAACCACGGCGGGTCATAGTGCGCTGGTGCCCGGAACCGATAGGCATCCGTGATCAGATCAAACGTCACAATAGTGTCAGGCGCTTTTAGGATTGCCTCAAAGAGCCAGACGGCTACAGGAAATGCCACAACACCCGCGGCAACGGCCAGCTTCATCGCATCAAGTGGATTACGGACCAATGAACCAAGACCGATCACGATTGCGCCGTGAAACGCAGTCATTGGTTGCGCATAGGCTGCCAGCCCCAGGAAAATTCCTGCCAGCCAATTCTTGCGAAAAAATGCCGCTGCGACGGCTCCGATTACCAACGCCAAAGCCACATTATGGTGATGAAAAAATGCGGATGTCAGCCCCCCGTAATCTCCCCGCCCCATACCGTCGAGTTTAACAACCACACTGAGGCCAAGAACAATCGGTAGCGCCGCCACCGGCGCTTCAAGCCCGCGCAGCAACGACCCAATCACCACCGTCGTTATCATAGCCAAAAGCCACACACCCAATCGAAAGGCGGGCTCGACTCCAATTGTTGCCCTTCCTGTCCGATACACCCACTCGTAGACATAGGCGTGGTTCTTAAAAAGCCGCAGCTGATCGTCATTCACATAGAGTGCTGGGTCGATCCGGTGTTCAGTAAGTGGCCCATAGGCAAAATCGTCCCCGACCGGAAAGGCCTCATATCCAATCAGGCAAGAAATAAACAGCCCTAGCAACGTCGCGAATAAAACCCTGCTCGTGTTCATATTGATCTCACCGATAATGCTCTTTGTCTTTTTTGCCGCGACAAGCAGCCGGATACAACCAGCTAGACCGGGAGAAAACCGAAGTGTTGCGCGATACTGAGGGTAACGGACCAGTTACAGTGGCTTAGCGGTTTGAGTTTGCACGATGCAGGCAACCGATCCATCCCATTGTCACGACACAGGCATAGGTCTGTTGATCCACGCCAATGGGACAATCCCACCCTGCGGGTACGCATCGTTTTTGCGCTTTTTGGTGCCTGAGGTTCCGAAATGCGTAGTTAGATCGGTGCCCTGTGGGGGAGTTCCCTAGACCCATAAACAGGGAAAACCTTACGACCTTTCAGTCAAAACCCAATGGCATTCAGGAAATGGCTATTTCGCATAGGTTTCTGTCCCCATGATTTCGTCGACGGTAGTCTGCATTCGATCAAGAGCGGCTCGGAGACATTCAATCGCCAAGTACAGGCACACTTCGCTTCTGTCACATAGGGACGACCACTTCTTTGGGGGAGGTTCACAGCCAAACGATTTGGTGCTGTCGAAGTCCCTGATCAAAGCGATCAATATCATGCTGGTGGTGCAGCGGGAAATGGATGCCAGAGAAAACCAGGCCACACAGCGCCGCGAAGAGATATTGGCAAAGCTGGAATAACTGGGTGTCGATGTCAGTGGTGCCCGACGCGCATCTGCTGATACCAGCTGAAAGGATACACCACTGATTTTAGCGTCCAGACACGACCTGGATCAGGGGCGGCGCTGTTGTGCCCGCTGCCCCTGTCAGAAATAGGGCCAGGGGTAACGGTATGGTGTCCGATCGGATGTCAGCGATACCGGCCAGCCAAGTCGCTCTATGGCCCGTATGCGGGCGTCAGCGTGGCTCAGCAGGGCCTGAATGGACCGTATCAGTTCTTCGGCATCTTCAGCATCTGTCTGCGGGTGCTGGCCCTTCAGGGCCAGCGAGGTCGCATCCTCTAGATTACCGGTCAGCTCTGCAAAAACAAAATTGAGCTGTTCCCGGGTTGCGTCGTCCATGGCAGCAGTACCGCTTGCCGGGCCATGGAAGTCGAGCGAATTCTGCGCCAACTTTGGGTGTATCGCCAAAACGCGCTGAGCATCCTGATGAAATTCAAATCCCAGCCGGCGTTAACATTAGATTCACTCAAATGTTTACAGAATGTTCTTGCTTCGCGGGACTCCGGTCGCCATAGTGACAGAAAAATTCCCCGCGGGTATCGGAAACGCGGGAGCAGAGGGCGAGCAGAATGACCGAATTTGAATTGTTGTTGCAGAAAACCGGCCATTCGGTTTCTGAGGCCGCGGAATTCCTAGGTTATTCTGAAAGTCACATCTACCGCTGGAAACGCGGAGAGGAAACCCCGCGTGAAGGGGTCATGAACCTGCTGCGAATGGAGGCCGAGGCGCGCCAGCCGGATACCTCCGGCGCCGCATTTTCGTTCATTGACCTGTTCGCCGGGATCGGCGGCCTGAGAAAGGCGATGGAGAGCGCGGGCGGGCGTTGCGTATTTACGTCGGAATGGGACAAATACGCTCAGCAAACCTACGACGCCAACTTCGCGGATAATCGCCCCATCGCCGGCGACATCACGAAAATTGAAGCCGAAGACATCCCGGGGCACGACGTTCTAGTTGCCGGGTTTCCCTGCCAGCCGTTTTCCATTGCAGGGGTGTCAAAAAAGAATGCACTGGGCCGCGCTCATGGCTTTGACGATGAGACCCAGGGCACACTATTCTTCGATGTACTGCGCATCCTGAAACATCACCGTCCTGCAGCCTTCATGCTGGAAAATGTGAAAAACCTGCGCAGCCACGACAAGGGCCGGACCTTTGAGGTCATCATGCGGAAGCTCCGGGATGAGTTGGGCTATTACGTGCCCGAGCCCCGGGTGATTGATGCAGCCCACTTTGTGCCTCAACACCGGGAGCGGATCGTTATTGTCGGCTTCCGCGAAAACGTACCGTTCAGCTTTGATGAATTTCTATTGCCACCCCATCGGGAGCGCCGGATGCGGGATATCCTGCACCCGGAGAACGGCCTGGAGAATCCTGAAGGGCATTTCACGCTCGGCAATGATGCCACCGTCAGTGACAAATACACCCTGTCCGACAAGCTTTGGAAATACCTGCAGGACTACGCCGCCAAACACAAAGCCAAAGGCAACGGGTTTGGCTTTGGCCTTGTAGACGGCGTCAGCATCGCCAGAACTCTGTCCGCCCGCTACTACAAGGATGGATCGGAAATCCTCGTGAGCCGCGGCGAAGGCAAAAATCCCCGCAGGCTCACACCGCGTGAATGCGCCCGCCTGATGGGGTATCCGGAAGATTTTCGGATCCCGGTCTCGGATACACAGGCCTACAAGCAGTTTGGGAACTCGGTGGCCGTGCCGGTATTTGCCGAGGTGGCGCGGATTATGGAGCCGCATGTCCGTGCAATCCTGGAAGGGCAGGGGACTATACCTGTTCGCAAAACTGGCTGACGTCCACGACCGGCAAACCCGCAGCCGCAACATGGCGGCAATCCGGGGTGTGGATACCAAACCGGAACTGATCATCCGGCGTGGGCTTCATGGCAGGGGTTTCCGCTATCGCCTGCACGACCGCAAACTGCCGGGACGGCCGGATCTGCTGCTGCCAAAATATCAGGCCGTGATCTTTGTAAACGGGTGCTTCTGGCATGGTCATCAATGCCCGCTGTTCAAATGGCCAAAAACGCGCGAAGAGTTCTGGCGAGGCAAGATCGGCGGGAACGTGGAGCGGGATCAGAAAAACCATGTTGCCCTGCGGACAGCGGATTGGCGCGTAGCAATCGTGTGGGAATGTGCTCTGAAAGGATTAGGCAGGCAAAAAGTTGTGGATGTGATTGACACGCTCTCGCAATGGTTGTCCTGTGGCGACGCGGAGCTTGATATTGAGGGTAGCCGTTGAGGTTGCGGAGGCGCTTTTGAAGTTTGGTGTTCTTTCAGATTTGTTTGAGGGCGCAGGAGCCAAGGTTCTTACTGCGAATGAACTCAAGAAGCAGCACGAGTTTCAGGGTGTGAAGAGTTTTCGCGCTTTTCTCGGCGAACCGGACCAAAAGCAAAGTTACGACGCAGACTTCTTCTGGATAACTGACGAATTGGACCAGCGTTTGGGTCCCCTTCACGCCAGTTGCACTTGGGCGCCATACAGAAAGAACAACCCTAATCGCAAAACCGAGTTTCATCTGTATTATTCAGCCAAAGCTCGCAATTTGGTGCATTCAGCAAGAGCAAAAGATCAGTTAATCGTCGCCCAACGCCGTGATGGGAGCCTAATGGTGATCCTGACACCCAACGGTTCCACTATCGGCCAGCAGTTGCTGTGGCTTTTTGGGTTGGATTTATTCAATGATCAACCTGACGCCAGACGCCTATCGAGGCACGATACAGTCGCACTCGGGTTGCCTGCACAGGTGGTTCTCGCGGATCTCGGCATCGAAGTTGAGGACGAACAACCGGGGGCTTTTGATGCTCTCGTTGGCCGGTTTGGCCTGAGCTTTCCCGGGACTTCTGAGTTCTCTGCCTTTGCCAGAGAAACATTACCAGGAGTTAATGCGACAGATGATCCTGACAGCGCTTTGATGGCCTGGATGGAACATGAAGAGGCTTTGTTTAGACATTTGGAACGGCAGATTGTAGCGGAAAGACTGACGTCAGGCTTTTTGGAAAGGGGTCAGGCCGACGTTGATGGTTTCCTTAAATTCTCGCTAAGCGTACAAAATCGCAGAAAATCCCGTGCCGGTTATGCATTCGGTCACCATACCGAGGCTGTTCTCCAAGCCGCGGGTGTGCGCTACGTTCGGGAAGCCACCACTGAAAAACGCAATGCAGCTGATTTCCTTTTCCCCGGAGAGGCTGAATATGAAAACACCGGCTACCCTGAGACCGGGCTGACAATGTTGGGCGTGAAAACGACCTGCAAAGATCGCTGGCGTCAGGTTCTCGCTGAGGCGGACCGCATCAAGGAGAAACACTTGTTGACGCTCGAGCCCGCGATTTCCCGCGCTCAGACAACAGAAATGCAGGCTCAGAACCTGCGCCTTGTTTTGCCCCAAGGTTTGCACGGGACATATCGCGTGGACCAGCAACCCTGGTTGCTGAGTGTCACCGACTTTCTTGATCTGGTGCGGGAACGCGGATCCGGAGATGTATTGCTATGACGGGTTCACCAGAAGCCCCCAACGCTGGACGCACAAGAGATGAGTGGGATCAGGAGCTGAGACGGCTTGAAGCCAGCTTGGGTCTGACTGAGGGCTTCAAACCGCTCTATTGCCCATGGTCGACGCTTAAAACAGGGCGGGTAAGGGGTCACTTTTCTACCTTTGGCAGCAGGGTCTGGAAACATTGCAACTTAATAGGGTGATGATACTGCCACAGATTAACCGGGCAGCAATCAGGACCCGTTAAAACTTTGTTTGCGTTCAATTACACCTGCTCCCACGGGAAAAAAGAAGATTGAAAAGACGAATGCAAAAGACACTCAATTGCGAAATCCTCCGGCATACCTGGCCGAACAACACCCCACCGAAAACGCTAACTAAAGCCCTGAATGGGGCAAATGACGTAGATATCTTCCAGTTCCTACTGACAATAGGATATTGCACTGTCCCGGCTCACGCAGCCAAGCACTCCATCAACTCGCTGTGGGCGTGGGTCAGGTATCTCGGGGCATTGTCGGCCAGCGACAACTTCGAACTGCACCACGATTTTGCCGAATTGGACCCGCACCAAAAAACCATTTTGTCGGACGATTTTGGGATGGGGATGTCTTTGCATCTGTTGGCCGGCGCACTCAATCTCGTCAGTTTTTGCGACGGTAAATACTTTGTCGACCGATTGGCTCCAAGATTGGGATGCGCCTCGACAGCCAGCACCGCTAAAAGAGGGCCTAGGGTCAGGACTCATAGCCAATAGATAACGAGTGCTGCGAGGGCGATTGCTGACAGGAAGACCTTCGGGCACCTG